>CADEGZ010000077.1 GCA_902827015.1 uncultured Pseudomonadota bacterium
CACACCATCGAGATCACGCGCAAGGGCCGCAAGCCGGGCTACGTGATTGCACCGGCCAGCCTGCTCGACGAGACCGATGGCTACATCTCGGGGCTTCGCTTCGCGTGGCTCAAGCGCGCGCGACGCAGGGGACGCGCCGCCCACCACCCGGCGTTGTTCGTCAACGCCCGCGGCGCACCGGTGAGCAAGAACGCCTACCAGCGCGCCGTCAGCGGGGCCGGCATGGCCTGCAACTTCAAGGCGACGACGCATCTGCTTCGCGCGACCTTCGCATGCATGCTGCTGGCCCGGCTCGAGTACTTGGCCAGCGAGGGCGCCAAGGTCAATCCACTGCTCGTGGTGAAGATCCTGCTCGGGCACGAGCACATCGAGACCACCGACCGGTACCTGCGTGCCGTCGCCGTCGACGCCTGCGTCCTCAAGGACGTGCTGGACACGCTGCTCGCGGGCAGCGCAGAGCCGTGAGTTCACGGCGCCCGCCGATTCCGCGGAACCTGGCCACCAGACCGCAGGCCGGAACGGGGCACGCGCCACAGCCGGCGCGCCACGACGCGGCTCGCCTGGTTCGCCACACGCTCATCGACTTCTCGTCGTTGCCGCTGCCAGCCGACGTGCGCCTGGCGCTCGCCCAGGCCTTCTGGGGCCATATCGGGGGCCATTCGGATCGCAGCATCGCCTCGTACTGGAAGTCGGTATTGCCCTTCGCCCGGTTCGCCGCCGAATCGCAGTCCCTCAGATCGGTCGCCGACCTGGACCGCGCGATGCTGGTTCGCTACATCGAGTGGCTCAACGCGCAACGCTGTGCCGACGGCAGGATCTGGGCCCTCACCACGCAGGCCGCCGTCTATGGGGCATTGCGCCAGCTGCTGCGATGGCTTGAGCGGTGTCGGCCCGACTTGATCACCAGCATCGATTACCCCTTCTCGCCGTTCCCCAACAAGGCCGCCGCGCGGGCATCGCGCTCGACGCTTTCCGGTCGGCAGCTGCGCGCCATCCTCCAGGCCTGTGAGGATGAGATCGCCCAGATGCGCACGGCCCGCGAATCGGCTGCCCGTCAACGCGCCGCCGACGCAGACAAGCCCGGCACTCTCGGCTGGATCCTCGAACAGATCGATCAACGCCACGGAGGAATCATTCCGGACTGGCGCACGACCCAGGCCAGCGGCAATTTCTGGCTGCAGAAGGCCGTTCGCCGCTACGGCGGCGCCAAGCAACTGGCTCCCCTCCTGTACCCGCGCGCGGTTTCGCTGCTGCCGTACTACCTGGCGATCCTGATCCACACGGCCGGCAACCCCGAAGCCATCGCCGACCTCACTCGCGACTGCCTGCAGCCCCTGCCCTTGCTCGATGACCGCGAGTTGCTGGTGTGGTTCAAGGCTCGCGCGTCGCGCATCCAGCGCCGGACCTTTGACCGCGCCGACGCATTCGGGCCGCCGGCCCTGGTACGGGACATCCTGGCCTGGAACGAACGGCTGATCCCGCTGACCCCTCCCCCGCAGCGCAACCGGCTCTTCGTGTTCAAGGGGCAATTCACGGTCAACGCGATGTCGATCATCACGGTCCACCATCAGCTCGGCGCGTTCTGCGATCGCCATGGCTTGCCGCACTTCGCTCCGGCGAGCATCCGGCCGAGCGTGCTGAGCTGCTTCTACCGCGCCAGCGGTGACCTGCTGCGCACCAAGGCCGTTGCGAACCACGCCAGCGTCGCCACGACGGTTCGTTACGTGCAAACGCCCCTGGTCGAAGCACAGAACCGCTCGCGCATCGCGGATCTTCAGGGTGCATTCATCGAGCACATCGAAGGGCGGTCGGGTCCGAGCCAGACGCGGTGCGACGCTGCGCCTGAACCATCGCCTCCCCCACGCGGCCGCGGTGTCACGCTGTTCGGCTTCGACTGCAAGGATCCATTCGCGGGCATCGCACCCGGTACTCGGCAGGGCGACCTCTGCGTGAACTTCATGGGCTGCTTCACCTGCCCGAACGCCGTCATCACGCCCGACCCGATGTCGCTGGCGCGCTTGCTTCAGGCGCGCGATCACCTGCGCGCCGCTGCGGCGACCCTGTACCCGGCTCGTTGGGAAGTACTCTATGCCCCGCAGCTGAGGATCCTGGAGGAAGACATCCTCCCGCGCTTCGGCTCCCGCGAGCTCGACGCCGGCCAGAGGCTGCAGGCGCAGCTTCCCCCGCTGCCTGACCTGCGGTGAGGTCGCGCCATGCAACCACGGCGATCCAGCGCGCTGAGAACTTCGGCCGGCACTACGCTCGGCACCTCTGACGATCGCCCATGGTTCCTGAAGAACTCGCGCTGGGAGGATTCGACCTGGATCCTTGCGCCCACCAATGCGCTCGAGGAGAGGCTGCCCGTGCGCCTGCACTGGGACTTTTCGGTCGAGGATGGCTGCAGTTTCACCGACGCGCGCCATGCCCCGCTGCTGCAAACCAGCAAGCGGCTGATCGCCCTCATACGCGGCCGCTCGCTGTACACGGGACTGCCGCTGCGGCCGAGTTCCGTCCTGAACTTCTTCCACACGCTGCGCCTGCTGGTGCGCTGGATGGACCTGGAAGGCCTCAGGCGCTTTGCCGACCTCGATCGGCCGGCGCTGCTGCAGTTCCAGCACCGGCTGTCGGTGTCTCCGACGTCCAGGCACTCGACACGCGCCGCCTCAACGGTGCAGCGGCACCTCGCCTTGTTCAACTACCTCTACCGCTGTCGCGCCGAACTCGGCGACGGTCTTTCGTTCGACCCGTTCCCGGGGAGCAACCATCACGAAGCCGCTGGCGCCCGGGAAGGACTGCGCCGGCCGTGGCCGTACACGCCGGACACTGTCTCGGTGGTGTTGCTGCAGGCCGCCGTCAAGATCGTGACGCACGACGCGGCGCATGTCCTGCAAGCCCGAGAGACCTATCGGCGCGTGATGGCGAGCGCAGCCGCGCCGCCCCACAGCTCAGCACCTGTCGGCCGGGCAACGAGGGCGCTGCGTCGGGCACGCGAGGGTACGTCGGGCGTCGAGCGGCCGGTGACGTCGGTGTCCGAACTCGTGCGGCGCATCGACATGCTCTACGCGGCGTGCTTCGTGGTCCTCTCCTACATGGTCGGTCCGCGTGTCAGCGAGATCCTCCACCTTCATGCCGGCTGCGTGCGGCGGCTGGTCGGCGATGCGGCCGGCGCACCCGTGAGCGTGATCGTCGGCAGCATCTTCAAGCGCCAGCCCGGCTACGATGGCTGTCCCCATGAATGGGTCGCACCGCCCGTGGCCGTCCAGGCGATCTCGGTGCTCGAGGCGCTGTCCGAGCCGCATCGCGCCCTCACGGCTCGCCCGGAACTGTGGCTGCGCCGGCGCCGTGGCAACGGCGCGTGGGAGTGGCACGAGGTGCAGCCCGAACTGCTGGAGATCGCGTCGGCCCCGCGCGTCAGCCATCTGCTGCGGCGCTTCGGCGCCGCGCTCGGCCTGTCGCACCTCGACAAGCCCTGGAGGCTGACGACGCATCAGGGGCGCAAGACCTTCGCCAGGTTTGCCGCGCTGCGCGACCGCAGCTGCCTCTTCGCGCTGGCTCAGCATCTTGGCCACCGCGAGCGCGCGCAGACCGACCACGGTTACGTCGGCAGCGACTATCGGCTCAACCAGGAGATCGACGCCGAGATCCTCAACCAGTCCGTCGCCGCGTGGGAGCACATGCTGGCGGCGCCCGGGCTCGGCGGGCGCGCGGGCGCCGAGATCGTCGCCAAGCGCCCGCGCTTTCGGGGCAGCCGCATGAAGCAGGACCTCAGGAGCTACGCCCGCTTGCTCGTCGACGCCGGCTTGGTGCTCGGCGTGTGCGACTGGGGCTACTGCGTCTACCGCGAGGAACACAGCGCCTGCCTCGGCAACGCGACCGGGCCCAATCCAGCCCGGCGCGAGCCCTCGACCTGCGCGCGCTGCCAGAACTTCGTCGTCTCGGCGCAGCACCGGCCGTACTGGCTCGAACAGGTGCGACGCAGCGAGAGGCTTCTCAACGAACCCGCCCTGCCGCTGCAGACGTTGCGCATCGTCCGCGCGCGCATGAACGAGGCCCGTGGCCTGCTGCGCGCGCTCGGCTCGGACACAGCCGAGGAGACTGATCATGCCTAGGAAGACGCCCGTCAGCTCCGCAGAACCGCCTGCTGCCCAGCGCCTGCATGACGCCCTGGCGGAGATGGTTCGCCAGCACGGCGCCGGCCTGTCGCCGCGCGAGCTGACCGCCAAGGCGCTTTGTGAGTCGGCCGGCATCTCGCGCAACGCGCTTTACCGGTACCACCGCGACGTGCTGCTGGCGCTGCACGACGCCCAGAGCCGCCACCGCGATCGGCCCGAGGCTGCGAAGCGCGTCGCCGCCCAGTTGCGCCGGGAGAATCGCGAACTGCGCGAACACCTCGCCAAGCTGGCCGCGCTGGTCGACCACTACTTCGCGGCTTGGCAAGAGACGCGGCTGCAGCTCGAGCGGCGCGATCGGGAGTTGGCCGACCTGCGCCGGATCCACAGGCCCCAGGTGATCCCATTGCAGCGCTCACCCGGGAACCGGAGTTGACCTTGACACGGGGACAAGGTCTACGCTGCAAGCAATGGGGCAGTGGTGTCCCGTATGGAGGTCTGCGATGAACTGCGACCTCGGATCGAACCTCGTGCTCGCGCGAGGACTGTTGCGGCTCTTCAAGCTGGCCGTGATCGATGGGCACCGTGGCGTAGCCGACCAACTGCTGTGTGCCCTGGAACGACTCGCCCGAAGCGATCCGGGATGCGAACCGATTCTCGATCATGCCTACCTGTGGAGCGTCGGTGGGCACGCCGGCGCAGCGCGTCTGCGCACGCCAGGGCCCGGGCCGCAGTGATCGATGCCGCTGCGACGCCATCGGCTACGCCAGCGACACGCACCGATCCGCATCGCACCCGTCCGCCCTCAGCGCGTCGATGTCGATCACGGCGTCCGCCATCGCCGTCAGCTCGGGGGTCTGCGAGATGAAGAACTCGCGCTCGTAGCCGCCCAGGCGCAGCACTTCCCGCTTCATCGCCATGAACATGCGTTTGCGCTGCGGATCCAGTGCGCCGTCTGCTTCGTCGGTGAACAGCGTCGTGTAGCGGCGCCCGGTGTTGCGGGCAAGGTACAACGCGATCGCCCGGGTCAGGCACAGCTCCACCAAGGTCCGCTCGCCGCCGCTCATCATGCTGACGCTCTTGCTGTCGCCGGTGTCGCCGTCGTGCACGACGATGTCGAAGCCCTCCTTCTGCTCGCCCTTGGACGTTTCCAGCAAGGTGTGGATGGACACCGTGAAGCGCGGTCCGTAGCAGGCCAGCAGCAGGTCGTTCCCCAGTGCCGACAGCGCAGGCCCCGCGTCGTCGATCGCCAGCGCGATCAGCCCGTCGTTGCTCATGCAGCGCGCGAAGAGGCTCCAGTTGCCCAGTTCATCCTCGACGCGGGCGCAATGCGCGCGCAGGCGTTCGCGACGTTCATCCAGCACGCCCTCTTGCTTGGCGACCTCGTCGAGCGTCTGCGCCTCGCGCACCGCCGTGAGCATCGACTGCTCGGCTGCGGCGAGCGCTTCCCGCGCGGCGCCCAGTGCCCGCGCAGCCTGCGCGACCTGCTGCTCGTCGAAGGCGGGAGGCAGCGACCCGAGCGCTTGATCCAGGCGCGCCAGCGCCGCGCCGGAGTGCGTGCTCTGAAGATCCCGTTGTTGCCCGATCGCCGCCCGCGCTGCGGCGATCTGTTGGCGCTCCGCGCGCTCGTCGGCGGTCTCGGCGGGGGCACCGTCACCCACCTCGGGCCCCAGCGCCTGCAGCTCCCGCTCGACCTCGACCAAGGTCGCCTGCGCCTGCGCGCACGCCTGGGCCTTCGAGCACATCACGGACAAGCGGTTCACCCGCTCGCGTGCGACGGTCTCGTGGAACTCGGCCTGCGCCAGGGCCTGCGGCGCGCCGGCCAGTGCCTCGTAGCGCTGGCGTGCGTCGGTGAGCTCCCGTTTCGCCTCGGACTTCTCGCCGGCCAGCCGAGCGACCTGCGCCTGGGCGTTCGGGATCAGCGCCTGCGCCTCGCGCGCATCACCCAGCAGCTTGCAACGCCCCTGCAGGTCCGTGCCGGCGCAAGGCACCTCGCCGGTCAATCCGAACCGGCGCGCCAGTTCCTCGGCCTTCAGCACGGCCCGACCCGCGTCCCGTTCGATGCCGGCGACGCGCTGCTCTGCAAGACGTACCGCCCCCTGGCACTGCGTCAGCTGATGAACCTGCTCGCGGCACGCCTGCGTGCGTGCACTGCGCTGCGTCTGCACGCGTTGCGCCAGCGGCAGGCGCCTTTCGGCGTGCCGCACCGCGCCGGCCTCGGCAAGCACCACCAGGCATCGCTGCCGGGACTGGCCCAAGGCCCGCCGCCGCTGTCGTTCCTGCTGCAATCGGCTGGCGACCCGCTGATCGAGGCGTTCCAGCCGCTGCTGCTCGGCCTGTTCCTGAGCATCGAGCGCGCGCAGCGCCTGAGTCGCGCTTGCCAGCGCGGCTTGCCGTTCGGCCACGAGCTGTGCCCGCCGGGCATCGGTAGCCTGCGACTGCTCGCGTTCGACCACCACGCGGGCGTGCCGCGCCTGGGCGGCCTCCAGGGCGGCCTGTGCCGCCGTCTTCGCGCGCTCGGCCGCCGACACACGATCGTCGGCGCCGTCGAGTTTTCGGCGCACCGCGTCGAGGCGCTGATCCTCCGCGTCGAGCCCGGCCAGTTCCTGACGCTGGGTTGCCAGTCCCGCTTTCAGCAGGCGGACGATTTCTGCGGCCTTCTGGCCCAGTTCCTGGATCTCCTCCTGCCCGAGCAGGTCGGCCAGCAGCGTCTTGATTTCAGCGTTGCGATAGGTGCTGAGCTGCCGTTTGCCTTGTGCGGCGAACACCGAGGTGAAGAACGTCTCGGCACTGCCGCAGAGGCTCTCGACGCAGCGCGTGTACGTCTCCACCCGGCCGTCGGACTGCATACCGTCATCGAGTTGCACCGGCCGCCAGCATCCGGCATCGTCGAGCGTGTGCAGGAACGCCTCGGTGCGGCGGCGGCCGTTGAGGCGGATGACGATCTGCGACCGATAGCATCGGCCCTCGTGCGCCCAGGTCAGGTCCTTCACGCTCTCGGGCAGGTAGACGTGGTCGTAGTAGGAGAAGCCGCCCGCACCGGCCAACGCGACCCGGCTTGGCAGTCCCATGAAGGGCGTGAGGCAGTCCATGATCGTCGACTTGCCGCTGCCGTTGGCGCCGACGATGGCGATCAGGTTGGCGCCGTCCGCCAGGCGCTCGAGGTCGAGGGTGATTTCGTCGCGGCCCAGGCCGTCGCGGATGCCGCGGAAGCCTTTGAGGGTGAGTCGGAGCGGCTGCATGGGATGCCTCGGAGTTGATCTCCGATCAGGCTCTCATGGCCGACGGCGCCTTCAACGGTTGTCAGGGACGACCGTTCACGAGCTTTGCCGCAGGTGGCGATGCTCCGCGACGTTCCTTGTTCAAGTCCCGCTGAGCTCAGCCGGCGCAGCACGACAGTTGCTTCACGTCCTTGGTGAAGGTCTGCGCCGCGAGCTTCAGGGCTTCGACCATCGTCAGGTACGGGAACAACTGGTTGGCGAGGTCGTGCACGCTCATGCCGGCACGGATGGCAATGGCGGCGGTCTGGATGACCTCGCCGGCTTCGGCGGCGACCGCCTGCACGCCCAGCAGCCGGCCGGTGCCCGCTTCGGCCACGAGCTTGATGAAGCCGCGCGTGTCGAAGTTGACCAGCGCGCGCGGCACGTTGTCGAGCGTCAACGTGCGGCTGTCGGTCTCGATCCGCCCCTGGTGCGCTTCGGCCTCGCTGAGACCAACCGTCGCGATCTGCGGATCGGTGAACACGACAGCCGGCATCGCGCGCAGGTCCAGTGCTGCATTGCCGCCAGCCATGTTGATCGCCGCCCGCGTGCCTGCGGCGGCCGCGACGTACACGAACTGGGGCTGATCGGTGCAGTCGCCTGCGGCATAGATGTTCGGTGCGCTGGTGCGCATGTGGCCGTCGACCACGATGGCGCCCCGACCGTCCACCTTCACGCCGGCGCCTTCGAGGTTGAGCGCGCCCGTGTTCGGCGTGCGTCCCGTGGCCACCAGCAGCCGGTCGGCGCGCAGTACCCCGTGGTTCGTCATCACCACGAATTCGCCGCCAGCATGAGCGACGCGGCTGGCTTGCGTCTGCTCGAGCACCTCGATGCCTTCCTCGCGGAACGCGGCGGTGAGTACCTCGCCGATGGCTGGGTCCTCGCGGAAGAACAGCTTGTTGCGCGCGAGGATCGTGACCTGGCTGCCCAGGCGCGCGAAGGCCTGAGCGAGTTCCACTGCGACGACGGACGAACCGATCACAACCAGCCGCGGCGACGTCTCGCTGCTGGCCAGCGCCTCGGTCGAGGTCCAGAACGGCGTGTCTGCGAGGCCAGGGATCGCCGGCACCGCCGCGCTGGCACCGGTAGCCACCAGACAGCGGTCGAACGGCACGACCCGCTCGCCGCCGTCGCGTAGGGTCACCGTCAACGAGTGGGCATCCGTGAAGCGCGCCGTGCCGTGCACGACCGTGATGGCCGGTGTGCCCTGCAGGATGCTCTCGTACTTACCGTGGCGCAGTTCGTCCACCCGCGCCTGCTGCTGCGCGAGCAGCCGGTCGCGCAGGATGATCGGCTCGGCAGCGGAGACGCCAGCGTCGAACGGGCTGCGTCGCCGCAGGTGCGCGACGTGCGCGGCGCGGATCAAGATCTTGGACGGCACGCAGCCGACGTTGACGCAGGTGCCGCCGATCGTGCCGCGTTCGATGAGCGTGACCCGCGCACCGCGTTCGACCGCCTTGAGCGCCGCGGCCATTGCGGCGCCGCCGCTGCCGATGACGGCAACGTGCGACGCATCGCCGCCGCTGCGCTCCTTCTGGCCACTGCCAAGCCAACTGCGTGCCCTATCGAGGAATCCGTCGCGCGACGGACCGGAGGCAGCCTCGGGCACGCGAGCGCGATATCCGGCGGCGGCCACGGCCGACACGAGCTCCGCCACGGGTGTGTCAGTCGCAAGGGTGAGGCGCGCCGTTCCGTTGGGGTAGGACACTTGCGCCGAACGCACACCAGGCACCTTCTCCAGGGCCTGGCGAACGTGCGTGGCGCACGACTCGCACGTCATGCCGCTGATCGCGAGTTCGGTCATCGGGTTACCTTCCGCCGGCAGCCGCAGCGTGATAGCTTCAGGCGTGCTTGGGCGGGACTGCGCAGCCATCCGGACCGCAGCGCCGGTTCGCCGGCGAGACGAAGTCCCACACCGACACCGCGACCATCGTCGCGAGGCCCACGTAGAGAAGCTTCTCGGCCACGGTGAAGCTGGCGACCAGCACGATGGCGGGGCCGACCATGCCCAGCACGCTGCGGTGCCACTGGCGGTGGTTGAACCAGCCCAGCGCGTTGGCCAGCAGCGCCAGCGCCGCGAACAGCGGCAGCAGCACGGTGACGAACACGGCCTCGAACTGGCTCAAGAAGCCGAGCCCGAGTGCTGCGCCAAGGCTGGCCAGGGCCGGGAAGCAAGCCCCGCAACCCATCGCCGAGACGATGCTGCCCAGCGCTCCGGCCTTGTCCGCGACCCGCGTCATGACGCTCATATTGTCCTCCTCGATCGCTGCGGCTTCAGCGCTTGACGGTGGACGGATAGCCCGCGTTCTCGGTCGCCGCGGTCAGCTTCTGCACGTTGGCCTTGGCATCGTCGAAGGTCACGATGGCCTGGCGCTTCTCGTAGCTCACGTCGACCTTGCTCACGCCGTCGACCTTCGAGATCGCCTTCTTCACCGTGATCGGACACGCCGCGCAGGTCATGCCCGGCACGTCCAGCGTCACGGTCTGCGGCGCTGCCTGGACACCGGCCGCGCCGGACATGGCGAGGGCCGCGATCAAGATCAGCTTCTTCATGGAGCACTCCTGGTCAGTAGAACAGCGGAAGGACATAGGGGAAGGCCAGCGCGATCAGCACCAGCACGGCCACGAACCAGAAGACGGCCTTGTAGGTGGACCGCACCTGGGGGATCGCGCACACCTCGCCCGGCTTGCACTGCTGCACCGGTCGATAGATGCGACGCCACGCGAAATACATGGCGACAAGCGCAGCGCCGATGAAGAACGGGCGATAGGGCTCCAGCGCCGTTAGGTTGCCGATCCACGCGCCGCTGAAGCCCAGGGCCACCAGCACGAGCGGGCCCAGGCAGCAGGTTGACGCGAGGAACGCGGCCAGTCCGCCGGCGAAGAGCGCACCACGCCCGGTCTGCGATTCCGTCATGCACTTTCCTCGGTGTGTCGGGGACACGATGGCGTAAGCTTATTTCCGTACTCATGTACGGAGTCAAGCGGGATGGACAGCGATCAGCAGGGACTGACGATCGGGGCCGTCGCCAAGGCGGCCGGGGTCAACGTGGAGACCGTGCGCTTCTACCAGCGCCGCGCGCTGCTACCCGAGCCGGACAAGCCCTACGGCCGCATTCGGCGCTATGAGGCGAAGGACGTGGCGCGGGTGCGGTTCGTGAAGGCCGCACAGCGCCTTGGCTTCAGCCTCGACGAGGTTGCGGGCTTGCTGAAACTGGACGACGGCACGCACTGTGACGAGGCGAGACAGCTCGCCGAAGCAAAGCTCGGCGATGTGCGCAAGAAGCTGAAAGACCTGCGCCGGATCGAGTCGGCGCTGGCCGTCCTCGTCCGCGACTGCTGCTCGATGCGGGGCAAGTTGTCGTGCCCGTTGATAACCACCCTGCAGAGGCAGTGAAACAAGTGAAACGCCGCGTGTTGGACGATTGTTGACGCAGCGAATTCAACATAAGGG
>CADEGZ010000078.1 GCA_902827015.1 uncultured Pseudomonadota bacterium
ATAGTACTGATAGGCTTAGGCACTCACGAAAATTTTTATCGTGATCTTAAAAAGAGCTTATAATAATTATCATTTACAAAAGTTCAGTTCAATTTACAGAACTTCAGTTCAATTTTTGACCAGAAAAAACTTTAAAAATCAATAACCTTTTCCCCTACAGCACTTGTCAAGACCCCGCTCATATGACACAGTTCATTTCATTTTGGAAAAAAAATGAGTTAGCTTAAAGTCCTGAAAGTTAGGGTGGTCTCTCAATAAGCACTTTTCCTTGTGAATATTGAGAGTATTGGTAAGAGCGTTGGCTTCCTGGCCATCGGGAATCCTTCCCCTATACTCTTTGATTCTATAGCCCTTCACTGTTGTTAAAAATGGTCTATTTCTAGAAATCTTGTAAGTGATTCTCCATGAGGTTTCATAAATAAGTAGTTTTGTTATGCAACTTTGTAGGATTGTGGCATTCCTAGGCTAGTCATAGTGTTTAGAATTAATGTCTTTATTTTTGCTTCTGTTATCTGGTTGGCAAAAATACGGCTGGACAGCGTTCCTCCTAAAATTTTTTTGAATCTAAAAATCTGATTTTCCACTAGAGAACGCTTATGATAAGTAGATTCTTTTTTCCATTTTCCTTTTCCTCCAGCTGCCCGAATTTTTTGAATTAACTGATTTCGTAACAATTGACCACGCGAAGGATTATTCCTTGCCACTCCCATTTTAGCGTGTAGAGGAATTATTGGTTCTCCACCAATTTCTGCAATAGCATCAAAACAATTTTTAGAAACATAAGCACCATCGGCATAAACATTTCCGATGTCTTTCTGCTCTTTTACTAAGAATGGCAATACTTTTTCGTCATGAACACGAACGCTTGTGAGTTCAATGGCCGCTGTTTCCCGATTATTTAAATCGATGGCTAGATGAAATTTTCGCCAAGCGCGCCGTTTTTGTTTACCGTGCACTCGCGTCTTCCATTCTCCTTCACCATAAATCTTAAGACCAGTAGAATCTACTACTAAATCTGTGGGTTTATCCTTGCTTCGAATTGAATAATACTGAACTTTTGTTACTTGCACGTCGGCAAAGTTGTGTATAATGAGGAACACGTAAACCAAGATTTAACCACTGAAAAAGCCCCTCTATAAAGCCTTGAGTAGTGCGTAAGAGAAAGTGAAATAGGCTGCGCAGCGTCAGTGCCACTTCTACACAACGTTCGCTGTAAGTGTAAGGTCTACCACGAGAACGTTCAGACCGAGCTTTGGCATACCACAACGTAGGCATCTCTTCACTGAACCAGATAGTGAGATTTCCTCTGGCAATTAAGCTGCGGTTATAGTCTGGCCAATTCCTTATACGATATGTTAGATTAGATCTCATTAGAGAGCCTCCATTGTTACTGAAATGTTACTGTTGACCTCAGTAACACTCTAACTAAAGACGGCTCTCTAGTCTATTTCCTTACTTCCTACGTATTTATGCAACAACGCCCATACAGTATATTACAACTGACATCAATAATACCTAATCCAACAATTGCTTAATATCAGTAATTAAAAGGGGGTTACTAGGCTTTTAATTCTAATCCACAATCTTGATCTGACATATTCTTGGCAACCTCAAATAAAATCGATTACCTCCTCGCCAACCCCTTAATGAATTATAAACACCTGGTTACTTCAACGCCCTCTTGAACTATCTGTATTTTTTTGAAACAATTATGTCATTAAGCTTGATAATGAAAAAGGGATCACCATGAAACAAGTCAGTGCAACCATGAAAGAGAAAAAAGTGGGCAACCATTTTTCTGACTATAACCAACAGCAAAAACAGTTAAATGAGGCTACTGAAAAACGCTATGCCGCCTTAAGTTATTTTGAGCGGGAAGAAATCGCTCAATGGCTAAAAAAGAACCTGTCTACTATCCCCATCTTGTCTAAAACTAAAAAACTGGGATTAACAGATATATTGGCTGGGCATATTGAATCTAATGCGGCGCTACTGTTGCTTCGTTATGCCATGCAAATATTAAATCTATAGGTTTGACTGAGGATCGAAATAGCGTTACACGAGTGCCTTTCACTTCACACTATGGCAAAATTTTCTATCTGCATGTACCTTCAAAATTGATCCCTTCAGTCAACGGAAATTTTTGCAAAGCCCGGATGGCTTTATTTTGAGCAAAAGGCCACATAACAAGTTTGACAAGCAACACTAAAAAAAAATATACCAGAACATGCTCTTCCTCCGTGTCTAACTTAGTTTGAATTTTTTTAAAACTTCCAGATTGTTTAGGATCTGATTGTAATAAAATCTCCAAATCCATGCAAGATAAATTTAAAATGATTTATAAAATCGCCAACCATTTGTTTTTTTAATGCATTACTATCGATTAGAACAAATTTTAAAAGGTATCTATTCTTATAGTACTTTTAAGTCTATTTTTTAGTTACACTATCCCTGGTGAGACCGCTTTGCGGATGATGCTGAATATGCGATTCTGCTCTGGCTTGTCTGCGTAGCTGGTCTTGCCAGAGTTTTCAAAAAGATAATGAGCTATAGTGCCTCTTCATTTGGCTCTTTATTTTTTACCTATCAATATTTGCGAAAAGCCTATTTGCTCACCACTTTATCAGCAAGCCATGTTTTTAGGTAACACACAAAAACCATTACTTTTTTTTCAGTTTCGCCTTAACGGTTATTTGCCGCCTTTTTCAATCTTCATTTTTTCTAATTTATCCTAAAGAGTAGGTTGTTTGGCTACCTTTTGAGCCGTAGATCCATGAACCCCACAATCTTCTGTCACAATAAGCACAAACCGATAGTATCACCAAACCTAATACAATAATCTTTAATTTGCATTTCATCATCACTAATAGCTCTTCATAGCATTTTGCTTATTTATTCAATCAATTACAAATGGATTGGGTGAATATCCAATTAGATCTCATATAAAAGTCAGTGTAATTACTCATCGTTTATTCTCCAGTAAACTATTATCTTCTTCGATCTCAATCTTTTTGGCAGTGTGCTGTTCTTTTTTAGGGATAGTAATGGTTAATACACCACTCTTATACTTGGCTTGTATTTGTTCGCCCTTTACCTCTTTAGGTAAAGTAAATCGTCTATAGAAAGTTCCAGCAGAGCGTTCAATAAGGGAATAATCCTGCTCTTTGACATTACGTTCTAATTTTCGCTCACCTTTGAGGCTTAACACATTATTGTCTATTGAAACTTCAATATCTTTTGGCTCTATGCCTGGCAAATCAGCTATCACCACAAATTGCGCGTTTTCTTCCTTAACATCTACTTGAGGACACCACTGGCTGATTGTGGATCCTGAATCATCATGTAACCAGTGTTTGTGAAACAATTGGTTTATTTCATTTTGGACATCTTTTATAAAAGTCATTGGACGATATTTAATCATTTGCATAAATAACCTCCTCGTCATCAATAAAAATTTCCATCATTGATAAGATCACTGTGTACCTTTGCAAAAAAATTATCAACCACATTCGACAAAAATCCGGTTAGCAGCGGATAACCCCCCTATTTTTTTCCAAAAGCTTCGCTTGTGCTGCGGATTGTTCTAATTTTAAACTTAGCTGTTTGGACCAACCGTAAGGCGCGGTCCAATTGCCTGCCCGCATGAGAACATAAAAATGTGGGGGGCAATTATATAGCCGGGTCTAATTCGCCATGAGGGCCAGACAAGTAACTATTAAACGGTAAAAATCATATTATTAGGCAGCCATACCCAGGCTGTAATTTGATTGCTACCAACCTATGAACTTTCAAAACAGAAGTTGACTCCCAGTTAAAAAAGGCATCTTGGACTTTAATAACAGTAAATTCCGCTTTTATCATCGGTATTTTCTTCTGATGTTGATTCATTTTTCAAAGCCTCTAAATTTTTAATAAACTCTTGAAGAATTTTGGGAACCTTTTCATCAGCGTGTGATGAAAATAAGTCTTCAAACAATCTAATTATTACGGTAACGGCTAGGTCGACATTTATTAACTTATCCCCACTTTTAGCCTCACAAAAAAAGTCATCAATGATAACAAAATTTTTTTCTTTCATGTAACTAATCACTAAAGATCCATCAACATCTCTTTTTGTTGCTCCTTTACGAAAATAAACAACATTATCTTTTTTTCATATTTTTTCCTCATAAGTTTAACAAACTCACCAAATAGCCCAATGTCCAAAAATTGAATAATGATGGCCTCCCCTTTTATCAATTGTCTCATTTAATTGTTTTATCTGAGTACTTCTACTGCAATTTCTTCTAATTGTTTTAAAATAAGCATTGCCATTGTGTAAATACCTAAAAGTGTAAATAACACTGAACAAACCCATATCCAGAAATTATCTGAAACAAGAATTTCTTTCCCCTTGCTAATTAAGGCCACTTTATAGTCCTTCCCGTTAAAAGCATTAATTTATCTATTCTACTTATTTTATCTAAAAGCACGGTTACCATCTGCTAGAAAGTCGCTAGTAAGTAAAACAATACTCGACCTTTTCTACTATAACATTTACTGTTCGGATTTTGCTAAACTCACGTTTAAAAATATGCCGAATAAGGGATTATCTGAAAACTTAAAGAGTTTCAAGACCTACAAAAATTGCAGTACTTTAGTTCCTCCAAAATAATTTGACAATACGCTTCATTATGAAGCATAATACCGAGATGAAGAATAAAGCATTCAAAAAGGTTCTTAATGTGGTTGGCTCTAAGTCGGATTTAGCCAAGCTTTTTAGGGTATAGTAAATCCCATATTAGAAGTGTTTTGTGTGGTTTTAGAAATGTGCCCGCTAAGGCGGTGCTAAAAGTCCGTTGAATTATCCGATGGCAAAGTTAAAGTCAAAAATTTGAGGCCCAATATTTTTGTGAATATTAAAGGTTGAATTTGAAAATTACTTTCTGAACGAGGTTGCCAAACCTTATCTTATCGAGTAGCTGCTTTTCGAAGAGTAGAATGAAGCTACCATGAGACGAACCGTGGAGACAATTTTCAGCTTTTTCCTTTGATAAAGCGCTGTACTTAACTGTTCAGAATAAATTAGGGAAACAAAACTATTATGATTAGTGTTTAATTAGGTAAGCTAGGGAAAAATCATGGGCAATAACACATCCAGACAGCCGCAGCAAAGCCAGGAGCAAGCACGACGACAAGCTCAAGAGCTAGCGCAGCAAAGATTTAATGAATACCATTTTGAAACTATAGAGGACATAATTGCGCGTCAAAGGGTCATTCTTCAGAGTATTAATGGTGTTGAAGAGCTTCACATAGATGTTGGTGCTAAACCTTATCTTATGAGTCTGCTAAAAACTGCAATGTACTCTTTAAGGGATTCAATACAAGGAGCTCAACGACGTTTTATTGAACATCAGTTTCAGGACCAAGCGATAGACTCCTGCCATCAAGCTATTATTGAAGCCATTGGTGTTATCGGTACCCTTAATATTCAAGATGTTAACGAAAGAGCGCATTATCATAGATTGTTAATCGATGAGAGAAATTTTATCGAAGCTGCACAGCGGCGCTTTTTGGCACACAGATTTGATGAGCAGGCTAATATAGCTTTGCGTTATAGAATGATGGAAGATGCAGTAACTAACGCAAGCATTGTTGCCATTGATAATCCTACAGAAAGAGAGTATTATAGATGATTTTTAATTGCGGCAACGGATGGGTTAAGGGAACATCTTCTTGCGCATCAAGATTCTGCCGAAAGTGAAGATGAATCTGAAGAGTTAATCAAGCAAGATAGATTGAGAGAGCTGGTTATACACAGAGGTCAGCTATTTAAAGACAGAGACGGGGAGAGAAATCGTTTACCACCCATCGGACAGGGAGCAGTTGGAAAGGTATACGGAGGAAAATATGTTGATAGTGAAAGAAGAGAACACTCCGTTGTTATAAAATCTATAGAAAAAGAACTGTTGGGAGCGTCAGGGGTAGAAACGTTTTTTAACGAGGCTAGACAACTCAGCTCTCTTGCCGGCAATAAAAATATTGTATTTTTATATGGCATAGCAAAGCATCGCGGCAAATCATGTAGAACGACTAAATATTCACTGATTATGGAAAGAGGCGAGATAACTCTTGAACAATATTTAGATGAAATTAGTAAATCAGGAAAGACTATTCCATTAGAGCAAAAGCTTCAGTTATCTTTAGATATAGCGCGTGGATTGGCAGAAATCCATAGGAATAGAATGGTTCATCATGATTTAAAAGATTCAAATATACTTCTATTTAAAACAGGAAGCGGCGCTTATGCTGCTAAAATTTCAGATTTTGGACTTTCCAAAGTATCTACACATAGCCTCATGACACGAAGCGGCACAGGAGGTGGAACCCAATGTTGGCTGGCACCTGAAGTCGTATTAGGATGTGGTTACGATGCTACTTCTGACTTATTTAGCTATGCGTTAATTTTATTGCGTATAGCGGGTAATGGCCAGAAAATCTTTGATGAAACGGGTACCGATAGGAGTTTGATTTCTCTTAATCCAATCAATTTTATGCGAACTTATATGCGCAATATAGATTTCCGTCTCAATATACCAAGAGATTGTGATGAGACTTTAAGGAGAATTATTGAGGCAACTTGGCGGCCTATTTATAGTTTCGATGCCGATGAATTGCGTCCTATTTTTGGCCAAAGTCGAATGAGTGCTGAAGAAGCGGCAATACTATTAGAACAAGGAATTGTTTCACTAAGGGAATCTCATCTGAGCAAAATTAGAGCCGCTTGCTTAGAAGATAAAGTTAACGCCGCACGAGCGTTAGAAACACAGGTTTATGAACATCCGATTACTCCAACACATGATCATGTTTCTCAAGAATGGTGGGCTGATGCAGGAAATATTCTAGATTATTTTAATGATTTATGTGCAAAGATTGGGAAGCCTGTTTTTGAGGTGATGGTTGAAATTGAGAATAAACATCTAGTAGAAGTAAAACAGCTACAGAAGGGGTTCTAAGGGATTTTTTATTCATCTTTAACTGATTGACGAAGAAACTGAAGAAACGCTAGGTTTGATCGATCAAATTCGATGGTGCCGTGATACTTCTAAAAGAGGTCAAAGTCACAAACGTAGAAAACGTTTATATCACGATAAAGAAAGTTATAAATGGGAGGGAAATTCCAGGAGAGTTTTCAGAGCGCGTTTAGGAAAGCTAATGCCTCAAGTTATTTCAGTTTGCGATAGAGAAGCTGATATATATGAATATATGCAATACAAAATATCAAATGGGCAACGTTTTATATAGTAAGATCATCACAAGATAGAGTGCTTAGAGACGAAAGTAGTGTGTATTTGAACAGATACTGGATGCCCCCCACTCTTGGGGAATACACGATAGAGATAACACAAAAAGGCGGCAGGATATCTAGAATAGCAACCGTTGAATTAAAGGCTAAACAAATCGCACTTAGAATTCCAACCAACACAAAAAATAAGGAATTAATTCCTTTGGCTGTCAATATAGCTTTTGCAACGGAAAAAAATTGTCCTGAAGATATAGAGCCCCAGGGTATATAATTAAATAGAAAGACAATAAATGGCGGGATAAGAATAGGTTTATGGCTTGATTAACGATTTCTATTTTCTAAATAGGAAAATTTTTATGCCGATTGATAGCGCAACGATTTATTATTGTAAAAATAATAAATCTCCTTTGGATTATACTAAAACCCATGATGCCGCTTATCGTTACCTTGGGTATCGAGATATTCCCAAAATCATAAAAGAATATCTCCAAGCAGGCGAAGCCTTAGATTATGGATCTGGGACTGGGTACTCAACACGATTTCTGAGTGAACTTGGATTTAATGTAGCAGGTGTAGACATTAATCAGCAAATGGTGCAGCAAGCGCGATTACAATATCCCGATTTAAGATTCTATTCTATTGAAAATCGAATTATTCCTTTTGAGAACTTGACTTTTGATTTGATTTTTTCAGGCTTTGTATTATTAGAAATTGGATCTCAAAAAGAGATGGTGGACTACTTAATAGAAGCAAGAAGTAAAACGTGTTATGAAATCCAGCGCTTCTTTATTTATTGCAGTAACGGGAAGTGAACACCTTCATGATCCTTCTAAAAAAGTGGTTAGATTTTGCTACAAATTTTCCAGAGAACAAAAATTGGGTTAGTGGAAGTTCAGTAAAATTTTACCATTATAACTCGCATATAGAATTTTCAGATCATTATTGGACAGAAATTGATTATCAAAACTGCTTTGCTAAAGCAAATCTTAATATTATAAATATTGAGTCCCCTTTAGGAAAAAAAGAAGAATGCTATGCCTGGCAAGATGAACTTGTCACTTCACCTTTTATTATTATTGTGGCTGTGAACAAGTAACTTTCTAAAAGTTACGACTAACAGTAGTCTCCCACCGGACGTCAACCTTGAAGACCGTTGGGAGTATTTGAGCCTCTTTGCTCTTATTCCATCCTTGATTTTTCGGTTTATGAGTAAAATCTATCAATTTTTGATGTCAGGAAGAACAGTTAAAAGCCGAATATCCTGTGCGACTTTGTCTATTACGCACCCTTGTTGTAGGAGCAATTTGATAATGTCCGCTTTTGACTGCTTGCGATAGATTGATTTCCATCATTTATGGGTGGAGATTGATATTATGTCGAACCTAACATTAAGTGAGACTGAATTGGATAGAATTTTAGTACTCAAAGAGGTTAAAGAACGGTTTCTAACACAAAAAGAAGCAGCGGAGCGCTTGGGGTTATCTGAACGGCAAGTGCGCCGCTTATTAAAACGCTGGATTAATTCAGGCACTGCGGAAATGAAGTCCAAACACAATGGTGGCAACCGAGCTTTTAAAGTAGATTTTAAAGTGTTGGTACTCGACAAAGTTCGAGAACGATATTATGACTTTACCAACCTTCGCTGCTGAAAAGCTCAATGCTTGTGAAGGGCTAAAGCTCAGCAAAGAAACTCTACGCCAATGGATGATAGCAGCGGGCATTTGGAAGAAACGCACCAGAAAGAAGGCGTACAGTATTCATCAAAGTCGGGAACGTCGAACCCGTTTCGGTGAACTGGTACAGATTGATGGATCCCATCACGATTGGTTTGAAGGACGCGGTCCAAAATGTTGTCTACTGGTTTTTGTTGACGATGCGACCAGTCGAATTATCGGATTACATTTTGATAAATCCGAAACAACATTGGGATACATGCACTTAATCCAACAACACTTAAAACACTACGGAAGACCTCTGGCCTATTACAGCGACAAGCACGGTATCTTTAAGGTAACCAAGAAAGGTGCGAATGGAAAAGACCAAGACACACAATTGCATCGTGCCTTGAAAACCCTTCAGATTGAGTTAATTTGTGCGCATTCTTCCCAAGCAAAAGGGCGTGTGGAGCGAAATAATCAAACCTTACAAGATCCGTCTGGTTAAAGAAATGCGTCTTCGAGGGATTAATAGTATTGAAGCAGCCAACGCATTCACACCTGAGTTTTTATTAGATTACAACAAACGCTTTTCGGTGGATCCCGCCAATCCAGAAGATGCACATCGATCTGTATATCATTCACCCGAAGCATTAAAAAGAATCTTGAGTGTACACACGGATCGCACCTTATCCAAAAACCTAGAATTTTCCCTAGAGTGCACACTTTACCAAATCACAACGCCAGACCGCAGGGGTAGCTGTCTCAAAAACAGCGGAGTGAAGGTATATACCCATATCGATGGTGCCGGGAAGTGCTATCCGCAAAAGAGCCGCTGGCATTTAAAGTGCTCCCTAAACAAACCCACAGACGTTACAACATGGCAGACATAAACGATCTAAATGATTTAATGGAACAACTGGCAGCACGTGTCATCCTAGAGTGGAAAGTGTTCGTGATGGTGGAATTTCAGCATTGTGAGGTGCAGATGGTAGCTCGCGCCTGGAGAGTGTCAAGGAGCTTCCCTCGCAACGCTCGAGACTCCTCTCCTTAACTCCCCTCCATTCGCTCGCTTACTTTTACCCCTATCACAATGCCGAAATGTTGCTTCGATACCGTCAATGGTTGAATAAGTTTTCTATCTTTCTTCATTTTAAAAAGAGGGCATTTTTAAATTGCCAGAAGCGGACATTTCTAATTTGCTTTGATAAGACCAGCATTGTTGTAGGAGTCGGTGATTGTCAACATAGTTGTTGTGCCTTTTAACCCATCTTCTGGTGGTTCTTGTTGGAACACCGCTGAATATCTGAGCCGTCTATTAATATTTGCTCATAATTCGTTAAGTAAAAAAATGAAGAATGCTGATATTGCGCTAATCGATTGGCGCGTGATCCTTCGATCACAAGGCTTTGCAAGGCTGAAAACTTATTAATTTGCTCCACCCATTCTGCTTTAAGAGAAGCAGTGGCTATCACCAATACCTTTTTGATATCGCGTAGCTGAGATAATAACTGACAGGCAGCAATGGCTTGCACCGTTTTTCCCAACCCCATTTCATCCGCCAGTAAGGCCCTTTCTGTGAAAGCCAAATGGAGCATCTCTTCTTCTTGATAAGGATACAGTGGGATCTTCATAATATTCAGAGAGTGTTTTCCTTGTTTTAAATCAGACATGAAA
>CADEGZ010000079.1 GCA_902827015.1 uncultured Pseudomonadota bacterium
TACTAGTAAACTAGCATTTGTAAATAAACTAATTAAAGATTGATCTGTAGTCACTGTCTTATCCCCTTCGACAAAATATCCGGCAACCCTCGTGGACGATAATCACGGTTTAAACAAGCAATACGAAAATACGCATTACATAATAAAGGCCCTTCCACCTCCTCCAAATATACTTTTTGAGTATACTTGATGCTTGCAAAACGTACTTCTGTGACTTTAGTCACTATATATAATAATTGATCTAAACGCGCAGGTTGCAAGAATTCTAGTTGAACAGAATGTACCACAAATTGAATATCATAATCACAAAGTAATTTATTTAACTCAAACCCCTTGGTACGAAATGCCTCCACACGGGCACGTTCAAAAAACTTTAAGTAATTGGCGTGATAAACAATACCCCCGCAATCTGTGTCTTCGTAATACACTCGCACAGGAAAAATATGCAACACGCACTAAATACCTTACTTAATAAACTAGGAATTACATTTTAACCTAAGTATTGGTCACAGTTAAGTTAAACACCCTTACCTAAAAGGACATAGATTAACCCAAAAAGCTATCTAACATCCAGATGGTTTTTTCATGAGTTCTTAATCGCTCAATTAATAAATCTTGACTGACAATATCTTCACAATCTTCAGAAATCGGTATTAATTCTCGTATTAAATCTACCATTAAACGATGATCAGCTACCAGTTCTTCTATCATTTCTTCAGCATTTTTCTTGCCTATTGCATCTTTAATACGTGTTAATTTAGAAAATTCTGCATAACTGCCTGGCGCATAATGATCAAGAGCACGGATCCGCTCTGCAATTAAATCTACCGCTTTTGCCAGTTCTTCATATTGAGTCTCAAAAAAAGTATGCAACATACTAAAGATAGGCCCTGTAACATTCCAATGAAAGTTCTGAGTTTTTAAATAAAGAGAATATGTACTGGCTAAAAATTGTGAAAGCCCCATTGTGATAGGCTTTCGATTCACTTTAAACGATTCCGATCTCCCTGACATAATCCCTCCTTGGTTTCATACCTTATAAATATCAAGCCACGTGCTTTGTCATTTATTATAGCTCTTTCATATCTGCTTTCTTTAATACAAACAAATATATAAATTAATTTCCCTTTAATTAGGGAATATCCACCCATTTTTCTTCTTCAAGACAAATGAATAAGCTGTACCCTTACTATGGTATTTGACCTATTTCCTATAACATCAAAATATGGTAATTTATGAAAGTAAAGTAAATTGATGTAGCTCATCGAGCGGTAGGGCATGCTTACAATATCTTTTCGGATAAAAAAGCAGACGAACCAATTATGAATAACGCTAAAGGCCCTAATGTTGTTGTAAGTGATGATGAATTAAGCCCAAAAACGACAAAATTATCACCCAAAATAGGTGCATAATATAAAAATTGAAGGCCTGTCTCCCTTTCATAGGGGCAGATTTTTTATGACAGCTCTTTTTTTCTTCAATACTTCCCATCAATTTTCTGTAACAACTAAAATAATTCCTTCCACCGATATATTTGACTAATTGTAAAATGGGGGGTTACACTACCCCGCTTGTTTAAACTTAACTTTAAATTTTTAGGAACATTTTATGCCTTTACCCCCAAGAGGACAAACTCTTTTAAAATTACTGAGAGAAATATCTTCAGACACAATAACTCATTGTTCAATCAATGCTCCATTATTAGAGCTTCATGATCCTCAGAATCTGAAAAAATTAATTGCAGCACTAGGAACGACAACGAGATTAGTTTCTGTTTCAATTGTAAATACTCCAATTTGTATTATGTATGAATTAATTAGCTGTTTAAACTCTCGTCCTACCATCAAGAGAGCTGAAATCACCATCAAAGGAAATTCTACCAAGATGGAAGAAGGCGAATTGTTACAATTAGCCTCTGTCTTAAATAATGGGTGGTTAAAAACGATTAGGCTCGTGTTTGCAAGCCCTATACAAACATCTTTATCTATTCGAGCCTTAAAACCAGTTTCTAATATAATGGGAATAGCAATTGCTCAAAGTTCCTTTGGAGATACTGTTGAAGAAGCAGTTAAGCTTTTTCAAGATGATCTCTCCTTACCTCCAGGGATCCGTACATTAGCTTTACCCCGCAATAATTTAAACGATAATTACGCAGAAGTTTTAGGCGTTCTTCTTCAGAGAAATCGCTCTCTCCTAGCATTGAATTTGGCTGAAAATATGATTGGTGCGCGTGGATTAAAACTCTTACGGCTCCAAGTGGAAACCTACCAACTAACAACCATAATTGAAGGTTTAGAGTACAAAAGGCAAGAGTTAGAATATGGTGAGGAACTGCTGGGCTTACAAACTGCCATTCTCGCTAATAATCACGCAATAACCCAAACTACAGTTGATCAAGCATTAGAAGAAATCAATAAATTAGCTTCCCCATTTCCTCTTGTTTTAGGTGGGATCTTATATGGTTACCTCCAGAATCCTCTTATTGAAGACTTTCAAAGTCAAGTTGTGGAACTACAAAGAGTGTTTACTAGAACTGTTCTAGATGATTCCCACGTTCCAGAAAGAGCAAGAGAATTAGTTTTTACATATCTTTATGGCGATCAACACAATTCTTCTCATGATGATGAATTAAGCAGACCAAAAATGACAACATCATTACGCAGAAGAGATACATAATATAAAAATAGCCATTTATGTAACAGCCAAAGTAGAAAAAGGGAGTAATATAGAAGGATATCGATATAAAATAGTAGCCTTAAGCTCCTATTCTGTATCGAGTTCTGGCTCCGCTATTTCTTCAGAGCCTTCATTTTCAATTTCGACTTCTTCAATCCGTTGAATACCTACTAATTTTTCTTCTTCAGACAAATTGATAAGCCGAACACCTTGAGTATTTCTACCCACAACCGAGATTTCGTCTACACGTATACGAACCAATGTCCCACCATTGCTGATTAACATAAGCTCATCGTTATTAAATACCTGCACAGCACCAACCACTTCGCCATTGCGTTCGCTGGTTTGAATAGCAATCACCCCTTGCCCACCTCGTCCATGGGAAGCAAATTCTTCTACTTCAGTTCGCTTTCCATAACCATTTTGTGTAGCTGTTAAAATGGTCCCGCCTGGCTTTAAAACAATCAAGGAAATCATACGTTGGCCTGCCTGCAAACGAATTCCTCGCACGCCCATTGCGGTACGCCCCATCGTTCTAACATCTTTTTCAGAAAAACGTACTGCTTTTCCAACATTACTAAATAACATCACATCCCTAGAACCATCGGTAATATCTACACCAATTAATTTATCGCCTTCCTCTAATTCTAATGCAATAATGCCTGTGGAACGTGGGCGCATAAATTCTGTTAAAGCCACTTTCTTAACCGTACCATTAGCTGTCGCCATAAAAACCATCTTATCTTCGGTATAGGCCCGAACTGGCAATAAAGCACTAATACGTTCATTTTCCTGCAATGGTAATAAATTAACAATAGGCCGGCCTTGAGATGTTCTACTCGAAACTGGAATTTCGTAAACTTTTAACCAATAGACTTTACCAAAATTTGAAAAACATAAAACAGTATCATGAGTACTGGCTATCAACAATTTTTCTATATAATCTTCTTCTTTAACCTTGGTTGAAGCCTTTCCTCTACCACCTCGTCGCTGTGCTTGATAACTACTCAAAGGTTGTGCTTTTACATACCCACCATGAGAAAGAGTCACAACTCTGTCCTCTTCTGTGATTAAATCTTCTGTAGAAAGATCTAAATGATCGCTTAAAATTTCCGTTCTTCTTGCATCCCCAAATTCCTTTTTAATCGCTAACAATTCGTCTCGAATGACTTGCATCAAACGCGTCTGATTTAACAGAATATCTAGCAGATCCTGGATGTTAACAATAATTTCTTTAAATTCTTCTATGATTTTATCTTGTTCCAAGCCTGTTAAACGGTGCAATCTTAAGTCTAAAATCGCCTGTGCTTGAACAGGCGATAAACGATATCCTGTTTCTTGTAATCCAAACTCTACTTCTAAATTCTCTGGACGGCATACATCCGCACCAGCCCGTTTTAGCATATCTGCAACCAAACCAGCTGCCCATATACGCGTCATCAGCGCCGTTTTAGCCTCCAACGGTGTTGCAGAAGCTTTGATAAGTTGAATAACCGGATCAATATTAGCAAGTGCAATCCCTAAACCTTCCAAGATATGAGCGCGTTCACGCGACTTTCTCAAATCAAAAGCCGTACGACGTGATACTACCTGGCGTCGATGTTTTAAAAATTCAACTAATAGCTCTCTTAAATTCAAGATCCGTGGTTGACCATCTACTAATGCCACCATATTAATGCCAAACACAATCTGCAATTGTGTTTGAGAATAGAGGTTATTAATAGTGATGTCGGCAGCTTCCCCACGGCGCAGTTCAATCACTACCCGCATGCCATCTTTATCTGATTCGTCTCTTAATGCCGTAATTCCTTCAATTTTTTTGTCTTTTACCAACTCTGCAATTTTTTCAATCAAACGCGCTTTATTTACTTGAAACGGTAATTCAGTAATAATAATGGATTGTTTTTGTGAATTCTCTTCTGTTTCTATATGAAGACGCGCTCTAACAAATACTCGCCCTCGTCCAGTACGATAACCTTCTATAATACCTGCTCTACCATTAATAATTCCCGCCGTTGGAAAATCAGGCCCAGGAATAAATTTCATTAAAGCATCAACACTTAAATCAGGCTCTTCAATTAATTGTAAACAGGCATCGATAACTTCTGTTAAATTGTGTGGTGGAATATTAGTAGCCATTCCAACAGCGATACCAGAGCCCCCATTAATTAATAAGTTTGGAATAGCGGCTGGCAAAACGGTGGGCTGCAATTCAGATTCATCATAATTAGGAACAAAATCGACTGTTTCTTTTTCAAGATCCGCCAACAACATATGAGCAATTTTAGCCATACGGACTTCGGTATAACGCATTGCCGCAGGAGGATCACCATCCACAGAGCCAAAATTGCCCTGCCCATCAATTAAAATGTAACGCATTGAAAAAGGTTGGGCCATGCGCACAATACTGTCGTATACAGCTGCTTCACCATGTGGGTGATACTTACCAATAACGTCCCCTACCACACGCGCCGATTTTTTATAAGCCTTATTCCAATCATTTCCCAATTCGCGCATGGCATATAACACTCGGCGATGCACGGGTTTTAAGCCATCTCGTACATCTGGCAAAGCGCGCCCAACAATAATACTCATGGCATAATCAAGATAAGATTGTTTTAATTCATCTTCGATACTAACGGGGGTAATTTCTCTGGCAATTTCTGCCATGAAAGGTTCTCCTAAGGTTTATTTAGCTAAAAAAACAGCTTGCGAGGATCTTATCACAAATCAGCCCAACTCTCACCTTCCTTGTTATTGACTTTAGCCATAAACAATGGTAGGATAATTTTCTAACTTTAATTTAGGTTGTTTTCTAAATGACTTTTTCCAGCCTTTTAAAGCAACTTTCTCACATTGCCCTGCTACAAGCCTTTGCACCCAAGGCCTCCTTGATTGATCCGGCAACTGTGGAAGTTACACCAGCTACCCAAGAAAAGTTTGGGGATTATCAACTCAATTGTGCAATGAAATTAACAAAAGTATTGGGTGAAAGTCCGCGCCAAATTGCTGAAAAAATTGTTTCGGCCTTACACGCACTACCAGAAGCAGCCTCTGTATTTACACATATCGAAATTGCTGGCCCAGGTTTTATTAATTTTAGTTTAAACCCCAATTTCATTGCCAAAAAATTAATGTCGCAATTACACGATCCTCGATTGGGCGTTTCTCCTATTTCCAAACCTTTAAAAGTCATCATTGATTTTTCTTCTCCGAATATTGCCAAAGAAATGCATGTGGGCCATTTACGTTCCACGATTATTGGAGATTGTCTGGCAAGAATTTTAACCTTTATGGGATATAAAGTGTTACCCCTTAATCATATCGGGGATTGGGGAACCCAATTTGGCATGCTTATTGCGCATCTAAAAACAGCTTTACCTGAGATTACTGAAACAACCATTCCAGCGATCGACTTAAGCGATTTGGTTGCTGGGTACCGCACTGCAAAACAGCGTTTCGATGAAGATCCAGAATTTAAAAAACATGCTCAACAAGAAGTCGTTGCTTTACAAAATGGTGTGGAAAGTTCAAGACGCGCCTGGGAACACATTTGTACAATTTCCCGCAAGGCCTATCAAACAATTTATGATCTATTGGAAATTAACTTAATTGAAAGAGGGGAATCATTCTATAATCCCTTTTTAGGACCCCTTATTCAAGAATTAGAACAAAAAAAACTTCTATCGATTTCAGACGGTGCAAAGTGTATGGATTTGGAAGGATTTACAAATCGAGAAGGAGAAAACCTTCCTCTTATTCTACAGAAATCTGACGGCGGTTATAATTACGCTTCAACGGATCTGGCCGCATTACGCCACCGTATTCAAGAAGAAAAAGGGAGTTGGTTAATTTATGTTACAGATGCAGGACAAAGCTTACATTTTCAGATGATATTTACAGCCGCTAAAAAAGCTAGTTTTTATGATCCACAACAGGTACGTATTAATCATGTTCCATTTGGGTTGGTCTTAAGGGCAGACGGAAAAAAATTCAAAACGCGCTCTGGCGATACAGAACGTCTTATTGACTTACTACAAACAGCCATTGATAAAGCCAAACAAAAACTCATTGAACGTAATCCAGACATGCCTGCGATGGAACTGGAAACTGCAGCCAGAACCTTAGGGCTTAATGCCATTAAGTATGCAGATCTTGCCTGTAATCGTTTAAGTGATTATGTTTTTAGTTATGAAAAAATGCTTAAATTTGAGGGAAATACCGCAGCATTTCTTTTATATGCTTACGTACGTATACGAAGCATCCAGCGCAAAACCCATGTAAATATTCCTCAATTACTTACAGAGCAAACCCCGCTTTTATTAGAAGATCCTATTGAAATCAGCTTAGGCTTACTCTTGTGTCAATTTAGCGAAGTACTTGAAAATTGTATACAAGAATTACTACCCAATCGTCTAACAGATTATTTATATCGACTGGCAGAAAAGTTCCACTTATTCTTCCACCAATGCCGTGTAGAAGGTTCACCAAAAGAAAAAAGCCGATTACTCTTATGTGAAGCAACTGCACAGGTGCTACAACAAGGCATGATATTATTAGGGCTTAAACCTTTAGACCGAATGTAGGAGGTAAACTAATGAAAATGTCATTTAAATTACTACTAATGTTAGGAGGCCCCATCGTAATCGCTGTACTTTGTACCCGCCCTGCCTTCGGTAATACCTTGGAAGAAAGCGAACAATATTATCGGGCTGGTGTTGCCTATTACCTCGGCAAAGGTGCACCTAAGAGTGCTAAGGTTGCGGCTGAACATTTTGAAACAGCAGCTTTACAAAACCATGCCAATGCAGAATTTAGCTTAGGCGTCTTATACGAAAAAGGCGAAGGTGTTACCCAAAGTATGGCAGAGGCAATTAAGTGGTATGAAAAGGCCGCTTTACAAAATCACGCAAAAGCGCAGTTTAATTTAGGTCAAATCCTATTTGAAGGCTTTGGAACAACCCGCAATTTAAGCGTTGGTTTCTTTTGGCTTGAAAAATCCGCTTTACAAAATCACGCAAAAGCCCAATATAAAGTAGGTTGTGCCTACTTAGAAGGCAAAGGAACTGAGAAAAATCTATTATTAGCAAATGAATGGTTACGCAAAGCAGCCGCTCAAGGTGACAAAGAAGCCATTAGCCTTTTAAACTTATTACAAGAAACACTCGCACTGGCGCAATGACGATTTAGGGATATATGCATTATAATTTAGAAACTTCCGAACTAGTCAAATTTGAAGCCATGGCTGCAGAATGGTGGAATCTTAATGGTCAATGCCGGCTATTACATGAACTAAACCCTACGCGACTTCAATTCATTAGCGATAGATGTGAACTGAATCAAAAAACGATTCTTGATATTGGATGTGGAGGGGGTATTTTATCAGAAAGTCTATCAAAACGCGGCGCTTTGGTAACAGGCATCGATGCAAACGACACTGTCTTAGAAATTGCAAAACAACATGCCCTTAAAGAAAAGTTATCAACTTTAAATTATGTACACACAACCGCAGAAGAGTATGCCAATACTTATGCAAACACTTTTGATATCGTTGTTTGTATGGAGCTTTTAGAACATGTTCCTCACCCCAACTTACTCATTCAAGCTTCAGCAAAATTAGTTAAACCAAAAGGTCATCTTTTCTTTTCCACTTTGAACCGAACATTCAAAGCGTACCTTTTAGCCATTTTAGGTGCTGAATATTGTTTAAACCTTCTTCCTCGCGCAACGCATCAATATGAAAAGTTTATTCGTCCTTCTGAACTTGAAGCATGGCTAAGGCACGAAGGGATAGAATTACAAGAATTGTCTGGTATGCAATACAATCCACTAAGTCGAAAAGCTAAATTGAATCCTGATGTCTCAGTAAACTATATTGCTCATGCTATTTCTTCAAAACTCATATAGAATATTTCCATGGCAATATTATTCGATCTTGATGGCACTTTAATTGATACTGCACCTGATTTCATGGCTGCCATTAACAGTCTTCGTTCAACAATGGATCTCCCTCCCCTTCATGTCTCTATGCTGCCCCGCCTACGCTTAGCAGTGGCAGAAGGGATCAAAGCCATTACGCAAGTTGGCTTTGAACACACACACAAAGATAACGATTCCACACTTTGTCATGAACTTCTAGAAGTTTATCAACAAACCCTTGGCTTACACGCCAAACTTTTCATGGGAATTGAAGCACTGCTTAAAACCTTAGAACAACAACAGATCCCCTGGGGCGTTGTTACAAATAAGCAAAGTCGCTTCACAGAACCTTTACTACAACAATTAGGCTTAAGCGACCGCGCTACCTGCATTGTCAGTGGCGATACCACTCCTTATTTAAAACCACACCCAGAACCTTTATTTCATGCCTGCAAACAAATTAAACTTCCACCGAGTCGATGTGTCTTTATCGGAGATGCAGAGCAAGACATTATCGCAGGCCGTACTGTTGGTATGACAACCGTTGTTGCATTGTTTGGATACATAAAAGATCTTTCCCTCGTAACAAAGTGGGGTGCTGATCATTGTGTTTTGCACCCTAATGAAATTTTACCTTGGTTTAAAAAATGGTCACAAACCACTCGATAAGTGTAGAAGCAGCATATCAATTCTGCGAAACGCTTACCAAAACACACTATGAAAATTTTCCAGTTGCTTCTTTAATTTTACCAAAAAAAATTCAACGACCAATTAGTGTTATTTATGCATTTGCAAGATGTGCAGACGATATTGCAGACGAGGGCAATGACCCAAAAGAAATACGCTTGCAGCAGTTACAACACTATTGGCAGTCTTTAGAAGATTTAAAAAATAACATTCCCCCCAAAGAAGCCCTCTTTATGGCACTATCAGATATTTTAAAGAAAAATCCTGAGCTTCCTATTTCCCTTTTCTTCGATCTTCTCCGCGCTTTTAGACAGGATGTCATTAAAAATGAATATGAAAATTTCCAAGAAGTGCTAGACTATTGTCGAAAATCTGCTAATCCAATTGGTAGATTATTATTATACTTAACTCATAATGTAACCGAAAAAAATCTAAACAGTTCTGATGCTATCTGTACTGCTTTACAGTTAACCAATTTCTTACAAGATCTACAATCTGATCTTCTCTTACGTAATCGTTGTTACCTTCCTAAAGATGACATGAAACAATTAAACATATCCTTAGAAGATCTTAAACTGGGTAAAACCACTACTGCTATTTATCAATTAATTACTCAACAATTACAACGTGCCGATGATCTACTTGAAGAGGGCACAGCACTTACCCAACAACTTACAGGCCTCTTTGGCTTTGAGATCCGCCTCACTATCGCAGGAGGTCGGCAAATAATTCAGGAATTAAAAAAGAGAAAAGATATTTACACTCGTCCTACTCTTAAATGGTGGCATTGGCCAATCCTTGTATGGCATGCTATAAAAAGTGGTCTTTAGGAGCATAAGTATGGATATTACTGATCATTACTGCCAAGAAAAAGCCTTACAAAGTGGCTCTAGTTTTTATTACAGCTTCCTTTTTCTGCCCGCAGAACAGCGACAAGCTATTATGGCTTTATATGCCTTTTGTCGAGAAGTCGATGATATCGTGGACGAGTGTTCAGACAAAAATGTGGCAGCTCAAAAACTACAATGGTGGCATGAAGAAATTAAACGTATCTATTTAAATAATGCGCGACATCCCATTTCTCAATCACTAATCAAAGCCAAAGAACATTTTAACCTACAAAAACATCTTTTTGAAGAAGTTTTACAAGGCATGAGTATGGATCTTAGCTATCAAGGTTATCAAACCTTTGAAGATTTAAAACTTTATTGTCATTGTGTTGCAAGTGCCCCAGGGTTATTAGCA
>CADEGZ010000080.1 GCA_902827015.1 uncultured Pseudomonadota bacterium
TCCAAAAACAATTAAAAGAAGATCTAATAAAACAATATGAGTTGTTAAATGCAAATGTGGCCACTACTCCGCGCGATACAAACGAATTTAGGCGACAACAAAATCTTCGACGCACGCTGAATGCTAGCACAGAGCCTCCTTCTCCTACGCTGCCTTCTTCCCGAGGAAAAAGGTTTTGAGGAATAAATGTTTTCAAACACTTTTCGCTCCATTCAAAAACGATTGCTTAATACCAAACGCCCTCCTGGACCATCGCAATTAGAATTATTACAGGAATCTTCTCGCAGTAGTTTTTTAGAATTCTTAAGCCTGGGTTCTTCTAATTTAATGCGAAAATATGGCGATATTATTCGCCTACCCAATAACCAGTACCTCATTTGTAGCCCAGAGGTCTTTAAATATGTTTTAAAAACCAATGTAAATAACTTCTCCAAAGTTAACATGACTTACAACCGATTGAAATTAATATTTGGAGATGGTTTAATCACCAATGAAGGTCCAGTTTGGGAACAACATCGAGCTATTTTACACCCCGTATTCGATCGCCTTAAACTAGAACAATATGCACCTTTAATGGTTAAAACAACGACGGAATGGATGGCAAGGTGGGATCAATACCTTCCCTCTTACATTGATATTTCTAAAGAAATGGGCGAACTAACCTTAAGAATTGCTTTCAGGGCTTTTTCCAATTATGAACCTTCTGCCCACGATCTTAAAACAGTCACTGTATTGTTCAAACGAGGAAACCCACATATCTCCTATGCTCCCCTTTTAAAACCTTGGTTTCCAACACCTAATAATCTTCTTTTTTTTAGATCCCTTCGCCAATTGAATAAACTTTTAGAAAAAATCATCGCCCAACGCCGGCATTCTGGAAACCACTTCAATGATGTTATCGATATACTTTTAAATGGAAAACAAACTAATAATGCTCCTTTAAGTGAATTTGAGATATTAAATGAATATAAAACACTTTTAATTACCGGTTATGAAACTACGGGTTGTGGACTTGCTTGGGCCTATTATTTACTTGCAACACATCCAGAATATCAAATAAAAATGCAAGAAGAACTAGTAACTGTATTAAAAGGGCGCCCTCCAACCATTCATGACTGCACTCAGCTCCCTATAACCAAAGCTATTTTTTTAGAAACGTTAAGACTCTATCCAAGTATTTGGTGCTTGCCCAGAACTGTTTTACAAGCAGATACCATCTCTGGTTATCCAATCTCTGCAAAATCAACGCTTATTTTAAATATTTATGCCTTACATAGAAATCCGCTTTATTGGGAAAGTCCTAATGTCTTTTACCCACCTCGCTTCTTAAATGATGCAGAAACAAAACGACATTTATTTTCTTATTTACCTTTTAGTATTGGGGCACATTCTTGCATTGGTTCTATCTTCGGAGTCATGGAGGGTATTTTATTACTTGCCACCATTGGCCAAAAATTCAGTTTTGAAATTGTAAAGAAAAACAAAAAATATGCAGCAGAGCCCTACGTTTCTTTAAGACTTCCAGCAAGTCTTAAAATGCGACTTGTACCACTTACATAAAAAAGTAAATACTTATCGTAACTGTTCACATAGTAGTACTTATCTATCCTTATAAAAACTCATATAACGCAGTGGATCATAATCGTATTTTTTAACCATTGCTTCGTCTCCAATAGAAAACCCCGCTTTCTTATAAAGCAAAAAAGCAGCATCATTCTGATGTCTGGCTAATATTTCATATCGTTTGTAGTCCGGATGTAGAGCTGGTAAAATATTTAAGAGCAAATGTACACCAATTCCTTTTTTCTGAAACTCTGGATCAATAAAATACTGAGCTAAATATATGGTTTTTTCATTTTCAAGCATACGATACAATAAAGAGCCAATTGGCTGCTTCTGGTACTCTATTAAAATAGCTTTATAGCCTTCTTTAGGAGTTAAAACATAATCTTGGAACTCTTCTTTTGCTGTTTCCAAAAGCCATACCTGCTTATCTTTGGTATTGGTGGGACCCAATATAGTAGGCTTTCCCTCTTTTGTAATAACAAAAGTTTTATCGTGATATACGGCCATAAAGCCTTTTGGAAATTCTTTTATAAACCATGGCTGATATTTTTTTGTAAGATCTGCAATTGTCACTTCTTTAAAATCTATAGATGCAGCCCCTACAATAAAAGGCAGTATTGCTGTTATGATTAAAGTAAGTCTTAAAAAGAAGTTTCTCATTTTTTTCTCCATAAAGAAAAAGTTTAAATTAATAATCCACAAATTCTTGCCTACTTAAATATACAGAGCTGGTTTATTTAACAAGTGTTGCAACAATACATACAGTTCATTGGTGAAGGATATATGTTATACGATTAATCTATGACTATCAAAGGTTCTCTTTTATTTACATTTTCTCTTAATTTATAAATATCTTTTTCAATAATTTCGGCAACTTCCTGTACTTTTTCACCCTCTATTAGGTTAAAATGATCTGAATAAATAAATTTAATCTCCAAATTTTTAACAAAGGGTTTCCAGCTATTGTTCATAGCACTGGTAAAAATTTTATACAATTTTAAAAATTTGCTGGATTTCAATTTGGTTGATCTTAAAAGCATCACTGAACCAGGATAGGGTTGAATGGTATATTGCATAATCATTTTTATATCATTTTGTAAAGAAGCGAATATCTTGTCCAAATATTTCTTAGGTAAATTTTCAAGATATTCCATCCAGTCTCTTGAAACCGCCCCAATTAAATCCTCTGCTTCGACAACATTATAAAGGCGTTCTACATAATCCCGCCTAAAAATATGGCCATCAACAAGGTAAATTTTATTAACCACTTCTCCCATTTTGGTTAATTGCTGAGCCATTTCAAACGCGATCATACCACCAAATGACCACCCCCCTAATAAATAAGGCCCTCTTGGCTTAATCTGTCGCAAATAATTGATATATTCTAAAGCTAAATCTTCTATACTGTCCAAATAGGCCTTACCACTATTAAGATTATAAGAATCAATGGCATAAAATGATATATCCTTGTTAAAATGATTGGCAATTTCGTCGTAAACTTCAGCACCTGCCAAAGTTGAATGAATGAAAACTAAAGGTGTTTCTTCATTTGAAGGTCCTTGCCTTTCTAAAAAGCCATCTCTTTTATAACTCCGTGGGCGCAAAGGATTGCCTGTTGAACCTAGTTTAGAAACGTTAAATTGAACAATGGGGTTATAAATGCTTTGAATTTTACCTTCCTTTCGGATCTGATCCGCTTGCATGCGAATCGTGCGGTATTTTGATATCCAAGCAACTGGAAAGTGTACATTAAAAACTTCATTAATTCTACTAACGAGATAAATACTCGCCAATGAATGTCCGCCAACCAAAGAAAAATCATCAAAAACCCCCACTCTAGGTAATTTTAAAATTTCAAGCCAAATCTCCTTTAGTTTTAACTCTAAGGTATCATAAGGACGGATAAATTTTTGGCCATGACAAAAATCAGAGGCATCAGGCTTGGGTAGTTTTAACTTGTTAACTTTCCTCGTTACAGTTCTTGGGATCTCTTTTAGTTTTACAAAAGCCGTCGGCTGCATTTGTGAAGGTAAATGCTTTTTAAGGTAATTGCTTAATTCTCCTACGTCAAAACTCTCGGCCTCGGAAAATAAATTAAAAATCTTTGTTTTCTTTAATACATAAAATGCAACTAAATGGGACTGACCCTCTTCATTACAAAAATCGACCACACAATCAATCACTTTAGGATGAGAAAAAAGAACACTTTCGATTTCTGAGAGTTCCACCCTAAACCCGCGGATCTTAACTTGGCGATCTATTCTTCCCAGATATTCTAAGGTTCCATCTTCTCGCCATTGTACATAGTCACCTGTCTTATACATCAAAGACTCACAATTCTCATGAAAAGGATTCCGAATAAATTTCGTTTCTGTTAATTTAGAATCATTTAAGTAACCTCGTGTTACACCTACACCACTAATATAAAGTTCGCCTATAGCACCAACAGGCACGGGATTTAAATGCTCGTCTAATACATATAACTTAGTATTGGCAAAGCTCCTCCCAATACCTGGAGTTCGATTTTCAAGCTTTTCCAAACTAGATACTATGGTGGTTTCAGTAGGCCCGTACAGGTTCCAAACTTCGTTTGAAATCGATTTAAGCTTCCTTGCCAAAGAACAAGATAAAGGTTCTGCAGTTGAAAAGATAGTAAAATTCCTTTTTTTCTTTTTTAAGAATTTTAATAAAACCGACCACAAACTTGGGGAAGCAATTACAAGAGTTGAGTTAGCTTTTATGATGCGATCTACAATTTTTTTAGGTTCTTGCATAATAATGCTAGAACAAAGAACATGGCATGCCCCAGAAAGTAAAGCAAGAAACAGCTCTAACCCATAAACATCAAACGCCATAGATGACAAATTAAAAACTTTATCTTGTTCAGTAATTTTAAATCTATCTTTAATATCAAGAATAATATTTACTACATTGATATGCTCAATCATAACCCCTTTGGGAACACCAGTAGTACCAGAAGTATAAATAACGTAAGAAAGATCTGTGGAACAACAGGGCACTGAAAGATTTGAATCGGGAAGTTTAGAAATAAATTTCCAATCGGAATCTAATAATATTAGTTTTTCAATTCTTCTCAAAACTGGTTTTTCTTTTATATTTTGCTTTAAAGTTAGGACTAGATCAACCTTAGCATCATTTAACATAGTCTGTATACGAAATTCCGTATCTGTTGGATCAATTGGTAAATAACAAGCACCACTTTTCAGGACCCCCAATATTCCAACCACCAATTCCAAACAACGATCCGCACAAATGGCAATCACGGGTTGTTTTATTTGTAAACTTTTTTCCGTATTTTTTGAACTTAAAGTATCTCTTATTGCCCTTGCTAGCTGATTGGACTTTCTGTTTAAGGCATCAAAAGTCAGTGTTTGGTCTTCGTCCCTTACAGCAATACCATTTGGAGTGTTAATTACCTGTTCTTCAAACAACTGATGAATAGTCTTATCCTTAGGAAAAAATTTTTCCGTGTTATTCCAATCCATAAGTATGACTTGCTTCTCTCTATCCGATAACAAAGGAAAATGAGCAATTTTTTGTTGGCTATTGGAAAGACACATTTCTAAAATAGATATAAAATGCCTTGCCATTTGTTGAATAAAACTTTCTTTAAATAATTTCTTTTGATAATCCAATCTAAACTCAAGCTTGTCATTCTCTTGGTAGCATAAGAGCAAATCATTGCCTTCTTGGTTTTTAATTGGGAAACTTTTTACATTTAACCCATTCATCTTAAGAGGTTCTACATTTAACAAGCTCTCAACAATTCCCACATTCAAGTGGTCATTTGTTTTTACAACACTTTCTTCCTTTAAAAATTGTAAAATATTTACAAAAGAGCATCTCTGATGAGATCTTGATTCTTTTCTCTCTAATGTCAAATGGCGAATTAATTCTTGAAAACTGATTTCTCCTTCCAGGGTCACAACCAGAGGAACCATATTAACAAAACACCCGGGAAGTTTCTTAAAGTCAATTGGTCTTACATTAACATTGTATGAAAGACAAATGTTTTTTTGTTGCGTATATCGATATAACAGTACTGCAAAGACACTTGATAAAACAATAAATAAAGTGGTTCCTTCCCTTAAAGCTAACTGTTTTAATAATTTAGTAATAACAACATCAACAGAAAAGTAATAAGAACTTATAATTTGTTTTTCTAAAGAAGACTGTAAAGAGGTGTTTGGCAAAAAAGGTACAGCTAAACTTTTATTCGCTAATTTATCTTTCCAATAACTTAAATCAGCCTCCCTTTGAGCAAGCGTATAAAATTCTTTTTCCCTTAGAATGCATTCCGAGAAAGACTCTAAAAGAGCTTGAGGCATGGGCGCATTACAAGCATAATGATTATAAAGATCACTTAATGTTTGCACCAAAAATACAGCTGTAAATGCATCTGTAACAATATGGTGAAAGCTAAGAACCAATACATGATCTTCTTCTGTGACCTTTAAAAGTCCAAATTTAAAAGGAGGCGATTCTACCAAGTTAAAAGAACAATGGCAATATTTTTCAATAAATGCTTCTATTTCTTTTGATAAAACTTCCTCCGAAGAGTTTTGCTTCTCGTTACTAATTAAAGAAGACGAAAGGAACTCTTTTTCTAAACAAACCTCCAAATCTTCCTCTACAACTTGTTCAACTATCCCACCCGCTTCATGAAAATAGTGCCTTGCGGCTTGATGAAATTCACGAATATAAATATCTAATGCTTGTTGCAAGGCTTCTTCTTTTAAATTTCCTGTAATTCTATAAACTAATGAGGTATTATATTTCGGACTGTTGGGATCTAATTTCCACTCTAACCAAAAAAACTTTTGATAATAAGAAATAGGCAATCTTTTTTTTATAGTATCTACCACCATACTTAACATCCCTTTATACTATCTATCAACAAGTGGCTATTGAACCTTAAATTCAAGTGCGAAGGGTATCCCTCTTTAATAAAAGTTGCTGGAACAAAAATGAACTCCATGCAAATACAAAAAATGCTACCACAACTGACATAAAAATTGCATTTAGGGAAACAAAAAACTGCATGGGTAACCACCCTAGCATGATCCACCCTGGAATATAAGAGATTAATCCAACTATAATATAATGCATCCAACGCTTTAAGGGACGTTTTGTTAATCGTCCTATAGGTACCATTGCACCGCGCGCAACATCCCCCAGGGTATACATATTTCCCCATGCTTTCACAATAAACAACAGTAAAACTATCAAGACTGATCCCTGAATAATGGGTGTCTTAAACCATGTGTATAACGATAACCATTGCTCCATCGTAACTTTTGGTAACCAAAAAATAAATATCAATAAAGGCAACAAAAGGCTGTGAAGGAAAGCTTGTAAAATTGAAAAGCCAATGGAAGCACGAGCAACTAACGATGCCATCCACGGAATCCAGATGAACCACCAGCCCCAGATTAAAAGATTTATTCTTGTCTGTAAGTCTTCTTCTTTAAAAAATCCCGCTAATGAACTCTTTAATACTTTATCAGGTTCTATGGGTTCTTTTCCTAAACTAAGCCATTCAGCAGAACCATGTAACCACAATATAAAAAAAGCTGTCACAAACATATATATCATTAAAGTTTTTCCAACAGAAGCTTGATATCGATCCATCCAATCGATCAATTGCACGTTGGCTTTTCGAAAAATAAAAATAATGAGTGCACAAATAAAAGTCGTACGGAAAGGCGTTAGAAATAGTGAATCCCATTTTAAAAAAGTATTAACGACTTCACACAGCCATATTAATCCAAAACCAACCACAAATAAAAAGGGTGAAATAAACACTATATCTGTTATAGTGGCTGACATGTTATGGAAAAATAATTCAAATTTCCCTTTCTTTCTCCATAAGACAGCCCTAGAAAGAAATGGAGATCGTCCATAACGGACACTTAAATAAATCAGCCCCACACCTAATACGCTGTAAAGTGACCATGGCAATAAGCCCAAGCTGAATGGATTTTTCTGTAATGCCCGTACAATATATGCAGACTCTACAAAGTGTAATCGAGCATTTGCTTGTGTTTGTATTTCTAAAAGATAAAAAAGTGAAAAAGAAATTAAAAGTATTGCACTTTGTCCAATCAATAACAGAACAATTTGTTTTGCTTTAGAAAAATTAACAATCTTTAAAGCAGGGCTGACGAGCGCCCCTGAATAAACAAAAGAAGACAATAAACAACAAAGAACGCCAACACCAGCTACTACCCCACCTCCTACCCATAGGGTTTTTATCAAAGAGGGAGAGGCAAAACCCGCTAATCCTACGCCTACTGCTAATAAGGCGTAGGAAATATAACTGCTTAGAGACAAACGATGCTGGATGGTTATTTACCCCCTTCTATTATGGGCTAGGAGCCACCGTGCTACCAGACTGGCCACCATTCTGTTGTGCGTTGTTTAAAATAGTAGATGCTGAAGGCGATGGACTTGATACTACAGACTGAGCTGCCTTTGCACTACGGAAATTTTGCAAAACCAACGCTGTCAGTAATGCTTCAAGACGCTCACCTTGGCGATAACCCTCGTAAGCCAATAACATTTGCTGTGCTTGCATCTTTGCTTGCTCGGTAGCCAGCTGTGTAGGCGTCATTGCTGCTAATGAATTCACCCAAGCCGTATTCATTGCTCGTTGTAAAACTTGCGATTCCACGGACTGCATCCAAGAAGTATTGGTTCCACTATTCACAGTACGTTTTGCAATCATTTCTCCAAAAGACTCCCGTACTACAGATAATAATGCTTCATCTGCTAACGCCTGCACATAATTGGCCTGAAGATTAGGATCAGCCGTTATCGTTGCTGCGCTAATAGTCCCATTTGTTTCATTACTCTGAAAATTAGTTACATAGGGCACATTAGGCGGACTTAAATAATTGGTTAAAAAATCCTGGGTCGCTTGTGCTCTTGCACTGTCATAGGCCGTTCCACTTAAAATAGAGGAAAGCTTAATATCGCCAAATTGTAATAAAGGATCTTGGGTACAATTACCACTTTCCACACCACCAGCACAGTAGGTGCCAAAGTGTTTGGTAATCATGGCTGCTGCAGGAGTCATGGTACTTGCTCCATAAAGATCATTACTAATGCCTGTGTTTAATTGCCCTTCAGACGTATTACCGATTTGTTCTAATGCGGTTACTGCAGTAGAATCAACAGGATTCGCTTTATTTGCAGTTGTCACTAATCCTGAGACAGTTGAAATATCATTTTCAATTTCTCCTGCATAAACAAACCATCCATACAAGATACCCATCAAACTAATTCCCAGTACTAACGTCCCTAAACGCCCTGAACCCTTCTGTTTAACATCTTTCATACTTAATACCCCTTTCCTTTCCCATTTACTCATCCTGTTGTTCCAACGCCTTTAATATCAAGGAGACCCTTTGCGGCGCAAACACCCGTGATAATAATTGTAGTCGCTCAAACACCAAGTTGCGCCTTAAAAATAATTGAGCCTGCGGATCGGGGGTCTTTCCTTCTCCCTCGGCATTTGCTTCTTCCGCATACATCAATAACTGAGAAGCCGAGCCTGGCTTTGCAATATCTAAGGCCTGCAACAAACGCAGTGCCCTACTTGCCCGAGTGTTGGCCAGTACTCTAATAAATTTAGCATCTTCCGTTAATTCAAAGTTGCTGGCTTGTTCCATAACTTCCCCCAGCTGAATTAACGCCGCCTCTACTTCCGGGATTTCGTCTAATACCCAATGTTCAACACGCTCAAGTGCAATAATCACACGATATAAAGTACGACGGTCATAACTATCCCAAAACGCATTTACTGCATCAAGATGGAGATCAGGCATCGCTTCTTAGCACCTTAATCTATTTAAATCTGTTCTATAATGATACTGCCTGGCTAATTAATTTGCCAGGTTTACAAAAAAAATGGTAGGACGGCCATTTTTTACATCTAAGTGATGTTAAGGTAAAGGAGTGACCTGATGGGATTTTGGAGAAAAACCGGAAAAGTACTAGGTCATGCTGTTGATTTCCGCGTGGATCGATGGCTTGACTGGGAAGGACTTAGGAAGAGCTCACTATATTTTTGGTATCATGGTAAACGACTCTTTAAACCTAAACCTCCTGCAGATCCTGAGAGCTTTGAAGAAGCCGTTGAACGATTAAATCTAACCTCCGAAGCACTAACCACTCAAAAAAAACGTTACCAGTATCTTTCCTTTCTATTCCTGGCAATGGCAATAGCAATTTTTGTTTATGCGACTTTCATTACAACCTTGGGAAATTGGAGAGGCGCAATCTTAAGCTTCGCACTTGCAGTTTATGCACTCTCACAAGCTTTTCGTTTTCACTTTTGGTATTTCCAAATTACTCAAAAGAAACTGGGGTGTGCGCCAAGTGAATGGCTTAGAGAATTCACCTTATCATCAATTAAATCCATTAAAAGGACAAAACTACAATGAAGAACAATGGAACAATTTTTGATACATCAAAAATGATAGATCTTTCTAAAAGCTCCGTAGATAGATGGCAAAAATTATTAAAAGGATTACTCTTTCTCGCTTTCTTGAATTTTTGCCCCGAAGTTTTTGCGACTGTTTTCGCGGTAGCTCCAACCGATCAATCTCAACAATATCTGGGCATGATATTTGGCGGCAGTGTAGGCGCAGTCGCACTAGGAGGCGGTGTTAACAACCCCATGTTATCGATGATGTTCCAAGAATTCAATTACATCATTCTTACGGTGGGAGCGGTTGTTCTTTCTTATCTTGGCGTTATTTCTGTTATTAATACTGCGCGTGAA
>CADEGZ010000081.1 GCA_902827015.1 uncultured Pseudomonadota bacterium
GCGCGTTTGAAAATCAGATGATTTTCTGCACGACTGCCGATGATGTTTTTTGAAATTTGATGATGGGGTGTCGGGGCATCCTTGACCAAGTTGGGAATGGGGTATCCGCCTCTGCGGTAATACATTCCCCTATCTTGTGTGGAATGAAATTCGGGAAAAGCAGGTTTTCTTTACGCTTCGGTGAAATTGCTTGAGATCAATTACCTCTAAAAAAAAGCGGAAAAGACAAGAAGGAAAATCTACGGAGTCGATAAATACCCAAAAAAGAACCTTAATCTTTTTTAGCTCTTAGGGTCGTTTTGCGGGAGAGGGCGAAAGACTATCCTAAGAAGAAAGATCGTTGGATTTCACAGCATATCTAAGGGGACTCCAATTACACCCCCGCATTCTTTCCAGGATAAACGAGGTATATGGTGTTTATACATGAGATAGGGAAATATAGGGGTAAATTTTTACCCCTATTCAGATCGCTTAAAAAGCGGCTTAAAATTGATTTTAGCTTAAGAGCCTTGGAACTTAAACTCGAACGACAGGAAAAAACCATAACTAGAGGGAAAGGTTACGGAATGGAAATGTAATTTTTACATAGAGAACATTTAGAAGTTTTTAACCGCGTAGCGAAAATCTCGGGCGCTTGCGCCCGAGATAGGGATTTTAGCTCTGCTCTGAGCATTACATCTGAAAAATAACTTTAACCGTTATTTCTTGAAAATTACAAACCTTGCTATTCGTGGCCAGTTAGGCATTACGTTTTTTAACCTCTGATAAAACGTCTCATTATTTATTCTTCGAAACAAAGCTACTTCTCGCTTCGTATCTTCTCCCACAAAAACATATCTTTCAGGAATATAACGATGCCGACAATTTTCTGTTTTAGGGGTTGATGTTCTTGACATTTCATCCTCTTCTTGAAATGAAGCTCTAGCATCAAATCCAGATGTTAATAACGATGTACAAATGACACAAGAAAATATCAATTTTTTCATTAAACCCTCTCTTTATTGTAAGACAGTATAGTCTTACTTATTTGGATTATCAATCTCTTTTTGAGGGTATATTTGGTAGTTAACGTTCTTAATTATAGATTCGCTCAAAGGAACAAAGGTGTTATGTCCTTCTTCAATTTCTTCTTCTACTCCTTCTTTATTAACTTTAATCGTCTTATGAACGTAACCACCTCTATGTACGCCTATAATCTCTCCATTTTTCGCATCTCTAAGAGAACTTCCACTACTTCCGGGAAGAGTAATACAATGATGCTTAGTGGAACAGGAAGAACGTTTCTCGCAAAGAAAAGTGTAACAGTATGGATGTTTTTCACAGGAGAAATGAGCATACTCCTCCGACATTTTTTGTAATGGATGACCTGATGGATACTGATATATTTTCACTTTTACAATTTCACTGGAAGGAATCTCTTTAGTTATTTGACAAATATGCAAAGGATTATGCCCCTCTTCATATTTTATAATAGCCAAATCATAAAGTGGATTTGTCTTTCCAAAATAACCACCGGTTTTTATTGGAATTTGTGATTCAATATAGGGCTTGGCAATTAATACTGATTTTATATTTTTCACTGTGTAAATGTTATGAATAGTATCTTCTAAGTTAGAATCAGTTTCACGATAATAAAAATCCTCATTGTCAGAGTTAAAATGCTTTAAAGTTAATCCTTGTTCTATTTTTAATGGGACTAGAGGACGATAATAAAGTTTTTCACTTCTAATAAAGTTAAGAAATTTATTTCTAAATGATGGTATTTCTTCAAAAAAACCATGTGCATTTGTTAAGACTCCGTGAGAAGTAACAGTGCCAGATAAGAAAGAAGATGATGCTTCTCTTCCAAAAAATAAGTATTTAAGAGTTTCTTTAAGTGTATAATGATCTCTTGAAGGTGCAACAGCTATCCTGACAGTTGCAGGATCTTCCTGTCCTGAAAAAAGAAGCTTAAAATTTTTCCTAGTTTGCTTTTCTCCAAGGGAATTTGGAACAATAGCGTGTTTAACATATCTTGATTTTGACATAATAGTATCAAATAAATATTTCCCATTTGATGAATATCCTGCTTGAGATACCACTAGGAGGATAAAAATTTGTAATAATAGAATTTTTAATCTCATGTTTATTATCACCCCGAATAAATTTTAATTCAACCAAGATACCAGAAATTCCTAGTAATGAAAACGACAAGATAAAATGAGGTTCATGTTTCCCTGATCAGGTGTCAATGTTGCCTCGCATTCCCGCGGTAATACATTGACATTTCTTGTGTGTGGCTAAATTTTGGGAATCGCCCTTTTTTCTTTTCTTTCAGAGAGCTTTAAAAATTCCTCTGAAAGATGCTTTCTGCACTCTCAAAATGATCTTTGACAGATCTGTAATTGATCCTCAAGAAGACATCAAGCGTGTCCTCAACCTTACTTTTGTTAAGGGAGAATTGTCTCCCTATCCTTACCCTCTTTTTTGCGATGTAGTTTTCTGAAATTGAGCAATGGAAAAACAAAAAGCTTCAAGTCGTGTCGGAATGAAAATGTAGACAGGCGCGCTTACCTGTTGCAAAATTTTTGCAACACATCGCTCTGACGCAAGCGTCCATGACTGAGAAAAAGCGGACTTGAACTTTATGAGATTTTCTTTTGGCAGTTTTAGAGAAGCTTAAAGCGATTTTTTCCTTTTCTTGAACACTTCAGGATGCCATTTTTCTTTGATGGCTGTTTGCAGCATGGCTTTAGCGTTTTTGACATGGTTCCTTTCAATCTGAAGATTAACTGACTTTAAAGCGTTCTTAATGACTTCTTCCTCATTGGTCTTTAACAGGCGTTTGGCGATACCCTTGCTGAAGCCATATTCCATCAAGGCTTCAATCAACGCTAATTCAGAGCGAAGCTCTTTCTGAAGGGTCATTAGTTTCTGAGAGTGTTCCTCTTTTTGAGGATTCTTTTTTTTGATTGTCCATTCTATGGCTACAACTTTTCGAGATTCCTTGATTGCTGTGTAATCAATATTATACTCAGTTTTTGAGTTTATCTCTGTTTTTGCTTTTTCAATAACCTTGCGTTTTAAATCAAAATAATCCTTATATTCTCTCTCTTGAATTCCACAATATGCGCGAAGATTGACAATACTCATTTCTCTTGTGCCGAGATTACTATATTGCAAGAGAAGCTCAAAAATTCTGATGGCATGAATGCTTTTCAGCTTTAATGTGTCGGTAATGTCAATTTTGGTGAATTGATTCTTTAACTTGAGCAGATAGGGTTTTAATTTAGGGCTAAACTCTAAGGAAACATAGCCCTGTTTAGATTTATAATGGGCTGAGCTTAACCATGCTGCTTGGATAAACTCTTTGGTATCTGGCTCATAAATTTCTATCACACGCTGCATTAAACGTTTGGTTATTTTTCGTAACTCGCTGTATTTGTTGCCAACACTAACCTGAGTTAAGTGAGAAAATTCTATAATTTCCAAGTTATGAGGTTTGAAATCTTCATCATCTGACTTTATTTGTGTCAAAAGCCACAAAATAATTTGAGACTCTTGGAGACTCAATCGATATCGAGCTTCTACTAAGGCATTACTTTTAACTATAAAATTTTGAAATTTAGATTCTAGTACTTTTACTTTTTTCATAAAGGAATTGGCATCTTGTTTGTTTTTATCGTGCTGATGTTATCAACATCAGACTAACTTTACAAGGTCGGTTTTAACATCAGAAAAGTCGGTTTTAACATCAGAAAAGTCGGTTTTAACATCAGAAAAGTCGGTTTTAACGTTAAAAAACCCTTAATTCATGCGGGCTGTAGGGCGCCGAAAATACTTAAATACTTTAAAAGTATTAAAAACAAGAAAAAGGGAATGCTACTTTTGATCATTTTTCTGTGGATAAGATTGTTTTCTCATTCTTCCCCTTTTTGTGCCACACCTTCCAAATTTCAAGATCGCATTGCCTTAAAAGGAGAGCGAAAATACGGCTTAAACCTTCCTAATTTTTTGAATTTTCCTTATTTCTAGCTGTTTTCCTAGAATTTCACATTGTTAGGAGAATAGTTAAATACTTTCTTCTCCTAGAATCGATAAATGCGGATAAACTCGTGAACAATACTATAACCTGCCATGAGAACAAGAACGAGTCCTACCTTTTCCTTGAATGTCCAGTTTCCTTCATGACCCCCGTCAGAATCTCTACAAAGAACTAATCCTGTTAAAAGCACAAGGATTTGCAAGGTGTTGAAAAAACTCATCTTTCCATCAAGTAACCCCTCGTGTTCTACAAATCTTGAAGGTATTTTTTAGTCTTGCATCTTGGTTTTAACCATCCTATGCTTTGACTACTTGCCTTTAAGCAAGCGTGACGCAGGAATGGTTTGAACACTCCTACGCCACTAAACATCAGCAACTTCGAGGAGTTACCAATGTCTAAAACAAATCTATCTCAACACGAGCAACATCTCAAATCTTTAGAAACTAATCTAAAAGAAATTGATGGATCATACCAAAAGATCGTCGATTCTCATCAGGAGATGAATAACGGGCTACACGCGATATCAAACCTGATCTTCAAGCTATTTCTAATCGTCAATGACTTGAGAGAAACGCGCCTTGAGTTTGAGAAGAGCTCTCAAGATTCTTGAGAAGAGCAAAGGATAAAAGGCTCTCTCATGTTCTGTACATGTAGGGGCTTTTTATCCATCCTGTTTTAAAAATCTTTGCCTATCCCTAAAAAAACCCCCGACAAGCGGGGATAAGTTACAGGGAGAAAACCCTCAGTTTGAGGATTTAATATATTGATTTACCTATAAAAATACTCGTGAGGCAAGCAGAAAAAATATTTTGGGTCTTTGATATGTCTTAAAAGTTCTAGTTTAACGGGAAATAAAAGGTACCTCTAAATATACCCCCGCATTCTTCCCAGGATAAACGAATTATAGGGTGCCTGTACATCAGATAGGGAATCATAGGGGTAAATTTTTACCCCTATTTAAAACGCCTAAAAAGTGCCTTAAAATTGATTTTGCCTTTATGGGATATTTTTTATTCAGGATAAAACTCATCATTCATAATCTGCTCAAACGTGTAAGGGCATTCAATAGGAAATATTTTTTCATCTAATCCTGTTTCCTTTGCTGCCTTATCAACCGCTAAATTATAAGACTTCACAATAGCTTCATCCAGCTTGTTTTTAAGGCTTGGATTATCTTCCCAGTGATATTTAGCCTGCTTTCTTTGTTCTCTTATAGTGTATTTCCAGCTATGTCCTCTCATGGTGGGCTGGAAATGCCACTTGAGAAGGTGAGTGATGACTAAGGATAAACGATTAACCAATTCGTGTTTTTCACTTCTTCCCAAGGCTTCAATCTCCTCAATTATCCCATTAAAATCTACTTCACTCATTTTCTTTTCCCTCAAAAGTTGTGCTGTGTGAACAGCCCATCCATAAACGTCTGTTTCATGATTCGGGTACATGGTTTTCTCCTCATAAATCTTGACATCACTTTATCACATCCTGAAAGGTCAAAGCCATTTTTTGTTGGGTGAGAAATGTCAGTGATGGATGCTTGCGTCAAAGTGATGTGTTGCAAAAAATTTGCAACAGTTAAGCGCGCCTGTCTATCGTCTCACTCTGACAGGACGGATGGATTTTTATCTTGCTCTTTCTCAATTTCAGAAAATGACAACGTAAGGGAGAGGGTAAGCATAGGGAGATGGCTCTCCCTTTTTAACCCTCTCAATTTTCTCAAGCGCTTAAAATATCAAACAGGAAGAAATTAAAATCTGCATGTCCTGTCGAAATGGAATTGTAGACAGGCGCGCTTACACAAACTCAAAAAATGAGTTTGTACGCTTTGGTGCAGGCACCGATAAATGACGCTTGAGTCGAAGCGCCCCTTGCATTTTTTTTGCAATGTATAAGCGCGCTTGTAGAAATTTTATCCCCACAAGACAGGCGGATTTTAGGTATTATTTATTTTTTCTGTCCGTTAAGAGCACACAGAATCGTCATTTTCCAGCCTTTTTCTTGGATGCACAGCATATAGCAAAATTAAATCATTTCGCAGATAAGATGTGCAACTGAAAAAGACGAGGGAACTCAAAGGATTCTCAGACGTGAGAAGAGAAGCTACAAAAGTTAGAAATTTTTCATTAAACAATTCTTAAGGAATTAATGAGAATTTTACAGATTACATTAAGAAGCTTTTTGGAATTTTAGATTAGGATTAAATCATCATGAAAATATTTTTTTATAAAGTCTCTATGGAAATAAAAAAATATCGTCTGCTTTCAAGCGCAATTTTTTGTTTTCTTGTTAGTTTTTCTTTAGTAGTACAAGCATCTTATAAAGATGAAGAACTTCCAAAAGATACACCTCATTCTTACCCCTTGTACTCAGTAAAGTATGAAAGGAATGAACTTGGAGACTCAGATTATGAAACGCTCTGTCAGCCAAGAGACTTTAGGGCTAGCTGTGGCCGGTTTGATGGACAATGTAAAGCTAGAAAGGGATCATGTGGAGAATTTTTATCAGAGACATTCTTCTCAAGAATGGGTTGGACGCAATTAAAAAGTCATTATTCAGGCAATCAAGGGTTCGATGGATTTTACAAAATAAATTCAATGACTGTTAAATATGTTGTTGTAGAAGACAAAGCTGGGAATACAAATTTGAAAAAAGGCCAAATGAGTCTATGGTGGCAGGCCGATAGGGCTAGGAAGTTACGCAACGTAGCAAGTTTATCTGATAGAAACCCAAAACAAGACGAAGGTAAAAGACATTTAACTAACGAAGAACACGAAGAATTTCAAGTTGCTCTTCGAGAGGGTAAAGTTATTGGGATTTTAACACGAACTTTTTACGAAAACCCTAACTCATCATCCCTATATTATTTTTTCACAGAAATATATCTTCTTGGCGATCCTAACTGGCCTCAAAACTTTCAAATGCAATACATCAAAAACTACAGCGATATTCATCCATCTCGTTCACTTACAATTTACAATCCGATTAAAAAAGTTTTAAAGGAATCTGAAACTGAAGAATATAACAATACGGTGTTGAGAAATAGCGATACTTCCAAGTTCAGTTAAGGGCGCATTCGTTGAAATGTTAATAAAATATTAAGTAATTAGTAATATGTCTTTAGATTAAATTCGTTGAAAAAATAAAATTAAGGAAGAAACATGTATAAAAAAATAACATTTTTATTTATTTATTTATTTAATTGTACTGTAATTTTTTCAGATTGTTATGCAACTAATTATTCTTTTTCTGACTATTTAGATACAATTGATAAAATTGTTATAAGTAGAACAGAAAAACCAAAAAGTATTTATAAAAAGCAACGAGAGATTTTAATAGAACATGAAAAAGATATACGTAAATTAAATTTTAATATAGAAAATTCTCACAATACATACCTCGAAAGGCGTAAAAATTTTGATCATGATGGAGGAAGAGAAATTTTAATCGAAGAGTGGGAAAAAGAGCTTAATGTTTCCTGGCCCCAGTACACTTGCGAAAAGTGTTGTAGAAAGAAAACCAACTGTGGTCATAGCCTTTTTGAAGCTCATCATATAATACCTTTAGGATATAATGGCCAAAATGCATGGTGGAATATCTTCCCCCTGACCGTAGAAGAACATACTGGAAAAGGTGGAATACACTCTTCAGAGGAAGCTAAACAGATGTTTAAGAAGGTTAAAAAATAATGCCTTTCTTAAAAATAAAATCCATGAAGGGACTGAGCAGGGTCAGAGGAAAGACCTTTTCCCTTGAGAGAAGAATAGTTTGACGCAAGCGTTCTTGTCTCTTTGAAAATATCTTCCTGGGTTTCTTTTTTTGCCTCTGAAGAATATTTTCTTTAGGCAAAATAGAGTTTTTCAAAAATACGCTTTTTCGGAAGTTTCGCCCCACACAAGAAATGTCAAAGCATTACCGCAGAGGCGGATCCACATTCCCGATTTGATCGGGGAGCCACCGATACCCTCTCTTGAACTTTCAAAAAACATCATCGGCAGTCGTGCAGAAAATCATCTGATTTTCAAACGCGCGCACTTAAACACGATTGCAAATCGCCTTGTGCGCCCCGGCAGGGGCGATGTCAAAAAAGGGCTAGCTTTCCCCTTGTAACCCTACTCATGGTCTGCTACATCTCAAAAAAACCGACAGAGAAAAGACCTTAAAATTTTAAGGTCTTTCTTCCTGAGAGAAGGATGGAAAGAAAAATAAACAAGGAGAAAAAACCTCTCGTCTTGTCGGGATGAAATTTAGACAAGCGCGCTCATACATTGCAAAAAAATTGTGCAACCAATCGCTTTGACGCAAGCGTCCATCACGAGGGAAAAAACAGATTTAGGATTGATTACTTTTCAGAAAAGAAAAATTCAAGCTTCTTGATAGCTCGACCTTCTCTAACACCCTTGAAGGTGAGGTTAAAGTGACTCTTATGGTTTAGCTCGTTAACTGCTGGCTCTACGACTTTTCTCCTTAATATTCTATAATCTGAATATTTATCAGCAATCCCCAGCCTCTCTTTAAATTCTTCCAACCCCACTAAAGCTATTCCTGTTTTTTGAAACTGCATCAACATTTCAAATAAACGAATGCTGTAGACACTCTTTAAACTGGAAATATCGCCTAACCTATACTTGGTAAACTGCTCCTTGAGTTGGTGGAGATAGGGAAGGATTTCAGGACTGAAGGAAAACCCAACCCTCCCTTCTCCCTTCTTGTAAATCAATTTAGCACTAATCCATCTAAATTTTTCTATTTGATTGGGGTCTTCTATGCGTATCCATCTTTGAAAAAGATTCTCCGATGCTTTTTCCATTTCCTCGTAAACGTGCTTTTCCCCAATATCAGGGAAGCAGTCGAGCATTTCCTTGGCAGTAATCACCACACGTCTTTTAATCTCTTTGGAATCAAAAGGGATTTTAGCAATGGCAACCAAAACTAGGCGTTGTTCATTCAAAGTCAGCTTATAGGAAGCGGTAATGAGCCAGTTGGATTTGCGAACTAAGGCATTTCTGTTAGACATTTGTGTTCTTTATATTGGGTTAGGACACTTTAAAGTAATAAACCGATATAAAAAAATCAACCCCATAAAAGGACACGTATATCTCTTGTATCCCTTATCCAACATGGGCTGCAGCTCGCCTAAAAGGACATAAAAATATATAAAACCTCTCCGAGGGAAAAGGCTCATCTGTATAACTCGGATAAGTTAGAGTCATTTTAGTGTTTGATGAAGAAACTCAAGGTTTGCAAGGCTATGGATAAGTCTTTGTAAGGATTCTTTCTTCTCTTGAAAGGTCTTTAACCACGATCAAAACCGCATTGCCTTAAAAGAAAACGAAGAAAAGTCATAAGCTTTCCTAATCCTTTTTAGCCTTGCATCTTGGTATGAAGCATTTTATGATTTGGGTGCTTGCTATGAAGCAAGCGTGACGCAGGAATGGTTTGAACACTCCTACGCCACTAAACATCAGCAACTTCGAGGAGTTACCAATGTCTAAAACAAATCTAGCTCAACACGAGCAATATCTCAAATTATTAGAAAAATCCCTGAAGGAAATCTGCGACAAGCATAAACAGCTTTATGATCTGATTCATGAGTCATGGACGCTGACGATGGAGCAATTCGTGGTGACCGATCATTTGAGGACCACACGGCTTGCGTTTGAGAAGGACTCTCAAGAGTCTTGAGAAGGGCAAAGGATAAAAAGCTCTCTCATGACAGACACTCAATGCCTCATTTGGGGGCTTTTTATCCGCTGTTTCTTCTCTCAAAGAAGAAAAACCAGATCAGCCCTTCCTTTCATCAACAGGGAAAGCCTTTCCCTCTCCACCCTGTTTTCTTACCTTGAGAGATTCGCCAGAAAGAACAATAAACATCCTCAAGTCGTGTCGAAATGAAAATGTAGACAGGCGCGCTTACACGTTGCAAAAATTTTGCAACACATCGCTTTGACGCAAGCGTCATTTATCGGTGCTTGCACCCAAACGTACAAACTCATTTTTGAGTTTGTATAAGCGTGCCTGTCTAAAACTTTGTTCCGACAGGACATCAGGTTTTTATTTTTCTTGGTTTGAGTTTTTTTAACTCACGAGCAAAAAAGAGGGGTCAAAGGCAAAGGGGAGAACGATCCCCTTTTGCGGACGCCCTCGGCAGGGGCGCACTTAAACACGATTTTTGAATCGTGTTTAAGTGCGCGCGTTTGAAAATCAGATGATTTTCTGCACGACTGCCG
>CADEGZ010000082.1:0-4314 GCA_902827015.1 uncultured Pseudomonadota bacterium
ATGGCTCTATTTTAAATAAAATGGCTAACAACGAACTGGTGCTTGATAAAAGGCCCACCATCTCTGAGTTGGGCGCTAGCTTTAATGAAAGCACAGGTGTTAGTACCGGGTTAACTAGGATGGCAGAGCAAAGTCATCGTGAAGGCATTAGTCATTTGCAATCCTCACAGCAACATTTATCCTCGGCGTTGGGCCAATATCAAAATATTGCTGAAAATCACAGAAACGATAAAAACCTCACCAACACTTGGGTACATGGTGAAAGCGTGATGAAAGACAGCGCACTATCTACCTTGGACACTGCTTCTAAAGAATTATCCAGCGCTTTGAAGATAGATTTACAAGCTTCAAACCAATTACTGTTTGACGGCAAGGTTGGCGCTGGTGTGAGTGCTAACGTTGGAGTGCAAGCAGGATTAAAAGGAGATAAAGGTGGTGGTAAAGGCGGTATTATGGGACTAACAGCGAGCGGAGAAGTGTTAGCAAAAGGGGATGCAAATGTAAGTGGTAATATTGGTTTTGGTGCTTCACATCAAGAACAAACTGCAAACCTTGAGCAACAAAGTATTGTAGAAAATATTCAAAGAAAATATGATATTCAAAATCTGCTTAAAAAAGCGGAAAATGAAAGCAAAGAAGGCCGCTATGCAATGACAGACTCTAGTGGCAACCAATATGATGCGGGCATTAGAGCAAACTTAGATGAGGGAATTTCACAACAAAAAATTGCGCAAGCCTCATTTGCTAAAGAGGAGGCTTATAGAGAGTCAGCGCAATTTGCCGCAAACAGCAGTGCAGAATCTACGCAAAACTTAAGCCAAAAGGTCTTCGAGCAGCAAGTGCAAAGGGACGGTGTTGACAAAGCAATAGAGAAATTATCAACATCAGATGGCGTAAAAGAAGCTAGAAAAGAATTTATAACAACACATTCCTCAGCACTTGAAAAACAATTTGAACAACAAAAAGTTTACAAAAATGCTGAAACTCTAGAACAACAATACCAGAAAGATACTAAACAAGTTAAAGCTTTAAATAATCCTAAAGATGAATATGAAAAAAATAAGACAGATATTACTAAGCAAGCTGATGAAAAAGGATTAAATAAAGCTATTGAAAGCGATATGCCAGAAAAAATGGAAACTGCATCCAAACAAGCAGAACAACAAATACAAGCTAAACAACAAAAATTTGATAACAAGAAAACTAAGATGGAAAAACGTTATCAAGAGTTTAGTGAGGATAACAAAGTGAATGACTATAGTACTAAATTTAAAAATTTATTTAGAGGTAAACGAACAGAAAAGACTACAGGAAAATTAGACGATGAGTAAAATAATTAAATGTTATAGCACAATTATTAAAAGTTTCAATCGTTTCTACGATAAAAAACGTTTGATGGTAAATTACTGTACAAAGGATTGTAATATATGTCACCGTTAAATAAAGGATTAGAAGATGTTGGCGCTGGTGAATCAAACATAGAACTGCTAGAAGGCACACATTGTAATTTTCCTGTCGCGAGACCTTTTTTAATTTTCCATATTGCGTACAATATTCCCACGGGTACTAATAAAAAAAGTGTGATTAGTCCTGCCGGAACAAAAATTAAGTCTAAGTTATTGACAATAAATTCCATCATTGCGACTCACTCCTCACCTGCTCCCTTTGGATTTATATTCCTTAAATGTAAAACAACATCTTACCTTTTGTCCACGATCAAGTTAAAAACAATACGACCTATCAAAAAGCTAGGGATTGAACAAAGCTTATTAAGTTATCTAAAAAGCTATTATATATTCTATAGCAAATGCTTTAAAAAGTCTCCTTTGCTTCATTCACAAAAATTAAAAACTGCGGTTTTACTCCATAGAAATTATATATTCTTTTGCAAAAGTATAAAAATTAATGATGTCGACCTACCAAGAAATGGGGCCAATTTAAGGATCACTTCCTATAAACCGAGTAACGAACAAAAATTATATAACGGCACGCCAACAGTACCCTTAAACCTGATCTCAAATAATAAGCTTGTTACACACAATAAAGAACTGTGCAGAAATAGTGTAAAACAATTAGACCTCCATTATTTCATTGACAAGCAAAAATCTTATCTGCATTCAATTCAAGCAACCTTGTTGGTACAAATATCTTTTAAACAACCGTTGAATGGTATACAAAAGTTAAACTCTAACAAACTGCTTGATACACAACGCCCTTCTAGCAAAAGACTAAACGTTCAACAACAAAACGACCTCTTTAATCTAAAAAAATTGTACTTATTTAAAACAAACTTATGGGTGAAAGCACGTGGCAACTCACTTTTAAATATTTTATTAATTTTACCTTACCAAAAATTGTTTAATGTATTAACCCTATATTACTTTTGTCACGTGCGTGCCCCTCCTTTTTAAATCAGCAGTGACTTTGGATTTTAGGAATTCTAAAATTCTTTAGCAATCTATTTGCAAGTGTTCATTAAGCCTGAACCTTGTAAATGCCTTTAGGTATTTAAGACAACTGAGGGGGTCTTATCATGGAAAACAAATCTTCTGATTTTAGAGATTTTACGCGCGGCGGCCAAATCTTTACCCATTCTATTTTAATGTTCTGGCAAGTATTTAGAAGTGGTCTTATTGTCGCTTTTATTGTGTTTTGCGCCTGTTTATATGGCTTTATTGCTAATAGAACCACTGATTACGATTGGTATATTTATTGGCAGACCATCGAAGCAGAATTAAGATTGGTGGTGCATGACAAACGCATTACACAGGTCATCCGCAACCCAGATCGTTCGGTGGTTGAACTAAAGGCTATCGATTTTGTTAACTCGCCCAAAACTAAAGTTCATGTTAGTAAGTGTAAAAAGGAGCTTTGGACCTCTCTTTGGCAATCCGGTTTAATTTCATTAATCGTTTTAGCGATTTACTTTATTGTCCTAAAACGTAAAGGGCGTCAGGAAAACCAAACGGTGCAGGTTGAAGGCCAAGAACTGGTCGAGCCTGAAACCTTGAAGCAATTCTTAAAAAAATCAGGAAAAGCCTCAGTATTTAAATTGGCCGATGTTCCTTTAGTCTATCGTTCCGCGACTCAGCATATTTTATTAGCCGGGACTACGGGTACGGGTAAATCGGTAGCGATGCAGGAGTTGATGGATCAAGTAAGAAAAAGAGGCCAACGTGCCATTGTCTATGATATTGATGGTGCCTTCATTCCGGCTTATTACCGGCCTGGCAAAGATATTTTGTTAAATCCTTTAGATCAACGCGTGCCGGCTTGGAACATTTGGCAGGAATGCCGCGATTTAGCCGATTTTGATAGCGCCGCTTTGTCATTAATGCCGGAGCATTTGGCAGGAACAGATCCGTTTTGGATCCGCTCTGCTCATACTATTTTTTCTTGCGCAGCTTTAAAGCTGCGAAACCATAAAAAACCGACCACCAAAGCATTGTTAGAGCCGATATTTGCCGAGGGTCTAAAATCTTTAGGCAGCTTAGTGGCCGGTACGCCTGCTGCGCCTTTGGTGTTAGAGCAAATCGATAAAACGGCGCTTTCTATTAAAGCAACCTTATCGACTTACTGTAAGTCGTTGATGTATTTAAAAGAGGAAACGCATGAGCCATTATTTTCCATTCGCCGTTGGATAGCAGCTGATGAAGGGGATAGTTGGCTTTTTATTGCTTCCGATGCACAAAAAATTAATGCCTTAAAACCCTTATTATCGGTTTGGTTGGATGTGGCGGCTAAATCGATATTAAGTTTAAACCGTTCTCATCATAGAAGGTTATGGTGCTTTTTAGATGAGCTGCCGAGTCTTCATAAATTGCCGAGTTTAATGGATGCGCTTTCCAGAGGCCGTAAATATGGCGCTTGCTTTGTGGCCGCTATCCAAGATGTACATCAATTACATGCGATTTACGGCAAAAACCATGCTGACAGTTTGACCTCTCTTTTTAATACTAAAGTGTTTTACCGAACTCAAGAACCGGATTCGGCAAGCTGGATGTCTAAGGTGATGGGTAACCGGGAAATCCTTGAGAAAAAAGAAGGTTTTTCTTATGGCGCTCATGAAATGCGCGATGGAGTCTCAATTAATGAAGAGCGCCGGCAAGAGCCGCTGGTAAGCCCCTCTCATTTTTTAGGATTAGAAGATTTAAGCGCCTTTTTAAAGTTGCCGGGAAATTGGCCAGTTACGAAATTGGCCTTTGAACTCAAAGAGCGTAAAGAAAAGGAACCGGCATTTGTCCCTAGAGATCTCAGCAAATTATTGCAGGAAGAAAAAACTTCTAAACGCGTATCTTCAGATAAGAAAACCAG
>CADEGZ010000082.1:4324-9590 GCA_902827015.1 uncultured Pseudomonadota bacterium
GAAACAACTTTAAGTAAGCAGTAAAATGTTAACGCTCTACACCCTAACTTCTGCTTCAGAGGCCATGACTTATTACAGTCAAGGCGACTACTATACCCAACAGAGTACTGAAGGGTATAGCGTTTGGTTAGGCAAGGGTGCAGAAAAACTCGGTTTAGATGGGTCGGTGGATTTTAAGGTTTTTGAAGCGCTATTGAGCGGACATTTGCCCAACGGTGAACGGATGACTCAAGTGCAAAGGGGACAATATCACCGGCCTGGCTATGATTTAACCTTTTCAGCGCCTAAGTCTTTATCGATTTTAGCGTTAGTTTTGGGGAATGAAACATTACTAAAGGTACACCGAGAAGCGGTCCTTGAGACTCTAGAAAAAATAGAAAACAAATATGCCGGATGTCGCAAGAAAGACCAGGGGATCGTCAATATAGAGCGTACCGCTAATATTACCGTTGCTGCTTTTGAGCATAGCGATTCCAGAGAGGGCGATCCTAATTTACATACCCATTGTGTATTAATGAATGTTACTCAAGATGCTGACGGACAGTGGCGAGCACTTTATGCCGATGAGTTGTATCCCGATAAATTGTTAAATGGGATGGAGTACCGTTCCAGGTTAGCGCATAAATTAATGGCTTTGGGTTTTGAAATAGAATTAAAAGAGAATGGATTGTTTGAAATCAAAGGAATGCCGCAAGATTTAATTGAGTTATTTTCTAAACGTAGAGTGCAAATTAAATCTTGGCTGGCAGAGCATGATCAAGAAGGCGGCAAAGCGGCTGAAGCTGCCAACTTTTTAACGCGTGAGGCTAAAGATTCGGTTGATCCAGAACAGCAACACCAACGCTGGATAGAAGAGCTAAACATCTTAGGCTCTGGTTTAGATAAACTGCAAGCCATCGTGGATAAAGCCAAGGAACAAGGCCCTATTTCAGTCCCCGATCCGAGTGTTGTGGCTGAGCAGGCGATTAGCTCGGCACTGAGCCATCTCAGTGAACGGCAAAGTACTTTTTCATTTCAAGAAGTGATACGAACGGCCAAGCTTATTTCTTTATTGCCAACCAATGAAGGCGATTTATTAAATACCATTGAGCAAAAAATCGCCAATAACACTCTTATTTACCTGAAAAACAAATTGCTGACTACCATAGAGGCTAAAAACTTAGAGCAAAACAATATAGCTTTGATGCAAGCCGGCAAAAATGCGGTTGATAAAATATCTGCACCATGGATTGCGAGATTTACCACCGCTTTTAGAACGGCAGATGTTAAAGAGCGGAAAGCCTTAATAGCTCTGTTAACTTCCAATGACCGTCAGCTATTGTTAAGTTCCAATTCAAAAGTGATGTTAAATCAGACTTTAAAAGATTATATCGCCATTAGCAGTGCACAAAAATTTTACCCCAGAGTATTAACGCAAAACAAAAGTAGTGTTGAGACTTTAAAAAAGCATTTGGAGACTGAACGAGTCAGTACCATCGAAGGGTTTTTATTAGCTTCTGAGGAAAGAGCGGCAAAAAGAGGTGAACCGCAAAATCGATTAGAGGCGTGGAACCGGCGTGTCAGAAAACAAATCGCACGGGATATCTGGGTTGTAAATGGGGACATCTCTGTAGGGCAATTAAATCGTTTAGGGCATTTTGCTGAAACCTTGGGGGCAAGAATTGTATTGACGCAATTAAAAAAATTTGCAGCATTAGAGTCCTTAAAAAATGAAGGCATTCATGAAATTAAAGTAAATACTTCCAAACAAAGCCTGCATAATTTACAGAGCCAACAAAGTTTATTGGGAATTGTTCATGAATTAGAAAAAAATAATGCACTGATTGCCCATCAGGATTATGAACAACGCCAAAAGGTTGCGGTAGAGCACACTTTAAATGCAGATAGTGATAGGCAGCTAATTACCCTGAGTCATGCAGAGCGAATCATGTTAAATAATTTGGTGAGACAACAGCTAAAACAAACAGGCGAATTAGCCGGTCCAACCCAAGTGCTGGATATGTTACAGCCTTTAGGCATGAGTCGAGAAGAAAAAGCACAGGCACATCTCTATCAACCAGGGGATGTTATTCGTTTTAACCGAGATGCGGCGAATTGCCAAATTCTCAAGGACAGCTATTTTACCGTGCATAAAGTTAGTTTAGAAGAAGGGTTGTTAGAGCTTTATCAAGGGGGAACCCAAGTATTTTGGAACCCTGCTCAGAATAAAGCATTTTTAAAACACGTAGAAGTCTTTAAAAAAGAACAACGGGAATTACAAACTGGTGATATTTTAATTTGGAGCCGTACCGTTAAGGATGAAACCAATCAAGCGTTAGATAGAATTAAAGGGCAAAAGGTAGTTGTTAGTGCGATTAATCAAACGGGTGTCGCTGTTAAATATCCAAATGACTGCGAAGTTATTTTAAATCCAAGCACTTTAAAAGAGCAGCACTGGGATTATGGTTATAGTGTTCATTTAAGAGACGTAGAGTTATCCTCTAACAAAGCACTGGTGGTGGCTTTACAAGCGAAACAGTTAGACCATAAAGCGATTCAACTGCTTGGTGAAATGTTCACCACTGCACGAGAAGAAAATATTCAAACGACCGTTATTTGTAATGACAGTAACGAACTAAAAAAAGTAATTGCGGCAGGCTCAGTTCCGCAATGGGATAACCCTACGGAGGTACCCTACCAAAGAGCAGAGGCTTTAGAAAATTATCAAACATTAGCCACTCAGCCGCTGTTTAACCGTCTGCAAAGTGAAACGCTTAAAATCAGTCAGCGGAACCCAGAGTTTAACGCTGGCAATTCACCGGTGAATGACGTTCATATTACAGCTGAGTTTAGAACGGCTTGCGATATTGTCGATAAGGTTTGTATCCATCATGCAGAGCGTGAGGCGGTATTAAATTTAAAGCAGTTAAAGGAAGACGTGGTGCAGGTGGGCGCACTGTTAACACCAATAAAGGAATTAGAGTCCGCGATTGATTGCGCCATTAAACAAGGTTGGCTTATTTCAGTGGGAGAAAACGAGCAAGGCGAGCAACGGGTTACCACCAAGCATACTTTATTAATAGAGCAGCTTTGTATTGAGAAGATGAAAGCTGGGCAAGGCCAATTAACCGCTATTCTTGATAAAAACTCTACTCAAATACTTGATATTCAAAATCATTCACGTTTAACCCAAGGACAAAAACAGGCGGTTGAATTAATCCTGACCACCCAAGATAGGATGATTGCCGTTCAAGGGATTGCCGGAGCCGGTAAAACCACGGCTTTAAAAGAAATTAAGCGTTTATGTCAAATGAGTCATTACACCCTGGTATTGGCGAATACTGCCAGTGCTAAGAACCAAGCAAAGTCCGCATCTGGAATAGAAGCCAAAACCACCGCTCAATTTTTAACGCGAATGGAAACGGCTATTGCCAAGGACTTAGCGCAAGCAAAAAAAGACTTTGGCGGTAACCGACTCTTTATATTAGATGAAAGCTCTTTAGCCTCTAGCAAAGATTTATTAAGGCTGCAAACCATTATTGAAAAGCTAGAAGCCCGTTTAGCATTGGTGGGAGATTTTAAACAACAAGGCTCCATTGGTGCAGGCTTTATCTTTCATGATTTATTGGCTTATGGCATTGCGACAGCAGTGATGCAAGAAAATGTACGCCTAAGCGATCCTACCGCCTTTGCCGCGATGAAAGAAGCCTATGCCGGTGATATGGCCGGCAGCTTACAAACGCTAAAAGACTGTATTGAAGAAATTCCCAATAAACAAGAAGCCTTGGAAAGAATTGTTACGGTTTATTTTGCTTTAACCGTGGGCAATAAAAATCCGTTGGTTATCATCCCTTTAAACGAAGATAGAAAGTTCGTTAATAACGCTATCCGTTCGGAACTTAAAAAACAAGGCAAACTGCCTAAAGCGGGTCAATTTTTTAGGGGTAAAGCGTATGAAGACTGCGCAATGACCATTTCTGTGTTTGTACAAGATCCTGAAAGACGGGAAGTGGATAAAAGTGATGTTTTTAGCTACCAAGCAAGCGATATCATTCGTTTTAATACCAATCATCCACGTTTAAATCTTCAAGCCGGTGATTATGCCCATATCCTGGATATTGACTTAAAGCATCAACGTTTAACCTTAAAAGTGGAGGGTAAAGAAGCGTTCTATTGGTCCCCTAAAAACTTAGACAAACCCAGCTCGATTGAAATATATCAGCAAGAACAACGGGAGTTTGCTCAAAATGATGTGATTGTGTTCAAGAGGAATAACGAAGCCAAAGGAATTTTTAATGGCGACAAGGCGACTATTTTAAAAATAGAAAAAGGCATTGCGGAGCTTTTATTGAGCAATGGCAGTACCCTGAGTCTTGATTTAACTCAAGACCAAAACCAACACCTTGACCATGGTTATGCTTTGACCATTTATGCTGCTCAGGGCAAAGATGTGCAAGAGGTGATTGCTTACGGTGAAGGCCCTAAGCCCTATTGGATCAAAGCCTCTCAACTGAAGATGGGTGATGTTACTGTATTGGATAAAAAGCATCTGCCTAAAGGAGAACACTCAAAAGTCGTACAAGTCATTAAAACTGAGACATCTGGATCCAAAGTAGAGTTCAATGGCCAGTTCTATAAAACCAACCAAATTAAATTGACTTTAAAAGATCGGGACGGCGGCATTTATACAGCTTATGCCCATGAATTAAAATCCATGAAAAAAGTAAATCGCCTTTTAAGAAGACACTGTGATGATCGCTGGGCCTATTTCCCGCCGTTTGAAAGCCGCAGCCCAAACCACCTGCCGTTAGCGACTTCACAGCAAGGTTTTATTATTCAAATTACCCGTGGTAATTGGTTGCTGTTAATCGTTCCTAACGTCGATGATTATCAAAAGACCTTGAGAGCCCATCAACAACTGAAACGCTCTGCTTTAAGTTATATCGATCCAGAATGGCAGAAGCTCCATCAAGGGGTTAAGCGTTTGGTAGCGAATATTAAAGGTAAGGCAGAAGAGAAAGTAAGCGCCAAACACAGTTTAGAATCCACCACAACCTCTTTTAACTCCACTCATCAAGAACCCCTTAAAGGACAGCAGCCCAAAGAAAAAAATAAAGCTTTTATGCCACGTATGAAAAACGACTTTATCGATAAAGACGCCATTAACCATCACTTGGAAAAGGATATTTTAGGTTATGCCAGTCAATGGTTGGGCAGCCCTAAAAAAATTAGCGGCGTTGAGGCCAGATGGCCGGGTGCTCTCACGTTAAATATTAAAGGCCCTAAA
>CADEGZ010000083.1 GCA_902827015.1 uncultured Pseudomonadota bacterium
TTGCAGGATGTGGGGATGTTATTTTAACCTGCACAGATAACCAATCACGAAATCGACGTTTCGGATTAGCGCTGGCTGAAGGGCTTAATGAAAAAGAAGCCTTACAGCGGATTGGTCAAGTAGTAGAAGCAGTGTACAATGTGGAACAACTTTGCCATTTAGCAAAGCTGTACCATGTTGAGTTGCCTATTGTGGAACAAGTGTTTCGTGTTATAAAGCACGGTATTCCTCCACGACAGGCAATGGGAGCTTTGTTTGAACAAGTGTCTGTAGGTTTATAGTTTGGCAAATTACGTAAAAATTGTCTAACCTAAGCTTACAGGTTTAATTAAACTGAAGGGGAGTTTGTCATGAAAAAAGTAGCGAAATTAGTTGTATTAAGTTTGATCTTGGCTCCAGTTGCATTTTTAGGCGGTTGCGCTAAAAAGTGTGGTAGCAGCGAGCCAACGATGCACCATAAAGTAGAAAAAATGAAAAAGGAATATGGCGGGAAATAAATAGCTCCCCCTGTAGGCCTACAGAGAACCCCCTCTTTTGGGGGTTTTCTTTTTTAATCAATTCGAATGGGATAACCTTGCGCAGATTTTGCTGCCATCTTAGCGCTGGTCCAATTCACTTCATAGCTGCCTTCAATAGCCTCTTCAATAATTTTGGTTAGGCGAGAAAGGCTGTTTGATCCGTTGTACTGAGCTTCAGTTAAAGGTTGATGTGCTTCTAAATAAAGGCGCTGTTTATACCAACCCACCTTAAAAGGTTCGTGAATGATACGCACCGATGTACCAATGGGTACCTTATGAAATAATGTTTCGATATCTTCTGGAAATAGCCGAATACAGCCGTGGGTGACGCGCACACCGACCCCAGCTGGGCGATTAGTCCCATGAATTAAAAAACTTCCTGTTTTTGAAGAAAGGCCTTTTAGTCCGAGGTAGAGCGCATATCGACCTAAAGGATTATCAGATGTGCCACCAGGAACAACCGGTGGTAAGCTGTCGCCCTTTGCCAAATGTTCCTCGTGGATCGACTTAGGAGGATACCAGGGCGGATCTTTCTTTTTGTTGATAATAACTGTTTGCCCAAGCGGGGTTGTCCACCCTTTTTTACCAATGCCGAGAGGGTGGGTAGTCACTAAGGGTTTGTCAGGGTGGAAATAATAAAGACGCATCTCAGCCAGATTGAGGACTAAGCCTATCCTAGGCACCTTAGGAAGTATAAATTGAGTTGGTATAACAACTACTGAGCCAGGTGTAGGTGCCCAAGGATCGAGCTTAGGATTTGCTTCTATCATCTCATAAACTCCTACATCGAAACGCCTTCCCACTTCTCCCAAAGATTCACCAGCTCGTACTGTGGTGCTTTGCATCTCTCCTATGATGTCTTCATTATCGGGAGGAAGTGTAAAAGTAAGGCCGAACACAGGGTTCCAAGCATTAAAGCCCACAATGAAGAGGATCAGTAGCCAGTTCAATTTAGTGACCTTTTCATTCATCTCTTTCATAAAAGTTCAATTATTATTGTGACCCTTTTGCATAGTAAACGTTCATCACCCTCCTGTCTTCATTAGAATAGACTTAGGAAAGTTTTATTAATAATTTATCGGTTTATTATTCAAAAGCTTCAGTTAAAAACTAATATAGTGAGGTTGCACAAGTTAGTAGTAATACTACAATGAATAAAGAAGGAATGGAAGAGGGGGCCCGAGGTGAAATGGAGTTTCCGCCGGGAGAAGAAAAAGGGTAGCAAAGACAAAGAAGGCATCGTAGGAGTTTGTGAGACCCCAAAGTCGATCGCAATTGTATGGGCCCTCTCTCTTGAATCTAAGATTATCGTGAAATCCCATACCTTGCAAAAGGCGGAAGACCTAGCAGCTAAACAAGCCGTTTTACAACAGTTTGTAACAGAGCAAGCTCTACAAGGGGTTCCTTGTTCTTATGTGCTAGCGCCGGGAGAATACGGTTTAAATTTGGTCGAAGAACCAGCTGTATCCAAAGTGGAAGTTGCAAAGGCATTGCGTTGGGTTTTAAGAGATCTGGTTAATTTCCCAATTGATGATGCGATTATTGATACGTTTGAATTGCCGTTTTTACGTGCAAAAGATAATACAAAAATGATTTATGCAGCATCGATGCGAAAAGAAATGATCCCTAAAATAGAAGCTTTTATTGGGCCGTCTGCGCTCGTTTTAAAATTTATAGATATTCCAGAGTTGATTTTAAAAAATGTTGTTAATCTTCATCCACAGGAGATGAAAGGTTGTGCACTTTTGTATTTGGGCCCCAAGCATGGCAAGCTTATTTTATCTAGAAATCAGCAGTTGTGTATTACACGATCCTTTGAACTTAAATCGGATGAACTTGGCAAGGATTCAGCCAGAGATAGTAAAATATTAGATGCTTTATCTTTAGAAATTCAAAGATCTTACGATTACATTGGCAGTGTTTTTCGTCAAAATATTCCAAACGTTATTCTGTTGGCACCGACTTTAACAGATAGAAAGATCGTTCAAGAATCGTTTAAGAGTAGTTTGGGGGCAGAAATATATTTTTTAAAGCTTTCGGAACTGCTAACATTTGAAAAGCCCATTACAGATGAAGAGGAGGCCGAAATTCTATTGGCAGCTGGCGCTGTTCTACGTGAATGGGAAAAACCTATATGAAACAGCAAATTAATCTCTACCAAATAGAAAAGAAAAAAAGAACATTTCAGTTTACGTTTCAACACATGTTGATATTATTTGGGAGCTTTTTAAGTGTTTTGTTGGTCATTACTGGTGTTAATTTGTTTAAACATTTAACCATTAAAAAAGAACTTAGCGTATTGGGGAAAGAACAGATGGCAAAAAGCCAAAAACTGCAAGTTATTGCTGGCCAAGTACCAGAAGAACAAACCAGAAACCAAATTCTTGCCGAAATTAATAGGTATCAAACAGAAAAACAGGAAAAAGAAGACGTGCTTTCACTATTAATCTCGGCTCAAACTAAAAAAATAGATGGATTTTCTGGGTTTTTTGAATCTTTGGCCAGAGGGGCTGCGGATGGAATATGGCTAACCCATTTTGTTTTTAAAGATGGTGGCGATTATATGTCTTTGGAAGGCAAAGCATTAAGACCAGATTCAGTTACTAAATTAATCTCTGGCTTAAGCCAGGAGGAAGTTTTTAAAGGTAGAAGCTTTGAGTTATTTAAAGTTTCGTTAGATGAAAAAACAAGACAAGTAGATTTTGTCTTGGAAACAAGGAATGATGCACAACCATGAAAACTATAGTGTTTAAAAATGAAATTCTTATAAAAATTGAAAAACGGTTTAATAATTTTGCAATACGAGAAAAACTTTTAATATTAATGGCGTTGGTAATTGCATTTTATAGTGCATGGCATACACTTCTTTACGATTATGTTTTGGCAACCGATGAAGAAGTTTCTAAACAAGCCCAACAAATTAAGCAACAAATTAACCTGTTAGAAGGGCAGATAGATACCATTTCTGAGGTGTTGGGTCGAGACCCTACTTTCGTACTACAACAACAAGCAAGAGAGCTTAGGAGAAAAAATAAAGAGTTAAGTAAAGAAATTTATGAGAATACTAAAAAAATGGTTTCTCCTAAGGATATGAATAAAGTTTTGAGTCATCTTATTCAAAAGAGTGAAGGTTTAACCGTTGTTAATATTGAAAGTTTGCAAACCAAGCCATTATTTGCTGCAAAGAGTATAGAAGAGAATGGTAAGCCTAGGCAACTTCAGGTTTTTAATCACGGTCTTAGAATAGAAATGCTGGGGGATTATTTTGATACTTTACAATTTCTTAAGGAACTGGAAAAACAAAATTTGAATGTGATGTGGGATGAATTGGATTACGAGGTTAAAAAATACCCCAAAGCCAATATTACGATTGTTTTGCATACTTTAAGCTTAGATGAAGGGTGGATTGATGTATAAGAATAGAGGAATGGCTTGCCTTTTAGCGCTGTTTTTTTACAGCCCTATGGCTTTCTCCGAGCCAAGTGCAGAGCTTAAAGATCCTACAGAACCCACCAATTATAGTTCAGATGTATCCAGAGCAAGAACAAGCGAATCTATTACCAGTTTTGTATTAGATGCAGTATTGATCTCGGAAAACAACAAGATTGCGGTTATTAATAATAACATTGTTAAAATTGGAGATGTTATTGGAGATGAGAAGGTTAAATCTATTGATGCCTACAGTGTAACGTTAGTAGGCGAACAAGGGGAAGTGGTATTGCATTTATTTGGAAGCCCAATTAAGGAACCTGCAAAATGAACCATAATAAAATAAGTAAATCTAAGAAGATAATAGGAATATTTTTTGCTTTTTTATTGTTATTCGGTTGTCAATTGCCTAAAGATAAAATGACGACAGAAAAGGATATTGAAGCCGCATTACAAGAAGCTTCAAATGGTAATATGGCTTCTAAAAAACGAGCAGCTTTAAATTTACCAACAGATGTTGCAAAAGCTTTAATGCCAAGTGTTCAATCTGAACAAGGGAAAAATATTCCTGCGGTTGAAAAAAGATTCGATTTGGTTGCAGAGCAAGTTCCAGCCAGAACGTTTTTCTTAAGTTTGGTTGAAGACACACCTTATAACATCACCGTTCATCCAGCAGTAGAAGGTAAAATTTCTCTACAGCTTAAAAAAGTCACTATTCCAGAAGTATTAGACACGGTTAAAAACGTTTATGGTTATGATTTTCGCCAAACAACGCAAGGTGTAGAAGTTTTACCAGCCACGTTGCAAACTCGTGCTTTCCCTGTAAATTATCTCGATCTTAATCGAGGGGGCAGTTCAGAGATCCAAGTGTCGGCAGGTTCATTGTCCAGTTCTGGTGGTTCTAGTTCTGGATCTGGCGGAAGTAGCCCAGCGCCTGCTCCAAGCCCCTCTTCTACGTCAAGCACCGGTGGTGGTTCGAGTGTTGGAACAAATAGCAGAATTACAACCAGCTCTAAGGCCGATTTTTGGGAGGAGCTTAAAAAAACTGTGGAAGCAATTGTAGGAACGGGTGAAGGACGAAAAGTGGCTGTTAGTCCCTTGGCTGGTCTTGTTGTCGTCCAAGCAATGCCAGATGAACTAAAAAGAGTAGAGGAATTTTTGAAGAGTGCTGAGCTTTCGTTAAATCGACAAGTTATTTTGGAGGCAAAAATATTGGAAGTAGAACTAGATGACAGTTCTCAGACAGGAATTAATTGGTCGCTTGTTAATGGTAGTATTACCAATTCATTAGTGGGCGGCTCAACAATAGCGCAACCATTCGAACTTGCGGGTACAATCCCTGCAATTGCGAGTGATCTGCCAACCACAGTTGGTATTGGGCCTGGCGGTGTGCCTATTAATACCGGAGCAACGGTTAAGACTTTTGGTGGTGTGTTTGCTTTATCAACAAATTTTAGAAATTTGTCGACTTTTATTGAACTTTTGGGGGCGCAGGGTAAGGTGCATGTGTTATCTAGTCCGCGCGTTTCAACAATCAACAACCAAAAAGCTTTAATTAAAGTAGGTTCAGATAGATTTTTTGTCACTAACGTTTCTACAACAACCACTGCTTCAACAGCAACAACACAATCTACCCCGAATGTGACATTTGATTCATTTTTTTCAGGGGTTGCATTGGATGTAACGCCCCATATTACTGATAACGATGAAATAACTCTACACATTCATCCTACGATTAGTGATGTTGAAGACGACACTAAAACCTTAACAGTTGCTAATCAGACACAAACATTCCCATTAGCAAAAAGCACCGTACGCGAATCAGACAGTGTGGTTAGAGCTAAGAATGGAGAAATGGTAGTCATCGGTGGATTAATGCAAAATCAAACTTCTAGTTTTAGACAAGGGATCCCAGTATTAAAAGATTTGCCGCTTTTAGGGGGCCTTTTTGGGCATACAGTCCAATTATCTAAAAAGAGCGAGTTAGTAATTTTATTAAGACCCATTGTGGTCAATAATGGAACACCATCGGAAATAATTGATGATACTTTAGATCGTTTCCGAAAGTTGGAAGAGGAGACACAAAGAGATGAAAATAGATATCGTCCTAAAAATCGTTCTTCTTAAAGGAATGTTGCTGTTCCCTTTTGGAATATCTGCTTGGACAGTGTCTGAAAGAATAGTTGAATTGTCGCAAGAGAATTCAGCAACAATGAGACACACCGAGCCAACAACAATGGTGGAAGAAGAAGCGACACCTTTAAAGTTGGACGAACCAAAAGTTTTTTTTAAAGAACATTCGACACTAGAAGAAGGAGCTTTTAAAAAGACCCCAGGATCGGAAAAAGGGGTTTTTGAAAAAACACACGCATCATTTACATTAGAAGAACATGTGGCACTGGAACATCGCCGTGCTTTGCAATATTTTGATAAAAAAGAATTCATTAAAGCAGAAGCACTGTTAATAGAAGTTTTAGACCAAATGCCGCGTTATCATCATTCCAGAATAGAGCTTGCAAATTTTTATTTGAAGGAAGATAGGCTTGATGCAGCAGAAACTGTTTTATTAGAAGGTTTAAAGTTAGATGAAAATCACCCAGACTTTTTAAGATTAATGGCCATGGTACATGATAGAAAAGGGGACCCAGACAAGGCATTAGCATTTTTAGTAAAAGTGAAAGATAGCCGAAAACAAGATAAAAGTTATATTGCGTTCTTGGGGCATATTTATCAGCAAACGGGGCGTTACTCTTTAGCACGCCAACAATATTTTCGTTTGTTAGAGATAGATCCTAAAAATCCTCTTTGGCTTTTGGGGGTTTCTATTGCTTTAGATGCAGAGGGGCAGCGTGATGCGGCGTTAGAAGGGTATCAGCGTTTAACAGCGGAAGGTAATCTAGAACCAGGGATTCTTGAATATGTGCAAAATCGGATCAATATTCTTAAAGGATAAGAGATGTCGAGCTTAAGAAAATTAAAATTAGGAGATTTATTGGTTAATGCTGGTTATATTACGACTGATCAGCTTAAAAGTGCTTTAGAACGCCAAAAAGAAACTGGCGGGAAACTTGGTGATGTCTTAGTAGAGTTAAAGTTTATTGATGACACAGGCATTATTAAGGCACTGTCCGAGCAACTTAGAATTGATTTTATTGATTTAAAAAAATATCCTTTTAAACCAGACATTGTACAAAAGCTGCCTGAACGTGTGGCAAGGCGCCATCGAGTTGCTTTGTTAGATATTACCGATGGCACTTATACAGTTGGCATGGCCGATCCAACCGATTTAGTTGCTTACGATGAATTAACACGAATACTCGATGGTAATGTACGTCCAGTGATTGTTGTAGAGAATGATTTATTGCACTTGATTGATTTGGTTTATAGAAGAACCGAAGATATTGCCTCTTTTGCCGAAGCTTTAAAAGAAGAAATTGTTCAAGCTGAGGAAGTAATTCCCGAGATAGAAACCGTTAGTGCCGAGGCTGCTCCGGTTGTTAAACTTTTAGATTCCATTTTTGAAGATGCCATGCAAACTGGCGCTTCCGATATTCATATCGAGCCTGATGAAAAATCTTTGCGTATTCGCCAACGTGTCGATGGTGTCTTGCAAGAACATGTTATTCCCGGCAAACAAATTGTATCAGCACTAGTACTTAGAATTAAACTAATGTCGAATATGAATATTTCAGAAAAACGTCTTCCGCAAGATGGACGCTTTGCAATAATTGTTAAAGGACGTGCCATCGACGTTCGTGTTGCTACCATGCCCGTGCATTTTGGCGAAGCGGTTGTGTTGCGTTTATTGGACCAAGCTAAGGGTGTTTTAAAATTAGATCAATTAGGTATGACCGAAAAAATGTTGCAAGGTGTTAGGACTTTAATTCATAAACCCAATGGCATGATTGTGGTAACGGGTCCAACCGGAGGTGGTAAAACAACAACTTTATATGGGATTTTAAATGAGTTGAATAAGCCGGAAAAGAAAATTATTACCATTGAGGATCCAGTGGAATATGTTTTGCCTAGGGTAAATCAGGTGCAAGTTAATACTCAAATTGATTTAACATTTGCCAATGTTTTAAGATCTTCAATTCGACATGACCCTGACATTATCATGGTGGGGGAAATGCGCGATGAAGATACGGTAAAAATTGGATTGCGTGCTGCTATGACAGGACATTTAGTGTTTTCAACATTACACACTAACGACGCAGTTAGCAGTGCTGTTCGATTAATTGATATGGGTGCAGAAGGGTTTTTGGTCGCAGGTGCTTTGCGTGGGATATTAGCACAGCGCTTGGTGCGTAGAATTTGTGTGGCTTGTACTATTCCTTATGTTCCTGAGAAAAACGAAAAGGCCTGGATAGATGGATTTTTAGGAACACCGGAGCACACTTTTTCCTTTAAGCATGGAGCAGGGTGTACGAGATGTAATGGGAGTGGGTTTAAAGGGCGTATTGGAATTTATGAATTTTTGGAAATTACGCCAGAATTAGCAGATGCCTTAAGAGCAAATGATACAAATTTGTTTATGCATACAGCAAAAAAACTGCCAGACTTTAAAAACCTAACACAGTCTGCTTTTGAATATGCTGTTCAAGGAATAACTACTTTATCGGAAGTCTTTAAGATTTCTGGTGATATTTTTTAAGAGTGTAAGATATGCCACGTTTTGAATATAAGGGACGAGATAAATCTGGAAAAGAAGCCAGAGGGGTAGTTGATGGCGCTAGCGAATCCATCATTGCTGCAGAATTAATTAAAGGTGGTATTATACCTATTTCCATCCTGCCCTATGTTGAAAAACAGCCACCTTTAGCAAAATTTAAAACGATGCTAAGGTTGGAAATGCCAACCACCGAAGATCTTACATTTTTAAGCCGGCAAATGCATTCTTTAATTAGAGCGGGCGTTCCTATTGTAAAAGCCGTACATGTGGTGTTAGATAATTCTAAAAATTTCCAATTAAGATTAGCTTTGGTGGATGTATTAACGACATTGGAATCTGGTCAAGCTTTAGCACCTGCGATGCGACATCACCCTTTAGTTTTTCCAACCTTAATGACTGCGTTGGTGAATGTGGGTGAAAATACCGGGAGCTTAGATGAGGTTTTTAGCCAAGTGGCGGTGCACTTGGAGCGAGAATTGGCAACTCGCAAGCAAATTTCAACTGCAATTCGTTACCCTATCACGGTTTTGATTGTAATATCCATTGCGATTATTGTGATTAATGTTTTGGTTGTTCCAGCATTTGCCAAATTTTTTACTCAGTTTAAAGCAGAATTGCCTTTACCAACGCGGATCTTAATTGGAACTTCAAATTTCTTTGTCAATTATTGGTATGTTTTGGTTGGTGCAGTTGTGGGTGCAGTGATTGGGTTAATAGCGTACGTTCGAACGCCTGTTGGCCGCAGAACATGGGATAAATGGAAACTTTCTGTTCCAATGATTGGCGATATTTTAAGGCGTGCATTATTAGGGCGCTTTGCGCGTAGTTTTGCTTTATCCACTCGCACGGGAGTTCCTTTATTAGAAGCAATAGCGATGATCGCTAAAACAACCGATAATGTCTATGTTTCTGAGCAAATTCTTACGATGCGGACCTATATTGAACATGGTGAAT
>CADEGZ010000084.1 GCA_902827015.1 uncultured Pseudomonadota bacterium
TAATAATAGCCCATACAGTTTCAATAATAAAAGCTGATAAATTCCAATTAAATATTAAAGAACAAATGACTAATAGTGCTCCTAACAAGTTAGAACTTAGATACATAATAGATTTGGATGTCCACTTCTCTATTTGTAAATAAAAGTATGCAAATAAAATCAAAAATACACCGAGAAGGCCAATCATATCTGATATCTTTGTAAGATTACTCATTATTTATTCTCCAGTCCCTTTTTTTGTTAAGGGTTAATACACGCTAATTCCAAATATATAGTATCGGAAAATGGATTATGGTAAAATAGGCTTCTGATTTTTCAAATTTTGGTCTTTAAAACATGCATCCATATCTCAATATTGCCATAAACGCTGCTCGCCGTGCGGGAACCATTATTACTCGTCACTTTGAACAACCCGATAAATTAGCTGTATTTGAAAAAGGGGTAAATGACTTAGTCACTACTGCAGATAGAGCCGCTGAATCAGCCATTATTGAGATCATTACTAAAGCTTATCCAAACCACGGTATCTTAGGAGAAGAAAGTGGCTCCCACCCCGGCAACGAATTCGTCTGGGTTATTGATCCGATCGATGGCACCATGAATTTTGTTCATGGTTTTCCACAATTTGCCGTTTCCATTGCTGTTAAACAAAAAGGCCATCTAGAGCATGGTGTTATTTATGATCCCATTAGTCAAGATCTCTTCACTGCCAGCCGTGGTGGAGGTGCTCAACTTAATAATCGACGGATCCGCGTTTCTAATAGCGAGGATCTAAAGGGGACATTGATAGGAACAGATTCTTCCATTCCGACTGAGATCCTGAAAGAAATTCTAAACCGAAATGCAGATGTCCGAAAAATTGGCTGTGCTTCTTTAAATCTTGCCTATGTTGCCGCTGGCAAGCTTGATGGTTTTTGGGAAGCCGGATTAAAAGAATGGGACATAGCAGCTGGTGTATTAATTGTTCGCGAAGCTGGAGGTTTTGTTTCAGACTTTAATGGCGAAAACACTTTTTTAGAAAGTGGGAAAATTATCGCAGGAACTCGAAGAGTACACAATGAATTGCTTGACATTATTCGTAAGCTATACCCCTAAGATCCGTAAAGCAACTTGTCGGCCCATACGAATATAACCTAAATACTCAAATGTAATATGACATTCTTTGGCAAACTCTTGAAAAGCCTTATATTCTCCTTCTTCCCATTCCGAATAATTATAATATTCATCAAAACATAAAACAGTCCCTTTAGTTATCATCGATTGCAAAGCATATAAAACCATTTTTGTTGAACTATATAAATCACAATCTATATGCATAAAAGCAATTTTTGTACCGCTGTGTTCTTTCACAAAAACAGGAAGCGTTTGTTCATACAAGCCTTTTACTAACGTGACATTGTCCCTAACCAAAGGAAGCCTTCCTTGCAAATCGAACATGCCCTTCTTAGAATCGGTTGTCCAGGTTTCTGGTAATCCTTCAAAAGAATCAAAACCATAGAAATGGTGCGAGGGATTAAGTTTTGCTAACATATTGATAGAATCTCCCTTATAAGTTCCAAACTCAAGATAGAGACCCTCTATAAGCACTGCCCTCAAGCATGCATTAAATAAGTCCTGACGAGACTTAAAAATAGGTGTTTCTTTCAAATTTTCCTTTTCAAATCTGGCGGAAGATTTTGCCCCTTCAATAGAATGAAATAATTCGAGATTTAACATTAAGCTCTCACAAAACTTTTTTACTCTTCGATGTTGCCTTTTTTGAACAAACGCTTTATAGGCTTGGATAAGTTCGCGGATCTTAATTTTTAATTGTCTCATATACCTTTTAGCCTTCTACTTCCGCTTTAGGCTTAGGTAACAAATCGGAACGAGTTAAACCCATCCATAATGCTAAAGCCCCTGAAACATAAATAGATGAAAAAGTGCCTATAATGATCCCAACAAAAAAGGCCATTGAAAATCCAAATAAATTTTCACCACCAAAAAATAATAATGCCAATACTACAAGCAACGTCATCCAGGAAGTCATAATCGTTCTTGATAAAGTCTGGTTAATTGAAAGATTCATGACCTCAACAGGACTGCCTTTTCTCACCTTGCGAAAATTCTCACGTACCCGATCAAACACAACAATGGTATCATTTAAAGAATACCCCAAGACCGCAAGTATAGAAGCTAAGGTTGCCAAATCAAATTCGAAACCAAAAAGAGCAAAAATACCCAAAATTAAAAAAGCATCATGACATAAACCAACAGCGGCACTCACTGCCAAACGATATTCAAAACGAAGTGCAATGTAGATCATAGTTGCTAAAATGGAAATCAATACAGCAATGCCTCCCTGTTCAACCAATTGTGCGCCAACTTCTGAGCCTACAAATTCTATACGACGTACTTCAAGAGAGGGATTATTCTTAAATAGAACTCGCTTCACCTCTGCACTAATAGCGCGCTCTTTCTGTGCCTCAGAGTTGGAAATGCCTTCTTCTAAATTTTTTTCGTTATTTGCAACTTTCAAATTTCCAATTCGAATCAGTATGTCTTTAGTTGAGCCATATTGTTGAACTCGGACCCCCGAAAATCCTTCTTGTTCTAATTGTTCTCGGATCTTCGATGGCGATATGCTTGAAGAAAACCGTGCTTCAATTTGGGTACCCCCTGTAAAATCTAATCCAAAATTCAATCCTTTAAAAACCAATAACGCTATTGAAGCAATCCATAATATAGCGCTCACAATACCCGTATAGAAACGGATCCCCATAAAATCGATTTTTGTCTCTTTTTTAAAAAATTCCACGCTTCAAACCCCTATCTTAATAGACTTAACCGAGCGTCCTCCATAAAGCAATTCTACCAATGCCCTACTACCGGTTGTTGCAGTTAATAAAGAGGTTAAAATCCCAATACACAAAGTAACCGCAAAACCTTTTACTGGCCCGGTGCCTACTGCAAATAAAATAATACCTACAATTAAAGTAGTTAAGTTTGAATCTATAATGGTAGCAAATGCATATTCAAATCCACGATGTATGCTTGCTTTAGAAGACATACCCAACCGCAATTCTTCCCTAATTCTCTCAAAAATCAATACATTTGCATCCACTGCCATTCCTAGCGTTAAAACAATACCTGCGATACCTGGTAAAGTTAGCGTGGCACTAATTAAAGACATTAAAGCAACCAGTAAAATTAGGTTGGCCATTAACGCAAGATTGGCAATGATACCAAAAACACTATAATAAAATGCCATAAATACTAATACTAAACCAAGACCCACTCCCACAGAGATCATACCCATACGAATATTATCCTGCCCCATACTTGGGCCTACAATACTCTCTTCTACAATAGAAACGGGAGCTGGTAGTGCGCCTGCTCTTAATAGCAAAGCTAAATCTCGTGCTTCTTCACGAGAAAGCCCAGTAATTTGAAAATTATTTCCCAACGCACTTTGAATGGTTGCCAGGCTAATAACAGATTCATTCGTTTTACCTTCTTTTACTTCCACATAAACAACAGCCATCCTTTTTCCTATATTTTCCCGGCTCGTTTTAGAAAAAAGTGCGACATCTCCCCCTAAACGAACACTCACCGCAGGATTACTATCTCTATCCTGTCCTGTGGTCGCGCCTGTAATTGCCTCTCCTGTTAAAATAGGCTGTGTTTTCAACAAAACCGGCCGTTGAAAACGATCATGATAAATTTTAGAACCCACTGTAGGATATGGATGTTTCGTAAAGGTTGTCGTCTTTAAATCGTGCTGATAATCTTCCATCAAAAACTTAAGCGTGGCTGTTTTACCTAAAATATCTCTAGCATAAGCGGTATCTTGAATCCCCGGCAATTCTACAACAACCCTATTTAAGCCTTGCCGTTGTACAATAGCTTCAGCCACACCCAATTCATTCACCCGATTACGTAACGTTGTTAATGTTTGTTCTATCGCTTCACTACGAATTTCTTGAAATGTATTGGGAGATAATGTTGCCAATAGCAAAAATGATCCGCCCTCATCTTCTGGAGTAATCGCTAATTCACTGTCTCTTTTTTGCAACAAGGAATACGCTTGATTGCGAATCTCTGAAGTATCAAACACTATTTTAAATGCTTCAGCATTAACTTGTTCTAGCTTTTTATAACGTAATTTAGCTTCTCTTAATAATTTTGGCATTTCAACATAATGGCTTTCTATCCGCCTATTCACAATTGAGCCAACATCAACCTCCATTAAAAAGTGCACACCCCCTCTTAGATCTAAACCTAATTTCATTGGCTTTGCACCAATTGTTCTCAACCATCCCGGTGTAGAAGGCGCTAAATTTAAAGCAACACTAAAATCATCCCCTAATTTTTTTTTGATCACTTCCTTAGCCCTTAATTGAGCCTCTGGATCTGAAAAACGAATTAAGAGTGTCCCGCCCTCAAGAATAACGGATTTAAACTTAAGATTATCCTTTAAAAGCCAATCGCTTATAAGGCTTACCGTTTGTTCATCAAGATGCTTTCCTTTTAACCCGGTAATTTGTACGGCAGGATCTTCACCATACAAATTAGGAATTGCATAAATAAAACCTATCGATAATATGGCAATTAATAAATAATATTTCCAACGTGGAAAAGCATGCGACACAACCATTTTCCTCTTAAAACTGTTCCTCTGTACTTATCTTTTGTAAGCAAAAGATAACCAAATACTTTTTACTCTTCAACTGATCAGAAAATATTTAAGTTAGAGATTTGATTGTACCTTTAGGAACTGAAGTTGCAACTGCTTGTCTTTGAACAGGTACTTCCACACCTTCGCTAATCATTAAAACAAAAAAATGCTCTGTCACACGGGTGATTTTACCCAAAAGCCCACCTGTCGTTATTACTTCATCCCCTTTTTGTAAACTACCAACCAATTGTTGGTGTTCTTTAGCACGCTTACTTTGTGGACGTAAAATCAAAAAATAAAAGATCACTGCAAATGCCAACAGCAATAATCCCTGAGCCATAGCACTAGAACCTGTTGCATCACCTGCCGGTGTTTCTGCAAACACCTGCGACACCCACAATAAGCCTATTAATAAGTAACCCAACTGTTTCATACTTTGCCCCTCTTCCTTTACACCCAAAAAATGAATTGCTTAGTGTACCATTAAACGCAACAGGCTCTAAACCTTCTCTTGCAAGCTATCAAAAAACATCAATTAAGCTGTTAAAATAACTATTGAATTATCCCTATCACTTAACTCATCATCACTAATGCTCTATTTTGCTTGAGCGGCCATTAAAGTACTTGGAGCAAAGTTTCTAATTTGCTAAAATTAGCCTCCGCGCCGGGATGGCGGAACTGGTAGACGCGCCAGACTCAAAATCTGGTGATGGTGACATCGTGAGAGTTCGATTCTCTCTCCCGGCACCACTCAACTTAAAGGTGTAATAATGGCAGGCGCTTTTACAAGACCTTCGCTCTTTCGTCGTCTGGGCTCAATGTTATATGACACAATTTTAGTACTTGCCCTTTTAATTATTGGAAGTGGTATTTTACTTTTTTACACAAAAGGTGAGAGCATTAAGCCTGGCAATCTTTATTACCAAATTTACCTTCTTTCCTTAATATTTGGTTTTTTTATTTGGTTCTGGACCCATGGGGGTCAAACTGCTGGAATGGCAGCCTGGCGATTAAGACTCATTACCTTTTCTAATAATCCTGTCTCTTTTAGACAAGCTTTAATACGCTTATTAATAGCAACCCCACTTTTACTTTTAGGGGGATGCGGATTGTTATGGGCGTTTTATGATCAAGAAAAATTAACACTCTATGATCGTTTATCAAAAACCAAACTTATCAGAGTAAGCTAATAAAATTATTTTTATGGTAAATAGTCTTTTAACTAAAAATAAAGGGGAGCTAGCCGATAAGCCGGGTTCTGTCGTGGACAGCCATTCATCTAGGCCATCTGTTACCAGCTGGCTCAAGCGACCTACCCGAACCCAGCGCGGGCCACGCTATCGGGTTCCTATTTGGTCTTGCTCCAAGTGGGGTTTGCCTTGCCATTAATGTTACCACCAATGCGGTGCGCTCTTACCGCACCTTTTCACCCTTACCCTTTTTGTAAGGCCATAGCCTTAAATAAAAGGCGGTTTATTTTCTGCGGCACTTTCCGTAGACTTACATCTCCCAGGCGTTACCTGGCACTTATGCCCTTTGGAGCCCGGACTTTCCTCTCTATCTCAAATAAGATAGAGCGACTGTCTAGCCAACTCCTTGGCAATAGCATACCGGTAATAAATACATTAATGCAAGTTTATTTGCTAAAATAAAATATGTTTTTACTTTCTTACCAACCTTCAAAAAGTCGTTTTTTAAATGGCGCGTTCTATGGCGTGCTTGTCGCTTTTATACTCCTTGCTTGGAAACCCGCTTATAGCTTACCTGCCAAAAATATTGCGCCTATTTTGTCTAAGCTAGATTCACATATTCGAACTCATGTACAAAAGAAACAAATTGCAGGTTGTGCAGTAGCAGTGGTGTACCGAAACCAAGTTGTCTTCATTAATGCATATGGCTTTAAAACCCTCGGCAAACAAGAGAGAATTGATTTGGATACCGTTTTTCAACTGGGTTCCGTTTCTAAACCAATGGCAGCAACTTTGGCTTCTATTTTAGAAAACAAGGGCATTTTAAGATTGGATGATCCTGTTAGTTATTACCTACCTGGGTTTTCTTTAAAAAGCATTCAATCCCCCAGTACATTAAAAATCAGGCATGTTTTAAGCCATTCCACAGGCGTTCCTCGGGCAGGGTTTAATAACTTAATTGAATCACATGCTTCTTATGATCACATCCTAAAGGTTTTACAAAACACCCCGGTAAGAACCCCTGTTGGCAGAAAATATGATTATCATAATGCCATGTTTAGCTTAATTAGCGAAATCACACAAAAAGCAACCAAGGCCCCTTTTAAAAACGTTTTATATGCAAACCTACTACAACCTCTGAATATGACCAGAACTTCTTCTACTCTACAAGGACTTTTAAAAACTCCAAATCGAGCTTCTCCACATGTTCGCAATCGAAAAGGACATTTAACCCCTTGCGAAAGCTATTCAAAAGGATATTATACCGTCGCCCCAGCGGGTGGCATTAATTCTAGCATTCGAGATATGGCAATTTTTCTAAAAGCACAACTGGGGGGCTATCCACAAATTTTAAATCATCATATGTTAAGCCGTATTCAAAGTCCTCAAGTACAAACCAATAATAATGTTTTAAGACCATCGGGAGGACCTGCCAATTTAATTAAAAATGCGCGTTATGCTTTGGGTTGGAGAGTTGTTGATTTTGCACACCATAAATTAATATTCCATGGCGGTTGGGTAAAAGGGTTTACAAACTTTATTGCCTTTATGCCTGATCACAGCATTGGGATTGTTGTTCTACATAATGGCGAAACTCGATTTTCTTCAAAAACCGCTACAAAGTTTTTTGAATTATTTTTGGATGTACCACAACAAAAAAAATCAAAGAAAATAGACATGCCTAGAAAAAGCAAGCCAAAAAAAATAATAAAAAAAGTTAAAAAAATTAAACGTATTCAATATACCCACAGAAAATAATTTTTAGGCTTAAGCCAGCAACATCTAAAGTTCAACTACGAAGAGTAATTGCATATTCATATAAAAGGCGTTTATTAATTGCAGTAACTTTTGCTGCCAAATTACTTGCCTGCTTAACAGATAACTCCGTTAATAATACCTCTAGTAAATGTCTTGCCTCTGGTGTTAATTGATCATTAAGTGTCTCCTTTACACCAGCCACTAAAATAACAAATTCTCCCCGTTGCTGGGAAACATCTGATTGGGTCCATGCTAATAATTGTAAAAAAGTACCACATTGAACTGTTTCAAAAGTTTTAGTTAACTCCCGTGCAATTACTGCCTCTCTGATATCACCAAATATAAGCCGCATATCTTGTAAAGTTTCCAAAATACGATGAGGAGCTTCGAAAAAAATCAAAGTTCTTGTTTCACGAATAAATTTTTCAAGCTGTTTATGTCGAGCCACTGTCTTCGTAGATAAAAATCCTTCGAACACAAATCGATCTGTTGCAAGACCTGAAACCGACAATGCAGCAATTAAAGAACAAGCACCTGGAATGGGCACAACTCGGATTTTTTTTTCATGTGCTAACCGCACTAGGTGGTAACCCGGATCACTGATCAACGGCGTACCCGCGTCTGAAATCAATGCCAAATTCATACCATTTTGAACTTCAGCCAATAATTTTAAGGCCTTGTCTCTTTCATTATGCTCGTGCAAGGCGCTCAATGGCTTTTCAATAGCCAAATGTTTCAATAATCGAAGGCTTCGCCGAGGATCCTCAGCAGCAATTTTATCCACCGACTTTAGTATTTCAACCGCACGAAAAGTGATATCGCCTAAATGGCCAATAGGGGTGGCAACAATGTAAACAATACCCGGTTTTACCATTTTATTATTCAAAAACAACCCCTTATTACCTTTACTTGAAAAATATCACTCTCAATCTATAATGTTTGTAAGCGGACTTCATTAATAAAAATTAATTTAAAGTTTAACACTAAGAGGGACCTATCATGAAAAACATTAAAGAAAATTACTTACTGTTCACTTTAAGTACAGCCTCCTTATTATTCACAACAACTATCGCAAATGCTAATATAACTCGAGAGATTTCTGTATCCCCTTACCTAGGAGCAGATGCTCAAATTCGTAATATTAATTACCCTCACGATTTTGGTGGAAACGTTTATAAGAAAAATCACCCACAAGTTAACGCCTTCGGCGGACTTAGTTTTAATAATTACTTTAGTATTGAAGGAGGTTATGAGTTAACGCCCGTTAAAACAAACACGGTTGCAATAGGAGCTGGACAAAATCTCTTTGGTAATCCTGTCGGACCCTTATTCCCTCCGGTTTTGTTAACTTCTAAATTCCAAGTTAAAGATTGGAATGTTAATATGCTGGGCTTTTTACCGCTCACCGAAGATTGCCATCTTCAATTAGTAGGAGGCGCTGGATTTGCAAGAACTAAACTTTTTCAATCCACCTACATGGTTTCAGACAGAATATCACCCGTTGTTCCATTTACTTATACTAGAACCTTCATCGCTAAAAAGGGGCTTTTAAGGCTCACTGGAGGATTACAACACATGGTATCCGAATCTTATGGAGTACGCATATTAACCAATTGGATCAATACTTCAAGATTCAAAAAAATTACCAGTAAAGAAAGCGCGACTGATCAAATTATGATTAAAAACAGTTGGAATTATGGTGTAGGACTTTTTGTTAAGTTTTAAAATTTCTCACTAAAAAGATTTTGGCCTGTAAGAGCTTTATTCGTCAGGCCAATA
>CADEGZ010000085.1 GCA_902827015.1 uncultured Pseudomonadota bacterium
TTATTATATTAGATTAATGTATTGATTATAGAAGAAATTTTTAAATATTGTTACTTTGCAGAAAATTACGTATTATTTCAATACATCTATAATTCATTTTTGATGATCTTTATCGAATGTCTAATTTTAAGATTGGTTAAATAACAGCAAGGAAGGATATGGAAAATAAACAAGCAGATAATTTAGATTTATATGAAGATATGCCAATAGTGCCAGAAGATGGCCTAGTTCCCACGTTAAATAAAATGGGTTATATGACTACTTTCTTAGATCCATTTTCAGAAATGTTTGTTGATTACTCCACCACTTGTAAAAAACCAGTGTTAGAAATTGGCGCCGCGTATGGTATTGCCAGCCTAAAGGCTCTTTCAAAAGGTGTTACAGTGGTTAGTAACGATTTAGATCCGAGGCACCTTAAAATATTAGAAAGAAAGTGTCCAGAAGAATACCGAGATCGATTAAGTATAGTTGTAGGTGATTTTGTAAATACTGATTTTCCTGCTAATCACTTTGGCGCTATCTTAACAGCTAGAGTATTCCATTTTATGGATGGTCCTACACTTAGGAAAGCCTTATCTCGTTGTTATAATATTTTACAAGAAAATGGGAAGTTATTTATTGTAACTGATACACTTTATATGAAAGATTGGCAAAGCTTTATCCCAGTTTTTGAGCAAAGGATAAAAGATCAAATAGAATGGCCAGGCCTTGTTGAGGATATCAGTTTCTTTGGATCAAAAAGAGTACCTCAAATTCCAAAACTAATGCATTGGCTAGATCAAAATACGCTGAAAAGAGAACTTAATTTAGCAAACTTTTACGTAGAGGAAATAGCCTATCTTGATAGGAAGGATTATCCAAATGATGTTCGCTTGGATGGTCGAGAAAGTATAGGGACCGTTGCGATAAAATTATAAAGTGGTAAAAAAGTAGACATCTGACGAAGTACATTCTTTTCTGCTTTTCAGTATAAGTCTTAATATTTTAAATTGATGGGTTTATTAATATTTCAAGAGTTGACATATAGGGAAAATTCATATTTTGTTGATGTAGATTGCTTGTACCGCTGATCTTGATCACTTAAATCTGATTTCCTACTGTCTGCTCAATCTTCGTCTGTTTACCTTTCAAAACCTCGCTCAACTGATTTTTCAGGCCGATTGTGGCTAGGCTGTTTGACCAATGCTGCAGGCGTTTTAGATGATTCAGTAGCCCTGAAAATGCCACCGCGTTCGTTCTCTGAGCGAATCCTATTTATATCATTTTGAAGTCGTGGCTCGTTAGTTTTTAATAGACTGACATCTTTAATTTCTACCATCTGTTCTAAAGATTTTTGCACAGCATCTATCCCGCCAGATTTTAGTAAATCGTTAAAATCATATTTCTTCATGTCGGCCGGAATTTCAGGCGGTAGCGCGATAAACACCCTTACTCCTCTCGATAAGTAAGCATCAACTGCTTTTACTATACTCTCTTTAGTTTGGGAACTTATGGGGTCATTATCTGCACAAATGACAACTTTTTGAGTTTCAAAACCTATAGGAACGTTTTTAATTTGTTGGACAGACAGACTGGCGACTACCGTTTGGTTAGGAACTGCTTGGGCTACACTTAGAGCCGTTTCTAATCCTTCAGCTATCCAAAGGGTTCTATCAATATTGGCCTTTTGAACCACAACTGAGCCATGGCTAGCAATTCCTAAATTTGCTTTAGTAGTAGCTTTTTCTAAGTTACCTTGTTCATCCATAAAGGTCTGGTTATACTTGCTACCATCTTTATTTAAAAAAATCCGAACTATCCCAATCATTTTTTCATCTTTATCTTTGATAGGTGCTAGTAATGCAGGGACCATTTCCTTAGTATCAAAATGCCTAATGGCTTTGATAAATTTAAAATCTTTTGGTAAGTTGCCTGTTACATGTCGATGCTCTTTTAGGTATTTTTCTGCGAGTGTTCCATTGATTGGAATGGCTTTTTTATAAAGCTCTTTGGCTTTATTTATTTTTTTCTGATTATCGATATCTATTGATTTAGGATCATTCTTAATTTTTACTATACGCTTCTTATCACTTATGTTATCGTTAGAGCTGATCCCCAGACTTTGTGCAAGTTCTTTAATCGCCTCTTTCCATTCAACTCCGAATGCAGCCATGTAAAGAGAAATCAAATCTTTTCCACCCTCGCCCGTTGACCAGCGTTTCCACATCCCTGCTTTAGGGCCTCTAATATTCACCGTTAAAGCGCCCGGCCACCTTGCTTCATGGCCACTAATTTTTTTAGGGCTGCCAAGCCATTGGGTAGCATAACCTAAGATATCGCTTTCCAAACGATAATTAATAGCCTCTTTATTAATAAAATTGGTTTTCTTATCTATAGGAAAATTTTTAGTTTTGGCTTTATATTGTTTATCTATCGATTTTAGTGAATGATGATTAGGGGCTCTTGTGTTGACTTCTTCGGTATGGTAATTTTTTATTTTTTCTTCTATCGTTCCGTTAATATTTGCGACTAATTGGTTAACGTTTTCATTTCGTTTTTGCCACTCAGGATCGGTATAACTCAAAGCAGAGCGTTTAAGCTGTTTGTGTACTTCTAAGGTTTTCTGTAAATAATCTAGATACGGAGTCACTAAAACCACCCCATCTCCACGGGTAATGTCAATCAGTAAGGCTTGTTGAGAAGTTGAGAGCGGTAATCCTTTAGGTTTGAGCTGTTCAAAGGATGGAAAATAAGTCCATTCGCTATTGCATAAATTTTTTACAAACAATGGATTTTCAGCCTTGTTTTTTTCTTTTAGTTTATGAGAGTGTAGTGTATAAACTTTTCCTTCTCTATCTTTTACAGTTAAGGTCATGAAATCCGTTTTACCAGGTTTGTCATTTAACGCTACATTGGATTTTTCAACTCTAACAACTTGTACTATCTTCGAGCACTCCTGATCAGGCTTTTTTTGGAACTCTTTAGGGAGTACCGCAATATCGTTCACTTTTAGTTTGGACGCTTTAATCAAGCGGGGTGTAGGTACTTCTAAATAAGCAACCACCCACGGCACATCTTTACCCTGAGCGGCATAAGTAGTTAAGGCATAACCATGGTCAAGATGCTGGTTTTGTTTCTGGGTTAAATCTAAGCAAACGATATTACCGTTACTTAATAAGATTTCGGCAGTACCATGTTCAATCTTTGTAATGCTTGCTCTATCGCCATTAAAAATTCCCTGTTGTTCATTATTACGTTTAAAAACAATAATATCGCCTTTAGCAAACTCTCTGGGTTCTTGGTGATAGATTTCAATGCCGCTAGGTTTCTCTAAATTTTTAGGCGACCAGTAAAAAACTTGTTTACTATCAATTTTGAGTGTTAAGCGCTGATTTGCTAAATCAATATCTTGGATATGCGCATAATCGCCCGCTTTTATGTCCAATCGTGGATGGTTGGTATTAAAACGGATCACATCTTTTTCTTGGTAACTGAATATATCACTTTTATCAATTTCCCGTTTGTCAGTCGGCACAAACACAGCCGTTTCAAAACCCTTGTCCGTCAGTACACCCTTGTCTTTTAACACTTCACGGATGGCTGCATTAACGTATTTTCTATCTTTATTGAGCGGGGTAATAATCAAAGGGGCTTCTTGATTAGCCGCTGATAAGGCAAAATATACCTCCACCATTCTGTTCAAGGCTTCTTGTTTATTAGGGATTTCTTCAATAGAGTCTTTTAAGATCTTTAACGTCCCTGCCATATCACCCGCGTAGGCTTGCTTCATCGCGGCAAAGGCTATAGCATCATTTAACCGAACATTTTCCTGCATCACGGCCTTTTGAATACCATAGACCAAAGCATCACGAAAACTAACGCCTGCGCCAATAGAGCCTTGTTGTTTAAAATCGCCTATCCAGGCTAGTCGTGCTGCTAATCTTTCAACCACCTTTTGTAATCTAAAGGTATCTTGAGTGGAAGCAAGAGAGCTTTCATCAACAATATATAGCCGGTTACCACCAAATTCTTTATGAGCTTTCTCTATATCTTTATCAATGTCTGCTTCTATACGCGTTAAAAATTGGGTAATGGTAAGCCCAAGTATATTAGAACCTTGTTTTGCTTGGTTTTTAGCATTGGCGGTGTTGGCAAGCACAACGGTTTTAAATTGATTGTTTTCACAAAGACGCTTAATTTCTTTTAAAGCAGTGGTTTTACCGGCACCCGCTATCCCCTGTATTGCAACCATTCTGTCTTGTGTGGTCAACATTAATGTAATGGCTTCTTTTTGTCCCTGGGTTAAACGTTTGTGGTTTTGAACTTCCTGAATTTGAGATGAGTCTTTAGACAGAACGGGTATAACTTGCTGTTGGCCCGCTTTCATTTTCTCAATACAAAGTTGTTCCATCGCGAGAGTATGCTTAATTGTTACTAATTCTCTACCTTGTTCATCTTTTCCTACACGAATCAGCCAGCCTTCTTCGATTGCTAAATCAACACCCGATTCTAAGGATTTTACACTGGTCAATAATCCACCCAATAGCACAACATCTTTTTTTAAATCTTCCAATATAATCACTGCATCACGTTCGGAGTGATACACACAGGCTTTGTCGACAACATCGCAGGCAATTCTAACTTCAGGGGTTAATTCGACATTCATAGGCTTCTGAGCTTCAGCAAGCTCTGGGTTCAACTGGGTAACCTTCAAATATTCGCTTTGTAAGCGATTAAATAACGTTTGTGTTGCTAATGTTTGGTAGTTCTCTAAGGCTTCTTCTCGTTTATAGAGAACTTCCTTGGTACTATCTAATTGCAGCTCACGATACCCGCCATTTGAGATGGTCTTTTTTAATTCGGCACTATTGTTACAGATAATCTTGGTTTGAATATTCTCGGTTTTTGCAGACTCCAATAGTTCATTTAATAATTGGATATTTTTTAAGTCCAACTGTTTGTTTTGTAACGATACTACAACGGTTTTAGGAGTTTGCAACTCTACATCTTTTAAATGAACTGCATAGCCATAATCCCAATGCTGTTCACGAAATGTTTGAGTGCTTAAATTTATCTCTTGATTATTGGATAATTTTACTAAAACTTGGCCTTGATTTATCTCTGATACCACTGCAGTTTGCCCTTTGATTCTATCGAGGGCTTTATTGGTTTCGTCTTTAATAGTACGGTTCCAGACTAAAATATCTCTCTTTTGAACTTCTCGTTGTTCAACCTTAAATACTTCCACATGCTTTAATATTGATTTATCAGCATGAGGTGCCCAAAATACTTGTTGATTCTCTTGCCAAAGCTCAATTAGGCCATTGCCTAAATCTACGTTATGCACGGTAAAATAACTTTCTTTAGCGATATTGGTATTGGCTATCACTTTATTGAATCGAACAATATCTCCGGGTTGATACAAGTGTATTTGACTTTTTTCTTCAACACTCATCTGTAAAGGCCGCAGCATGTTTAATGTTTGGATAGGTCCAATTAATTGATTGACTTGTTTTAATTCTGCTCTTATCAAATGGTTAAAAGCCGTCCGCTCTGTATGATTGAGGGTGATTAATAACTTTTGTTCCGTGGAATTTAAATATTGTTGGATAGCGAATTGTTGACGTTGGTCGTAATCTGAATTTTCTTGACATAGATTATTTTTTTCTAATCGGGTAATATGTTTTATTAAAGCTTCTTGGGCTTTTAAATTTTCCACATCGATTTTAGCTGCCCGTAGCTGGATATTCTGCAAACCGTTTTCCTTCAGCGGTTGTATCGCGGGTAGTTCTTTTAACTGAGTAAAAACAATCCTGGCACCTAAAACTTCTGAGAAACTCCCTAAACGATTCAATTGCTTAGCAGAAATATCCCCATCAACTACCCAAACATCACGTGCCGCTTGCTTTTTAATGCGTCTATCCCAAGACTCTAAAATATGTTTAGGCTCACCTCTTTTTTCCGCACGTTCTTCGCAAGATAATAAAAATCCTTCAACCGTACTCACGCGCTCTAGCCCTAGCTTTTTCTTCAAAGACTCAACGTTTATCTTATTTTGTGTAATAACTCTAGGATAAAATCCTTGTGAACTGGTAATTTCAATATAATCCTTTAAAGTTTGCTGTAACAGGATTTTAGAATTAGCACTCAGCAACACTTGGCGATCTTTAGAAGTTAATAACTCAATTAAGGCTTGTCGCTCTTTTAGATCTGCTGTTTTAAAAGTCGTAGTAATACTGGCAATCCACCGTGCCGAAATTGGACCAACACTCCCTTTTGCCGATTGCATGCGTTCAATATTGTCTTGTTTAAGTTGATTGACTTCTGGAATGGTTAAAGTTCTACCTTCTAAATAGATAAGATTTTTATTGGTAATTCTTTCCTCAATCGCATTTAATAAATCACCCTCATTACAAGTCAATAACGAAATCAACTTAGCACTTTTAATCAGTTCTTGAAATGAAAATGTGTTTTTACGTTCGCTTAAATGTCTAACCGCAGAGTCAATGGCTTTGCGAGCGATTTCCACCGGATCGGGTGATGTAACAGGCCCTCGTTCCTTAGCTTGTGCTTCAATGGCTTGGAGTTTTTCTAAGCTAGAACCAAAGTCCTTGAGTTCTTCGATCCATCTTTCTTTTCGTTGTTCTGGATTATCGGAGACCTTTGCTGCCCTAGTCAAAAAATTAGCATTTGAAGCTGCCTTTCCACCACTTTGCTCATTCTCTTTTAGCCACTTCTCTATTTCCTCTCGCCTTTTAGAGAAGAATTTGAGTAAATCTTTGTCTACTCCTTTTATTTCAAACAAGCCATTTTCTTTAAGCTCAATTTCATAACCTAACAACATTAATTCGTGTGCCAGCTCTGAGCGGTATTGCATACCTATTAATAACTTATCATCATAAATTTCATCAGCATAAACGGTTCTCCAGTGTCCATCTGCTCTTTGGGTTACATTCATAAGAACACTGTGGGTATGCAAATTAGGATCTCCTTCTCTAGAGTCACTGTGTTCAAAGGTGGCTACTGTAAAATTACCCGTTCTTTCAACATTAACAACGCCTTTCTCCTTGTTTCTACAGCCTGCATACTTTTCCTCTAATTGAGCAATCGTTTTCTTTACCGCATTTCGGTGTGCCCTCAATACTGCTTGATTACCTGCAACTAAAGCCAATAGGGAAACCGATTTAGGGGCAGAAAAGGTTAAATCATAACCGGGACGATGATATTGATCTTTCTCTACCTGAGACATAACTTGACCATTCGGTAGACGGCCTTCTAACAATTCCTTAAAAGTGTTGAAGTCCACCGAACCACTGAGTGCTAACCTTTCTGCGCCATTACCCATCCAAAGACTATATTCGTCGGCTCCACCCTTGGTATAATAATCCCCTTGCTGGTAATAAGTAGAGGCATCTGCAGCCGATTTAAGAGTATAAAGGCTTAACATTTTTTAATTTTCCCGTGCTAAATCTGGTTTTTTTGAAACGCGCCATTTCTTTTTAATGGATTTTTGTTTGCCAGTAGGTTTAGCATCATTGGCTAAATTATTTAAACTGGGTTTAGCTTCATTTGTTTGGCTATCTTTATGCTGTTCAGTTTTTCCTTCCTCCTGCAATGGCTTGGAGGGTTTCTCTTCTGGCAGCAATAAATAACTTAAATCTCTAGGGACAAAAGACTCAGCGATAGGTTCACGTTTTTTAAATTCGAACTGTAATTTTGTAACAGGCCAGCTGCCTGGCAACCGCAGGTAAGCTTGTAAGTTTTCAAGTTCTAAGAAATCTGAAGCCTTTACCACAGGTTCTCGCCTTCGTTCCTGATGTATAGAGACCCCATCCCGCATTTCATGAGCACCATAAGAAAAGCCTTCTTTTTTCTCTAAAATTTCAACTTGTCCAAGTACGCTGGACATCCAAGCATTGGTTTCCGGTTCTTGGTTGCGATAAAATACTTTAGTACTGAGTAGTGAGTTCAGTGCTTTCGCGGCATCTCTACCGTAAATAGAATGCAGCTGGTGGATATCTTGAAACGTTGCCACAAAACAAGCACCATATTTACGACCTCTAGATAAAGCATTCATTAGGCTAGGCAACTTGTGTAAGCTCGGTAATTCATCTAAGAACAACCAAAGTCGTCTTTGTCTGGTATGATCTAGGCTTAAGACAGATTTAGCAGCAACATCTAACCACACGGTTAATAAGGGCCGTAAGGAGTCTATTTTTTGATCATTGGAGGCAATAAATAACCAACCATTTCCTTTATCCTCTTCTATCCAACGTCGTATAGAAAAAAGTGTTTCATTTTCCTCGTCTTTAAGATAGGTAAGTGATTTACAGTAATTGGTTAAAGTTGCTTTGATTGAAAGAGCGGTTTTTTCGAGTTCCTCTAAGACCAAAGGTGCCGCGGGAGTTCCTTTGACTAACTTTCCTAAAGATTGCAGTCCTTCATCGAATAGAGGTTCTAATAGGTATTTAGTTTTAGTTTTGCCTTGCTTGTAAAGTTGTAATGCTGCCGCAGCAAAAATGGTACGTGCTGAACTTACCCAAAATGGATCTGATAACGACAAATGCTCTGGCATTAAAGATGCCGCTATGGTGTCATAATCCGTTATATCTTTACATTCCTGCCAAATGTTCCAACTGGGAGATCTAACATCCAACGGATCTAAAATAAGATCTGTCCCCTCACGGTAATAAAGAGGAACAAAGGTTTCATCAACATCATACACAATTGCTCGTTGACCCCGAGCTCGGATCTGATCCATTAATTCCTGCATAGCAAATGATTTACCAGCACCCGTCGCGCCTGCCATTAGAATATGTTGAACTTCCGTTCCTTTTATAAGAGGAACACCCGCAAGCGTGAAGTCCGATGCCTGTTTCTTCTTCTTTAACAACTTCGTTAGCTGTTTGGGTTCTACTTCACCTTGACCACTGATATTGTTAGTTGCGTTTTGACGTCTACCTTTCCATACGCAGAAAGCCAAATACACAAGAAGAAAACCTATTCCAGAAATTACCGCATTTTTTATTGAAGCATGAAACGCTCGCTCCCATTTTTTTAAGTAAAGCCTCGTTGTTTTATGGTTGATGAAATCTGTTGACCGCATCCGTACTACAGAGCCATTCTCATTTTTGACATTATGATTAGCGCGATTTCCGTGA
>CADEGZ010000086.1 GCA_902827015.1 uncultured Pseudomonadota bacterium
CGCTTGCCGTAGTATAGAAGCACATACCAAACGGGTGGCTTTGTTGTGCGGACAAAGCTTTGTAAATGAAGCCTATTATATAGAAGCAGAAGCCAACGGACTTAAGCTTACGGGATGGTTAGGATCTACTAAGGCCATGCGTAGTCAGACTGATTTACAGTATTTTTATGTCAATGGCAGAATTGTGCGTGATAAAGTTGTCATGCATGCTGTACGGCAAGCTTATCAGAGGTTTGCTGTGGAGGGGCGATATCCGGCATATATCCTTTATTTTGAATTAGATCCAACTGCCGTTGATGTTAATGTTCATCCTACTAAACATGAAGTGCGTTTTAGAGAAGCGCGTACTGTTCATGCTTTTTTAAGTTATGCAATTCAAGAAGGACTAAAAAAAGGCGATGATCCTGGTCATTCTAATGCACACACGATTGTGGCTTTGCACAATATAGCAGAAGGGCTATTTTCTATTGAAGAAGATGCTTCGCCAATCGTTTCCCATGGGGAGTTTAAATTAAAAAATACCAAAGAGGATTTTCCATCTTTATACCAAGAAGTGAGTATTAAGCCCGATACTATTCTTTCGAATGTTAATACCAAGCCAGATTTAGATAGAATTTTAGGGGTTTTAGGCGAAACCTTGTTGTTTGTTGAAAATAAAGAAGGTGTTGCAATTATCGATATTAAAATGGCGTGTAAGGTGCTGATTAATCGGATTTTAGTAGATTCTTATCAGCAAGGAGGGGTTAAACGACGTACTTTAATTATGCCAAAGTTGGTGGTAGTTTCCAAAAAGGCAGGCAGTATAGAAACAAGCAATTTAGATTGGGAGCGTTTAGGGTTTGAAATGACAGAAGCGGGAGAAAATGCCGTCTTAGTGCGATCCGTACCAGATGTATTTGGGACAAGAGTAGAAGACCTCAATAACCTTTTACCTAAGTTATTAGCGCTTTCTGATGTATCAACTATTTTCCGCATAATTGTTGATTCCATTGTCGAAAATCAGAAGTTAGAGCTGGAACAACAAAGGCAGTTATTGGCAGATATTTTAAAATTAAAATCTACCCAACAAAATAATGGTTTTTCTAAGTTTTACAAACAATTCACTGCTGAACAATTACAGGCTTTACTGTTCTAATTACTTATTAAGCATATGCAATTACCTACTGCGATTTTTTTGATGGGACCAACAGCTGCTGGTAAAACTGCTTTGGCACTAGATATAGCCAAGCAGTTACCTGTTGAGATTATTAGTGTAGATTCTGCAATGGTTTACAAAGGCATGGATATTGGTACGGGAAAACCTACGCTCGAAGAAAGAGCAAGAATTCCTCACCATTTAATTGATATACGTGATCCCAGCGAACCTTATTCTGCGGCGGAATTTAGGAAAGATGCGCTAAGACTTATGAGTGAAATTACAAAACGTCAGCGTATTCCTTTGTTGGTGGGTGGCACAATGCTATATTTTCGGGTTTTACAAGAAGGTTTGTCTTTACTTCCTTCAGCAGATCGAAAGATCCGTGCGCGAATTTTAGAAGAGGCACATGAAAAAGGTTGGTGGGTGTTACATCAGCGATTGGCAAGGATTGATCCAAAAACAGCCGACAAGATCCACCCTAACGATACACAGCGTATTCAACGTGCATTGGAAGTATATGAGATTACTAAAAAGCCTATGTCAGAATGTTTTGAATCATATAGTAATTTAGCTTTCACTGATCCTAAGGCATTACAGCATTATCGTATTCACACTTTTATATTGGCTCCCACTTTGCGAGTTACATTACATCAAAGGATTGAACAACGTTTTCATTATATGTTACAGCAAGGGTTAATTTTAGAAGCGGAAAAACTTTTTAAACGAAAGGATTTAGATCTTTCTTTACCTGCAATGCGTGCAGTTGGGTATCGTCAAATTTTTAGGTTTTTAGCTGAAGACTATGGTTACGAAATAATGGTGGATAAAGCAATTGCTGCGACACGCCAACTGGCGAAACGGCAATTAACTTGGTTGAGAAGCTTATCTGATGCCGAATGGCTGCAAAATAACCATTTAGCTTCTCTTACGACCGTGATACACTGCGTCTCTTAAGTAGTACTTAGGTGTAATAGCGCCAATAACATAATGGAGAAAATAAATATGTCTAAAGGGCAAATGTTACAAGACCCATTTCTCAACGCATTGCGTAAAGAGCGGGTACCAGTGTCTATTTATTTAGTAAATGGCATTAAATTACAGGGACACATTGAATCTTTTGATCAATTTGTAGTGTTATTAAAAAATAGCGTCAGCCAAATGGTTTATAAGCATGCGATTTCAACCGTTGTCCCCACCCGTAATGTTAAATTGGCTCAAGGCGCGCACAGTGAAGAAGAAGATGAATTTGTGCACGAAGAAGAGTTGGGGAATATGTAGTTGATTGAGCGGTCAGAAGGGGGTGAACGAGTTGTTCTGGTCTACCTCCATCTGCGGCACTCATCGCGTCACCCTGATTTACAAGAGTTTCGAGAACTTTCTTTAGCAGCAGGTGCAGAAATCGTAGCAACTTTGGTGACAACGCGCGATGTACCCGATGCGAAATATTGTATTGGTAGTGGTAAGGTTGAAGAATTACAAAGCATTATCGCAATACATTCCGCAGTGTTAGTGTTGTTTGATCATCCTTTGACCCCTGCTCAAGAAAGAAACTTGGAACGTGCTTTAAAGTGTCGAGTATTAGATAGGACAGGCCTCATTTTAGATATTTTTGCCCAGCGTGCGCGGACTTATGAAGGTAAGCTACAAGTTGAGGTTGCACAACTTAAATATCATGCCAGCCGTTTAGTTCGAGGTTGGACTCACTTAGAAAGGCAAAAAGGGGGCATTGGGCTTCGAGGGCCTGGCGAAACCCAATTAGAGGTTGATCGCCGTTTGATTAAAACTCGTATTAAACATATTCAAATTAAGTTAGAAAAAGTTCGTAATCAGCGTAACCAAGGACGGCAAGCTCGTAAAAAAGCATTACTACCTACTGTTTCTCTCGTGGGGTATACCAATGTTGGTAAATCTACCCTATTTAATGTCTTAACCAGCAGTGATGTTTTAGTTGCCAATCAGTTATTTGCAACTTTAGATCCGACTTTGCGTGCGATAGAATTACAACCATTAGGTAAAGTTGTGTGTGTGGATACTGTAGGGTTTATTCGGCAGTTACCTCACAGTTTGGTGGAAGCGTTTAGAGCTACCTTAGAAGAAACCACTGATGCAGATCTTCTTCTTCATGTGATTGATAGCCAAGATGAGTCACGGGATGCTCATATCCAGCAGGTCGAAGAAGTTTTACAAGAAATTGGTGCCCTAGCGATACCTCGCATTGAAGTTTACAATAAAATTGATTTGATCCCAGGCACTCTTCCTCGGCTGGAGCGCGATGAGCGGGGTATGGTTCGGCGTGTGTTATTATCTGCTATAACGGGTGAAGGGCTCGATTTGTTAAAAGAGGCAATTATTGAGCATCTTAGCCACGATATGATGACGGGGCAGATCTGTTTATCACCTCTGCAGTATCGACAAAGAGCATTATTATTTGAAATGGGTGTGGTAACACAAGAATCGATGGAGCAAGATGGGCATTGGGTGTTACAGGTACGATTGCCTCGACATAAATGGCAGCAATTATGTTTGTTGATACCTGATATGGAACAAATTGGAAGTAAACAAACTCATTAGTAGAGGAATTGAGATGATTAAAAAGCGTATTCCCCTAATTTGGAATAAACCTGGTGGTGGTCAGGATAATGGAAGTAATCCATGGGGGCGTAAAGGGGGAGAGCAAGGACCGCCTGATTTGGATCAAATTTTTCGTCAATTTTACGATAAAATAAAAAGGGTTTTGGGCGGTACGCGTCGAAGCTCGTCTTCATCATCCGATGGAGGTCCTGAATTTCAATTTTTTAGTGCGACATTTTTTGTCGTACTGCTGGTTCTATATGCTATTTCAGGTATTTATATTGTGGATCCTCCAGAGCGTGCGGTGGTGATGCGTTTTGGGAAGTATGCACGTACAGAAGGACCTGGACCTCATTGGTTACCCCCCTTAATAGAGACTAAAGAAATTGTCAATGTAGAACAAGTTGCAACCACTGATCATAGTGGGTTGGTGTTAACAAAAGATGGCAACATTGTGTCGGTAGGTGTTGCAGTTCCCTATCGAATTGGTGAAGATGATGAAGATGTACGATCTTTTTTGTTTAATGTTGTTAACCCTATTCGCAGTTTAAAGCAGTCTACAGAAAGCGCCTTACGTCAGGTGGTGGGGCAGTCTACCATGGACGAAGTGTTAACATCAAAGCGTTCTGAAATAGCGACAGCTATGAAAGAACAAATAGTAGCAACCCTTAAAAATTACCATACAGGAATTTGGGTGTTAGATGTTGTAATGCAATTTGCTAAGGCGCCTGATGAAGTAAGAGCGGCATTTGATGATGTTATTAAGGCTTCGGCAGACGAAGAACGATTGGTGAATCAGGCAAGAGCCTATGAAAACGAAGTATTGCCTAGAGCAAAAGGGACAGCAGAACGTTTACGCAACGAAGCATTAGGGTATAAAGAGGAAACAATTTTAGTTGCGGAAGGGAACGTACAACGGTTTAATTTGGTGTTACCACAATATTTAAAAGCGCCTAAAGTAACCCAAGCCCGTATGTATTTAGATACATTGGAACAAATTTTGTCCAAAACAAGTAAGGTTATTGTAAATGCAGGCGAAGGCAATAATCTTATTTATTTACCCCTAGATCGTTTAATGGTAGAAAAACAACAGGCAACGGATGCTTCTCCCGTCGAGCAGAGCAGTAGTAGTACGATGAATAATCCTCTTAAAGAACCTTTATCGATAACATCGGGCTTTCAAAAGGAGAAAAATCCATGAAATCCTTCACATCAATGTTGGTGGTTGTGGCGGTTGTTTTAGCACTCTTTGGATTGAGCGTTTTTACCGTTTATGAATCTGATCGTGCCATTATTGCTCGTTTAGGAGAATTGCAAAAAAATTCTGATGGCTCCTCTATAAAGGTTTTGGGACCGGGGATCCACTGGAAGGTACCATTTGTTGATGTGGCGTACATTTTCGATGCCCGTTTAAATATGACAGAAGTTCCTTCAGAACGTATTGTGACTAAAGAAAAAGAAGTTTTATTGGTTGATCTTTTTGTTCAGTGGAAAATTAATGATTATGCTTTATTTTATAATACAACTTATGGTGTTTCCGAAGGGGTAGGTGGAAGAGTGGACCGTGCAGAGCAATTGTTGCGTCAGAATGTTAAAGGGGTATTACATTCCGAGTTTGGTCAACGTACTTTGCAAAATGTGGTATCTGGAGAACGTAATGAGTTATTGGAAAAATTAAGGAAACGAGCTAATGAGAATATCTTGAGTTATGGTATAGAAGTCGTTGATGTGCGTATTAATCGTGTAGAATATCCGCCTGAAGTAAATGATAAAGTATTTGCGCGAATGAGTAGTGAGCGTAAAAGAGTCGCTGTTACTTATAGAGCCAGTGGAGAATCAAGAGCAGCCATTATTCGGGCAGATGCAGATAGAGTGGCGCGGGTTACGATTGCCGAAGCACAAAAAGAAGCAGAACGTTTAAGAGGTGAAGGGGATGCAAAAGCAGCACAGATCTATGCAGAGAATTTTAACCAATCTCCTGAGTTTTATAAATTTTATAGAAGTTTGGAAGCCTATAAAAATGTGTTTCAAGACAAGCGTGATGTATTGGTATTGAAGCCGGATAGTGACTTCTTCAAATATTTTCAGAGTAGCGGACAATAAAGAGTAAAAAGTATGTGGCAAGATTTTTGTGCAGCAATGGCTTTAGTGTTGGTTATTGAAGGAATGTTACCTTTTTTAAAGCCAGAGGTTTGGCGTCGTACTATTGGCAGGATTGCGGATCAATCTAATCATGCATTACGATTGATTGGCCTTATGAGTATGTTAATGGGGGTTGTTCTACTGTATGTTGTTCGTCAATATTAAAGTATACCCTTTGCAGGGTAGTAAATAAGGTACTATATGTTGGTGCCGAGGAGAGGACTTGAACCTCCACGGAGTCACCCCCACAAACACCTGAAGCTTGCGTGTCTACCAATTTCACCACCTCGGCTACCCTTGTGAAATCTACCGAGACTTAAGAATGTTGTCAATGGTATTATAGGAATATGAGTAAGAAGAAAAGCAAATCTGATCCTTATGCACAAAGAGAGGCGGCAAAATATAATCGCCCCATTCCAAGTCGCGAATTTATTCTGGAACACCTTAAAATAAGAACAAAACCTGCTAATTATATAGAATTGGCTGTAGAGCTTGATCTAATGGATGAAGAAGAACAAGTAGCCTTACATCGTCGTATTAAAGCAATGATACGCGATGGGCAATTAGAACGATTAAGAGGAGGATTTTTTTGGCCAGCCGGACAAAGGGTTTTGTTAGAAGGGAGTGTGGTTGTTGAAAGAGGTAAGGCTTCCAAAACGTGGGTGATCCCTATAGATGGGAGCAGTCGTATTTTATTGTCTGCCACAGATGCGCGGGCGGTATATGCAGGCAATCGGGTAATTGTTTCGGTAATTAACATAAAAGGGGAAAAACTAAGGGAAGGACGACTGGTTGAAATTATTGAACAACAGCGTATGGTGGTTACCGGTCGTTTTGTGCGGGAAGCAGGCTTTTGTCATGTTATCCCTCATGGTAAGGAGGTTTTGCAAAACATCTTAATCCCTCAAGGCAAAGAAAATACGGCGCAAGATGGAGATATTGTTGTTGTAGAGCTCATTTTACAGCCATTACGCTGGACAGAGCCCTTAGGGCAGGTCATAGAGGTGTTGGGTCATGAGGGTGTATCAGGCATTGAAATTGAAGCCGCAACGCGTGCTTATGGATTGCCTCATGTGTGGCCAGGCACAGTTTTAAAAGAAATAAGTAAAATTGAAGAGACAATATCATCTGCAACGAAACGTGGCCGTTTGGATGTTCGATCACTTCCTTTTGTTACTATTGATGGTGAAGATGCTAAGGATTTTGACGACGCTGTTTATTGCGAAGAAAAACAAAGAGGTGGATTCCAATTGTATGTTGCAATTGCAGATGTTAGTCATTATGTACGTCCTAATACCGCGCTGGATCGCGAGGCTGAGGTGCGGGGGAATTCTGTTTATTTCCCGGGAAAAGTAATTCCAATGTTACCTGAAATTTTATCAAATGGCTTGTGCTCACTAAATCCAGATGTAGATAGGCTTTGTATGATTTGCGTTATGAGTATTGATAAAACCGGGAAAATAACACGCTATGAATTTCGTGAAGGGATTATGCGTTCGCATGCCCGCCTAACGTACACTAAAGTTGCGACCTTGTTAAAGGAAGATCACAAGAATTTAAGTGGACAGGAGGCGGCGCTTTTTCCGCAATTGATAAGCTTGTATAATTTATACCAAATTCTTAAGAATGCTAGGGAGCAACGGGGAGCAATTGAATTTGAAACAATCGAAACCCGTATTCTTTTTGATAAAGAAGGGAAGATCGCTCGCATTGAACCGGTGCAACGCAATGACGCACATCGGCTCATTGAGGAATGTATGTTGTGTGCAAATGTTGCATGCGCGCGTTTTTTAAAAAAGCATAAACTACCTGGGCTTTACCGTAACCATGAGGGTCCGCCGCCGGATAAATTAGCAGATCTTAGAGTATTTTTGCATGAATTAGGACTCACTTTAGGAGGAGGAACAGCGCCAAAACCCGTAGATTATGCAAAGTTATTACGTACAATTCGGCATCGTAGTGATGCGCCAGTTATTCAAACTGTATTGTTACGCTCCTTAAGCCAGGCTGTTTATTCAAAAGATAATTTAGGGCATTTTGGGCTTGCTTATCCTGCTTATTGCCATTTTACTTCTCCAATTCGGCGTTATCCGGATTTATTAGTGCATCGCCAAATTCGGACTGCTTTACGTGGACAACAGCGGCCTCGCAAAAAACGGAATGAGGAGCAGGCTAAAGCGTTAGAAGAAGCTTTAGTAAAGCTTGGGGATCATACTTCGATGACCGAACGGCGAGCCGATGATGCAACTCGGGATGCAACTCGTTGGTTAAAATGTCAATACATGCAAAAACACATTGGTGAAAATTTTGATGGTATTGTCTCGGGTGTTACCCGCTTTGGTTTTTTTGTTGAATTAAAAGATATTTACATCGATGGGTTAGTACATGTTACCAGTTTGCGCGACGACTACTATTATTTTGATGCTATTCATCATCGTCTGGTTGGAGAACGCGCTGGTACGCTCTATAAATTAGGGGATACAGTTAAGGTAAAGGTGGTTAAAGTAGATATCGATGAACGAAAAATAGATTTTGAGTTAATAAGTGCTCCTACCAAAAAAATGAACAAGAAAAAGGCCAAAGGAAAAAATAAAAACAAGCATAAATCTAAGCCTAGAAAAAATAGAGGCCAATAATGCGTGATGACTTAATCTATGGTATTCATGTTATCCAGCGTTTGTTAGAGATAAAACCACAACAGATATTGGAAATTTTTGTGGCAAAATCGCGCGAGGACAAACAAATCCAAAATATTCTTTTACTATGTAGACAATGCAATATTACGGTTCATACTCTAGCAAGAAAAAAAATCGATCTTTGGCTACCATCTTTAAATCACCAAGGCATTGCTGCCAGAATTCGACCTCAACCCCTTTTAAATGAGCAGCACTTAACTGAATTATTACAACAGCACTCAAACCCTTTATTGTTGATATTAGATGGGCTGCAAGATCCGCATAATCTGGGGGCTTGTTTACGAACAGCAGATGC
>CADEGZ010000087.1:0-2104 GCA_902827015.1 uncultured Pseudomonadota bacterium
TACTTCCAACCATTTTTGCAGTTAGTTATCCTAAAGTTAAACTTTCAAAAAGCGAACAAGCAAAAGGAATAAAAGCCATTGCAATTACGGATATTCGTTGGAAGCACTGCCACATTAAAACCACCGCCAGACTCGCTTATGTCTTAATGTATCAAGAAGCAAAAGAAGGGGGTTTTGATGAAGGCATCATTATCAGTAATGGTTATGTATTAGAAGGAACCACCAGTAATGTCTTTATGGTACGACATGGCGTTATTATAACGCCCCCAAAATCTTCCCAACTTTTAAGCGGTATTACGCGTAGTAAAATTTTATCTCTAGCAGAAAAACATAAAATTCCCTACCGTGAAGCGAAAATATCCGAACGTGAACTGTTAAAAGCAGACGAAATCTGGATCACCAGTTCTACACGTGGGATCTATCCTATAGTAGAATACAATGGCAATATTGTCGGAAGTGGGCAAGGGGGACCAATGTGGGAGCATATATGGGACCTCTACACAGAAGAAGTTCTTTTATACCCTTCGCAATCGGATTTTATGCCAGGCGCAACACGAGAGAGCGCCCGGAGTGTATAAATAAATACATGAGGACGCGCATGAGTGTTGCAAAAACGCCTAAAATTCAAGTGCGAAGGGTATATGCAAGAGAAGTTGATAACATTCCCATGTCAATTCCCAATTAAAATTATTGGCCCTGCCAACGATACTTTTGAAGGTGTTGTCATTTATATCTTAAACAATCATGTGCCTGATCTAGGAGAAGGTGCTATTACTTCTAAATTAAGTAAAAGTGGCAAATACTTATCTATTACTGCAACTATTAATGCAAAAAGCCAAGAACAATTAGATGCTCTTTATCGGGCATTAAGTAGCGATCCGCACATATTAATGGTGTTATAAAAACCATGGATAAAATCATGATCCGCCATCTTGGATTAAGCGCTTATGAAGCTATATGGCAACAAATGAGAACGTTTACAGCGGAGCGCACACCAAAAACAGTAGATGAGCTCTGGCTTACTGAACACTTTCCCGTGTTTACACAAGGACAAGCAGGCAAACCAGAACATATTCTAGACCCTAAAGAGATCCCGATTATTCAAACTGATCGAGGCGGCCAGGTGACCTATCATGCTCCTGGACAAATCGTACTTTATACTTTGTTCGATATTCGAAGAAAAAACTTAACCCCAAAGGCGCTGATCCATCTACTAGAAAAAGCAATTATCGATGTACTGGCTGATTATCACATTAACGGCACCCCTAAAAACCAGGCACCTGGTGTTTACGTTGATAACGATAAAATTGCTTTCTTAGGACTTAGAATACGTCGTGGTTATAGTTACCATGGCGCCAGTTTAAACGTTAACATGGATCTCACTCCTTTTAACTTTATTAATCCTTGCGGGTACCCCAATTTAAAAGTGATCCAAATGAGCGACTTTCATAAAAAGATTTCTAAGGAAGAAGTTATTACAAAATTGATGGTCTATTTAATGCAACATTTAGATTACACTAGTATTATCGAACAAGCATAAATAAAGGACCTTTACTAACAATGACATACAACCCACATGATAAACAAAAAGGCCAAGCCAAATTAGCGCGCATCCCTGTAAAAATTGAACCCGTCGAACACGCTCTCCCTAAACCGGATTGGATCCGTATTCGCGCATCAAACAGCCCTACGGTTCTGGAATTAAAAAAGCTATTACGTCAACATAATCTTCATACCGTTTGCGAAGAAGCTTCTTGCCCTAACTTAAACGAATGCTTTAGTCATGGCACTGCAACCTTCATGATTATGGGTGATAAATGCACCCGCCGCTGTACTTTCTGTGATGTGGGCCATGGCAGGCCAGAACCACTTAATAAAGATGAACCTGAAAATCTTGCCAAAGTTATTGAGGCCATGGCCTTACGATATGTTGTTATTACTTCTGTAGATCGGGATGATTTACGTGATGGCGGAGCAGAACATTTTGCGCACTGTATTCAAGCAATTCGTACAAGAATGAAGAATATCAAAATTGAAATTTTAGTGCCAGATTTTCGAGGCCGCATGGAAGTTGCCTTAAATAAATTAAGCAACTCACCACCAA
>CADEGZ010000087.1:2114-7658 GCA_902827015.1 uncultured Pseudomonadota bacterium
CATAATGTAGAAACAATACCCCGTTTATACAAAGCTGTTCGTCCTGGTTCAGATTATGCAGGCTCTTTGCAATTAATCAAGGAATTTAAAAGACGATTCCCCAATATTCCTACTAAATCGGGCTTGATGCTAGGGCTTGGCGAAACGGATGAAGAAATTAAACAAGTATTACAAGATCTGCGAGAACATGATTGTGATATGTTAACACTGGGCCAATATTTACAACCCAGCAAATATCATTCGCCCGTTCAACGTTTTGTCACGCCGGAAATATTTAAAGAATTAGGTGAATTTGCTAGAACTCTTGGGTTTAGTAATGTTGCAAGTGGGCCGTTAGTACGTTCGTCTTATCATGCAGATCTACAAGCTGCAGGTGAACACATTAAATAAAATACCTATACTCTAATCAAGAAGATCCAAATTTATCAAAAAATAGAACTTCTATACAGGGTTAAAAATGGTGCAAGGTCCTCAGGATATGCACGCAAAAACTACTTACCAGATCCACCTAATCTAATAATCCAAATTACTTTATTCTTCAAAAACTCTACGTTGCCTCTTGACACTTTAATGTCAATAAATCGCCTTGAATATAATCTAGTAATTAGTATGAAAGAAATTGTACATTCTTGCAACATAACATGTAAAAAATATCATAATGCTTTTCTAAAAACTATCTATTCTTAAACCTATAAATCAAAATTATATAATTTAGTCAAATTGTCTTGTGGCATTTTCTGCTATAGATATTTGATAATTATTTAAATTCTGAAAAACAAATTTTTATATATGAAAAAATTAAGGAGATCCTAATGGCTGCAATTCCTGAAGATCATCAATGGTTTCAGACAATTGACGACTTACTAACATTTATTGATGAAACATCTCCAATCACACCACCCGATTATACTGTCTCCTGTTTAAACCCCGGCAGAATGTTCGGCATAACGTTCAGCGTACTATCGAAATATCATCAGTTTGATGCTCTAATAAACAAAAGTAATAGCACAATGCCAGAATTTATGCGACACGAAATAGTAAAAGTGATTGCTGCCTTTGCTAAAAAAGTGCAACAAAGGATGTAAAAACATTATTGTCTAGCTGGGCGGGCGGTTCAAAGGCAGAACCAAGAATGAGAGGAGAAGCTCTTGAAGCATTGGCGAAGATTATATGCGAGGATATGATCAATCCTACCTTAAAACTTGAAGCTCAAAGTGTTTTATCATCTGCTATGACGCAGGAACTTATTTCGATAATATTCGACTACAGTCTTAGCCCAGTTGAAATCAACGCAGTTTTACTAGGATCAGTGTTAGGTATGCCGGCGTTTTCTCTCGAGATAATGCCAAAGAAATTGAATTTTGTATCAACTTGGTAGAACAGTTGCTCAGAAGTGGGGTTTCTCCAAATGCTACTTTCGACGATTAGAACTTCCACAAAACCTCAAAATATGCACTTTAAGCAGAAAAACAAGAGGAATTCTTCAACAGACAGGTTAAATCTATTTACCTAACAAACTATATCCAAAATTTAGGAAAATGCTTAGAACCCCAAGAACAAATTTTAATTTCACGAATGCAGTTCGTTTTTCTCGATGGAAAACGAACCAATTTCAAAGAAATTATAACAATTACAGTTGGACAAATAAGTATTCGGCAATTTTGGGGTTCCCAGGGTTGATCCGTAACAGGAACTTCTCGCTTTCTTATAATTTTTGCAACAGTGCCTACCGGTGGGACACTGTGATGCTTCCGAATCAAGGAGCATCCAAAACAGACAAAATCTCTTTAGAAGAATTTAAAGCTTTTTCCCACTCATTTGAATCAAAATTATTTATTCCTTTGAAAAAGACTGGTAATTTAGCATTTCTTTTATGATATTCAGGTGAATGTAAAGCAAAATGTTGTATATATTCTAATTTACCATTTGGATAGCCGAAATAATTATATGGATTACTTGTGAGTTCAAAAAGAGCCATTTCATCAGAATTTTGACACATATAATGCGTAGATAAATCAGGATACGTTTTAAAAGCTATATCTACATCGATTGTTGAATTAAATTCTACAGAAGGAGAATTTGGTAAAATACATAGCGGGTGTGGATAGAAAAAATTTGCTAAAAGGCCGTCTTTTACTTGCCATAAAAGTATGTGAGGGGCAAGGCTATAACCTTGGCTATTGCTCCAAAAGTGATGTCTATTAACTGGGTGTAAATTTTCAATAGCTAAAGAAACAAGTTCTCTATTTGTTAATATAGACTCATTATTGCCAGTTTTAGATATTTTATCTGATAAGATTTGATATACAGCAGAGGTTAATAAACGTAAACAACCAACCAGAATGACTTTATATCCTTCCCCCATTTTTCTTTCTATTTCACTAAATGTACCATCACTTATAAACAATATCTGGGGCAACAGTTATCATTGCAGCTTGCTCATGGAAACAACGTTCAAAAGAATTTTTGTGTGAATAGTAAATTGTATGATAGGGGTGCATTAATTCTATTTGTAAATTTAAATCTTTATCTATGTTAATAAACACTACTTCGACTAATTTGGTTAATTTGTTATAGTTGGGATGTTTATAAATAATTTCTTTTGAATTTTCATTGGTATAAATAAAGTATTTTTTTAAAGATTTCATGGTGGGAATATTCTTGGGAGTTAACTGAGAAGCTAATGATATTTCTAGAAAAAGGCGTGTATATTCTTCACCCCACACCACATTCACAATGTTTAATGAATGGATGCCATGAGACAGCAGAAGATTAAGATTATCTAAACCAAAAGTATCAAATAATGTTGCTCGAATTGATGCTGGGATCCCCTCATTTAAATTATTAAATATCCTTATTAAAGACAGTAAGATATTTTGAACCTCATTTATTTGATTAATAGGAAGTCGAATAATGGCAGGACTAAATGGCCCCATGCTTACAAAACTGGGGAAATTATGATTAATTAGCACATTGCCTAAATGTAAGTTCATTTTTTCACTGTGAGCAATAATGTAAATAGCTAATGAATTGTCTATGTATTTTTCAAAATCAATAGAATAATGTTCATTCCCAATATTTAATTGTGATAATTTAAAATTATCATGAAATACGGTTGATGGATTTGGTACTGATGAAATAAAACAGTTTTTATAAAGATTATTTTGCTTTTGAACAGTCCACATTGCTTAATTACTTCGATTAAAAAAAAGATCATCATGGCAGAAGGGGATGGTCATTAAATGACTACCCCCTTCTGCCATTTAAGACATTTTATTTGAGTTTATGCTTTCCTCCTCCTGGTGATCCTCCTGGTGATCCCATAGGTGTTGTGCCCCTATAGTGGTGCGTCATTGGCGACCCCATAGGTGTATGTAATGGGGATCCCCCTGGTGTCCCCATCGGTGTTCCTAAACTCATTATAAATCTCCTTAGCTAGAATAAAGTTATTAACTTAAGAATAAACGGAGTTTAGCCATATGTCAAGTGAGGCCGCTTCGCGGCAACTGTCCAAATATTTAGTCTACCTTTCTTTTCAATAAGCCTGACGATAAAATAAACCTTTTTAAACAAAGAACCTGTTATAGCTTATCATTACTGCGTTCAAAATGACTTAATCACCGATATCTTGTTACAAGTTGCAAATGAAAATAATAAATCTTTAGAGCAAATCAAAACATTATTACTAATTGAACAAAACAATGATATCAATAGCCGATTCTGGGAAATCCTAAATCTCCGTTTACTTGGCCACCAGTACCAATACGTAGGTTGCTATGGTGAGTGTGCCTGCTTTGAGCTTCGTGAGGAGCTTCCTGTATTCAATTTAAACAGCCTGTGACACCAAGATTTACGATAAAAAAATACTATTATCCAACCAAAACTGGTGGGATTTTTACAATAAAAATCAACATAAAATAAGACCATCTATTACTTTTTACATTATCAAATTACTAAGCTGCAAAAATACCATTCTAGGCTATAAAGAATATCATTGCTCCAACCAAGATTGCTCCCATATAAAACGTATCCCCTTTACTTGCAAATGCAAGGCTTGCTCTTCCTGCGGTAAAAAGGCCACAGAACTTTGGATAGAAAAACAAAACTCTCTACTCCCAAACACTGAGTGGCAACATATTATCTTTACCATGCCTCAAGAACTTTGGAACTTTTTTTGGCTTAACCGCTCACTGCTAAGATATATTGCTAAAATCGCAGCTAAATGAAAGATATTGCCAAAAAGAAAAAAGTTATCCCAGTGATCTTTATTGCCATCCACACTTTCAGAAGAGACCTAAAACGCAATATCCACATCCACCTTTCTACTACAACTGGCGGCATCACACAAGATGGTCTGCAATGGAAGAAGCTTTATCTCCATCAAGAAACCTTAATGAAAATGTGGCGATACCAGATTCTCAATCTCTTTAGAACTTTTTATAAAAAAAGTCTTGCCATTTCAAATGGCTATATCAAAGCTATTAACCAGTTCTTAAACAGTCTTTATAATAAGCATTGGGTAGTACACTGCTCAAAACCCTCTGCCAATCACAAAGTAAACGTTAATTATGTAGCTCGTTACACCAAAAGACCGGCTATCGCAAAATCAAAACTCAAACATTATGATGGCTATCATGTCACTTTTAAATACCTGGACCATACTTCTAAAACTTACCGCAACTTTAAGCTCACTGCTGAACAATTTATCAAACGTTTAATACAGCACATTCCAGACAAAGGTTTTCGTATGATTCGCTATTACGGTTTCCTTGTTCAACGCGTTAGAGGAAAACTATTACCAACAGTATACGATGTGCTTAAACAGGTTCCTGAAACCAAAAAACCGTCCTCACATGCCGAATTAATCCATAAGAATTTTGGCTTTGATCCGCTCGCTTGTATTTTATGTGGATAAAGTCTCTTGTTTACCAGAATTCAATTTGGTGCATACAAGACTGCTCAATTAATACAATTTCATCAAGAGTTAGCATTATTCAAAAAAGTCTAATAACGACCGCGTGGGATTACTATGTCTAAAATTTGAAAACCGCCTCTTTTTAATTAGTTTTTGGTAAAAAAGTTAAAAGTTTTGTGCATTTTTAATATTTTTGCAAAGCTTTAAGTCAATCAAATTTATTCTTGACATCTAACTATTAAACAAAAAGCGTTTTAAAATTCCTAAGCATTTGAACCACACTGGCTGTTTTAGCAGCCCATGCCTGCGCACGTGTGAAATATAGAACAGAAATTTTTTTAAAACTTTTGAGAACAGGCTTGTCAACACTTCCTAGTGTTGGTGACAGAAATTCTGCTTTGTATGAGTACACTCGGCTGTCGAACGAAGTATTCGAAGAATTACTTCGCCATCATGCAGGGCTTGTAAGAGCTGACATACAGATTGCGCCCGCAGCCGCAGTAGGCAGGTCTGGCAGGTTTGAGCACGACCAAAGCGAACTTAATAAGATACTCTTAGATCACTTAGCTTCTAAAGGTATTAGAGTTCCTGAAGGTACGATTTTGGCCACAGCGGAGCTTCTTTTTATC
>CADEGZ010000087.1:7668-8787 GCA_902827015.1 uncultured Pseudomonadota bacterium
CACTTCTCACCCTAAAAAGTGGTATTGAAGTTTTAATCACTACAATGAGGAATTGAGAAGATGCATTATTACTAGAATTAGAAATAGATCCTGGGAAACACTTGCCACGTCTGCACAATCTTATCACCAATGTGGAAAGAGCAGATCCTGCCAAATTAGTACCCAATTTACTTGGGATGCTATATCGTGTTCGTGATAGTGTTCGTGCACGCCCTATGGGATCCCCTGGAGTTTTGACGTTCTATTATTCTTCGTCTGCTGGTTCACCATCACTAGTACCCCCTGCGAACCCTACGAGCCTAGCTGCACCAGAAAGCTTGCATTTGGGAAGTTCGGCACCGACAGCAACCCCAGCTCTTTTAATAGGATCCGCTACTCCTGATGATGTTTCTACAGCCGCCGCGGCTGCCACCTCATCAGTTCCAGCAGAACCAGAACCGCTATTCCTGTAAAACGAGCATTAGGAGCATGATTGATTATTAACTAACCGAAAGTGTTGCATTAAGTTAAGTTACCACTCTTGAAAAGATTGGCTTAATTTAATGCACGCGATTAAAAAAAGACAAGTCAAACATATTTCCAGGGGTGATGTTACCGCCCAAAATAAATTCAAATGCGAGTGATAAATTGAACTTCATACATTAATGATTTGTACTTGCAACTTTTACAATTCCTTCAATAATGGGGTTGTAAAAAAGTGCATTGGTTATACCATGACCCAACCCAGAAATAATAATAAGTTCTGAATTCGCAATGGCTTTATGTAAAGCTTCTGCATGGTCCAACCCAAAAACAGGATCCTGATCACCGTGAATAATAATGGTAGGTACTTTAATTTTGCTTAATGCTGCTTGATGCTGCATTAAGGAAGACATCATTGCTGCAAATTGATTGGCAATACCGATAGGATTTTTCGTTCTAACCAAAGCTTGTAGACTAATTTGACGAAATAAATCTAAATCTACAGGAACCAAATTTCCAGCACTAGCCTATAAGTTTTCAAAAAGCACAACCAATTTCCCCTAACAATTCTTTGTTATATTTATCATGTACTTCGCATCCTGAATAGCAATTAGCTTTAGATTTGCTACTAAATCACCTACTACATATGATTGAACA
>CADEGZ010000088.1 GCA_902827015.1 uncultured Pseudomonadota bacterium
TAACACAATACCTTGGTTACGCGCATAAATTAAGGTATTTGCCGTACCCAGATCAATCGACAAGTCATTAGAAAAAATGCCACGTAGTGCTTTAAACATATTTTTCATCCCAATTGGTTCATACTATTACTCTAACAATCGCAAGTACTTTGGGCAAGACAACCAATTATGTTAAACTATTTGCTTAAAAATATTTGGAGGGCCCATAATGTCATTTAGTCGAGAAGCTATCCTGCACCTCGCCCACCTTGCTCGCTTAAGCGTTGAAAATACCGGAGATGACGATTCAATACAAGATGACTTGAATCGAATCGTTACCATGGTAGGCCAGATCTCTGCAGCTAACACAGAAGGCATTGAACCCATGGCACACCCTTTAGATACCATTCAACGGCTACGTTTAGATATTATAACAGAAACCAACGAACGTGAGATTTTATTGGCTTTAGCTCCCAAAACAGCAGCGGGGCTATTCTTAGTCCCTACGGTCATCGAGTAAGACTTAATAAGGTAGGGGTATATGCACACTAAAACGATTGCTGAGCTTTTAAAGATCTTAGATAAAGGTGAATGTTCCAGCGAAGAGTTAACAAAAATTTATCTTGCGCGTATTCAAAAATTGGATAAAACCTTAAATAGCTTCATTACCATCACTGAAGAATTTGCCTTATCTGCAGCACGTATCGCAGATGAAAAACGACGCAAAGAAGACAAGGCCCCGCTTCTTGGAGTCCCCATTGCCCATAAAGATATTTTTTGTACCCAAGGCATTAAAACAAGCTGTGGCTCAAAAATGCTAGATAATTTTATTTCACCTTATGATGCAACCATCGTTACAAAACTAAAAGAAGCTGGAACAATTTTATTGGGTAAAACCAATATGGATGAATTTGCAATGGGCTCAAGTAATGAAACAAGTTTTTATGGGCCTGTTCATAATCCTTGGGATCCTGCGCTTGTTGCTGGAGGATCTTCCGGAGGTTCCGCTGCAGCAGTTGCAGCGAATCTGACACCTGCGGCCACGGGAACCGATACCGGTGGCTCTATTCGTCAGCCAGCTGCTCTTTGTGGCTTAACAGGCCTTAAGCCCACCTACGGACGGGTTTCGCGCTATGGCATGATAGCTTTTGCCTCAAGCCTTGACCAAGCTGGCCCACTTGCAAAAACTGCAGAAGATTGCGCCTTATTACTGCAAGCAATGGCAGGTGTTGATATTAAAGATTCAACCAGCATAGATAACCCCGTTCCCAATTATAATACCATGCTCAATAATTCTCTTGAGGGGCTTAAAATTGGTCTTCCTAAAGAATTTTTTGGGGAAGGCTTACATCCAGAAGTAGAGATGGCCGTACAAAATGCATTAAAAACATTGGAAAAAATGGGCGCAAAAGTATTTGATATCGAGCTGCCCAACACAAAGTTGGCTATTCCCACGTATTATGTCATCGCACCTGCCGAGTGTTCTTCTAATCTTTCCCGATACGACGGCGTGCGTTTTGGCTATCGTTGTGATAATCCTCAAAACCTAGAAGATCTCTATAAACGTTCCCGAGGAGAAGGCTTTGGACCTGAAGTTAAACGTCGTATTTTGATTGGGACCTATGTACTCTCTGCCGGTTATTTCGATGCCTACTATGTACAAGCCCAAAAAGTACGCAAGTTAATTACCACTGATTTTATTAACGCCTTTTCTAAAGTCGATGTTATCTTAGGCCCAACAACACCTAGCCCCGCTTTTAATATTGGAGAAAAAACCAAAGATCCTGTCAGCATGTACTTATGTGATATTTATACCATTAGCGTTAATCTTGCAGGTCTTCCTGCATTGTCAATGCCTGGGGGTTTTGTGCAACAATGCCCTATTGGCATACAATTAATCGGCAATTACTTTGAAGAAGGAAAGTTGCTCAATATTGCCCATCAATTTCAACAATTAACGGATTGGCATCAAAAAACACCTTTGACCTTCAAGGAATAACAATGAATACATCTTGGGAAACTGTAATTGGTTTAGAGGTTCATGTTCAACTTATAACAAAATCCAAACTCTTTTCTGGTGCTGCCACTGCGTTTGGTGCAGAGCCTAATTCTCAAGCTTGCGCCATTGATCTCGGCTTACCTGGCGTACTTCCCGTTTTAAATGAAACTGCCTTAAAAATGGCTATTAAATTTGGCTTGAGTATCGGTGCAAGCATTGCACCAAAATCTGTTTTTGCACGGAAAAATTATTTTTATCCTGATCTACCCAAAGGTTATCAAATCAGTCAATATGAATTCCCGATTGTTTCCGGTGGTTCCCTTTCTTTTACCTTAGAAGATAATACAACTAAACAAATTAGAATCACCCGCGCTCACCTTGAAGAAGATGCCGGTAAATCGCTACATGAGGATTTCCATGGGTTTTCCGGTATCGATTTAAACCGTGCTGGGATCCCTCTTCTTGAAATTGTTTCTGAGCCAGAATTGCGCTCTGCTAAAGAAGCAGTCGCCTATCTTAAAACATTACATGCTTTAATAAGGTATCTAGAAATTTCCGATGGTAATATGCAAGAAGGTTCGTTTAGGTGCGATGCAAATGTTTCTGTAAGACCTTCTCACCAAACAAAGCTTGGAACACGAGCAGAAATTAAAAACGTTAATTCCTTCCGCTTTGTCGAAAGAGCCATTAATTACGAAATTGAACGACAAATTGATATTCTAGAAAACGGGGGCACTGTTATTCAAGAAACCCGCCTTTATGATGCCAACAAAGATGAGACTCGATCGTTACGTGCGAAAGAACAAGCTAACGATTATCGTTATTTCCCAGATCCCGATCTACTACCTATTATTGTAAGTGCTGATCTTATAAAAGAGATTCGTAAAACACTACCAGAACTCCCCAGAGAAAAATCTGAGCGTTTTGAACGTGATTATGGCCTAAGTGCTTATGATGCGAATGTACTAACAGCAACAAAAGAGCTGGCCGATTTTTTTGAACAAACAGTGCAAGCTTCTTATCAAAGTGAACCTAAATTGTGTGCAAATTGGGTGATGGTTGATCTACTAGGTGCTTTAAACAAGACCAATCTTGATATTACTGAAAGCCCTATTAGCCCAGAGCGATTGGGTGGCCTTATTCGACGTATTCACGACAAAACCATCTCTGGTAAAATTGCTAAAACCATTTTTGAAAAACTTTTATGTGAAAAAGAAGATGTGGATACCATTATTGAAAAACAAGGATTAAAACAAGTTACCGACACAACCGCTATTGAAGCTCTTATTGATGAAGTAATTGCTAAAAACCCCCATCAAGTTGCCGATTATAAAAGCGGAAAAGACAAGCTATTTGGCTTTTTCGTAGGACAAGTTATGAAAGCAAGTCAAGGAAAAGCAAACCCAGAGCAAGTAAACGAGATCCTAAAACACAAATTGGGACCTTAACTTATATTAAGTAGGAGAGTTTATATGAAGCTTAAAAAACAGTTCATAGTTACTTTAATTTTATCAATTACTTTAGGAATTGGTACTAGCGTTTTTGCAGAGGTTGCTCCAAATAATATAGCAAAGGAGAAAGCCCAAGAAGAAAAAAATAAAGAATGGTTGAGAACATTATTTAAAGAAATGTATGAAGATCCAACAACTGATTTCACAAAACTTATCCCTAAAAAGTATTCAAAAAATTATACTCAATGGGTAGATGGAAAAACGATGGGCTATGATGACATACTTAAACATCGCCTGGCTCAGAAGAAAGTGATTTCAGACATTAAAATAACCTTCGAGCATATGGTAGCAGAAGGTGACAAAGTATGTACCATTCATTGGGTACATGCAAAGAAAAAAGATGGTAGTGAAGTTATTGCCAAAGTAATTGCGTTGTTCCAAATCCAAAATGGGAAATTAGTGCTATGCGACGAAATGACACATCAAATAAAAGGAACTAAAGAAGACGCAGACTTAGGATCACGACAGTAAACTGTTTAGAATGGAACAACTAATTTAATGTTCACGTAATAGTATTGAAGCACTACCACGTGGACAATTAAAATTTCAAAAATAATCCTAAAGCTAAGCTTTGACTATTATGAAACATATCTCGTGTGGCTGGTGAATAAGTAATCGTACTATTTCTGGCTCTTAAAACGGAAGTATTTTCAAAACGCCATAAGATACGCACTCCTACCTTCTCGAACACTAATGTCTGTAGTCCCAAACCAACTCGAAAAACCGCATGCGACCTGCCTTCAATGGTAGTAAAAGAAGGTGTAAAGGTATCAGTTGCTGTGCCAACAACACTATTATCAGTGCCATTTGCCGTCGTAATTCTTATACCAGATTTCATCCCTGCGACTCCAAGAGAAACAATGCCTTCTGGTGTTATCTCGTCAAACCTAAAAGGAATAAACGCATTTAAGTCAACATGCCCGGTTTTAAAACGAAGCCTTCCAGTTAGTGATAGATCCTGTCCAGTATTATTTACTACACCAAAGAAAGAACCATTATTAGGTATAATAATGGTTTTAGGTTTATTTGTTGTCCATTCATATCCCAACTCTACACCAAAATAAGGTACAAAGCGCCAACCTAAATAAACATCAAAACCAGGTGGTGCGCCTACAAAAAGCTGTTTCCAATCCCCTTTGGGTTTTATCCAATTTTGTTTATAATTAAATCCACCATAAGTATCATAATCAATAGGGCGAGAAGCCCCCTCATGATAATCGTCATCGTCTGCCGCATAGATATTAAGAGAGACAACTGAGAATATTAATAAAAAAACGATTTTGATCCATTTCATCATCCTTGACTCCCAAAATTTTAAAACCGTAGAAAGCCACCTAACGATACAGCAGTTGAACTCTTAAACCCACTTACATCAAAAGCTAAATTATAAAAAGTTTGATTACCATTAATACGCAATGTTTTTGTATTTTCCCAACTAAATTTAGTACGAACACCAGCCACTTCAGTAACCATATAACTTAAGCCAAAACCTAAACGAAAAACCCCTCGCCCTCTACTAGAAATATTTGTTAAACCCTTGGCAACCAAAGAAGACGAAGCCAAACCATTTGATGAAAGAACGGTCGATATAAAGACCTTTGGTTTAACCCATCCAACACCCGCGCTTCCTATAAATTCAAGGCATTCTGTAATATGTAGAAAACCAATTAAATCAATGTGCCCACCATGACGCCGGACAGTGGTTCTTGCATTGATTTTCTCTGTGGTAACACCATTAAAAAAAGGTATTCCAGGAAACAATTCCCAATCTCGTTTTTTACGTGTTGAAATATCGTATCCAAGTTCAACACCAAAATTTCTGTGGAACTTACTACCAACGTATACTCCCCCACCAGAAAAACCTCTCCTTGGAAAGACATCACTCCAATTTCCTCGTCCTTTCATCCAAATCTGCGAATACTCCGCTCCTATATAAGGAGTTAAATCCACCATGATTTCTGCATTAACATTGCCTGCACTAACTACCATCCCTAATATTACTAAGCCTCTAATGGATTTCATGGACTGTCCCTTATCCCCCTTTTTAATTACCACGACTCTTAATAAATATTACTTCCCGTATAAGATCCTTCAAAATATTTAGGATCCTAAATTCTAAAATCATTTATATTCAATACACACTTCAATATAGTTGAAAATAAAAATCTAGGACAAAAAAAAACCTGGCTTGTTTCCAAGCCAGGTTTTTTTGCATTTAAAAAGTTCTAAATTAGAACTTAACAAATGCACCGATTGCTAATGCAGTCGTAGATTTATATGGATTTTGGCCAAAAGCTAAACTTGTGAAATATCCATTACCATTAACACGTAAGCTGGAAGTACTTTCCCAACTTAATTTAGCTCGAAGACCAACCATATCTGTTACCATATAGCTTCCGCCCACACCAACTCGCAGAACACCGCGTCCTTTCCCAGAAAGAGAATTGACCGCAGAAGTATGCTGAGAAGTTGCCGATGTACTAACAGCAGAGGTGGTAAGCTTAGTTTGAAGCCAACCAAACCCAACAGAACCTATAAGGTCAAAACACTCTGCAACAGGTAAGAAGCCAACTAAGTCAATATGAGCACCACTACGACGTACTTTTACACTACCAGAAACAGGATTGGTAAGTCCCGCGGCACCAGTAGAAAAGAGGGTAGAACCTTTTGCTAAATTAAAGTCCTTCTTCTTTTGAGCTGACCAATCATACCCCAATTCAATTCCAAAGTTTTCATGGAACTTAGTACCAACGTACAATGTTGCACCAGGGAAATCTTTGGGAAGAATTTTAGTGTAATCCCCTTTTGGTTTCATCCATGCTTGATAATAATCAGCACCGATATAGGGGTTTAAATCAGCTAGTACGTCCGCACTCACACTGCCGGCGGCTATCATAGCTCCTGCAACAACTAAACTTTTTGCTATGTGTTTCATTATCCACATCCTCTCAATTAACGTTAATTGTCAAACAAACATGTATTCTCAATCACTTGAGCATGCAATTTAAAAGCTTTATGACATCCTGTCAATAGCATATACCCATAATATCACTCTTTTTTAATAAGCTCCAGAATAAAAAAAAGCCTGACTTAAAAAAAAACAAGTCAGGCCTTTCTTTTATTCGTCAAAATCTATTTAGAATTTGACAAATGCACCAAGAGTCAATGAGGTCGTACCTTTATATGGATTGTTTGGCATTCCAAGAGTTGTGAAGTTTTGGTTGCCATTAACACGCAAGCTAGAGGTACTTTCCCATCCTAATTTGGCCCGAAGACCAATCATTTCCGTTACCATATAGCTTCCGCCAACACCGATTCGGAAAACACCACGACCTTTTCCGGAAAGGGAGTTTACTGCTGAGCCACGTCGGGAAACATTAGCGTTTGTAACTGTACCAGTGTCAATTTTAGTTTGAACCCAACCAAAACCAACAGAACCTATAAGGTCAAAGCACTCTGCAACTGGCAAAAAGCCAACTAAATCCAAGTGCCCTCCAGTACGACGAACCTTAGCAGTACCTGAAAACGCATTTTGCACGGTACCAAAAAAGTTGGCGTTAGCTGGCAAATTAAAATCTTTCTTCTTTTGAGCTGACCAATCATACCCTAATTCAACACCAAAATTTTCATGGAATTTAGTACCAACGTACAATGTTGCACCTGGAAAATCTTTGGGAAGAACTTGATTATAATCGCCTTTTGGTTTCATCCACGCTTGATAATAATCAGCGCCGATATATGGGTTAAAATCTGCCATCATGTCCGCACTCACACTACTTGCGGCCACTATAGCTCCCGCTATTACTAGACTTTTTGCTATCTGTTTCATTATCCACATCCTCTCAATTAACGTTAACTGTCAAACAAACGCGCATTCTCAAATTACTTGATCATGCAATCTGGAGACTTTAACATCCTGTTAACAACATCTCTAAGCACATGTTATTTTTCCTAATCCTCCTTGGGCTATGGATAATTCCAAATTCCATAGTTTCACACTTAACAATGTCGGCAATGATCATAAGAACTTTAAAAATTATTTTCTAAACTTGAGGTGACTCATACCATCCTTAGGTTTGTGGCCTATTCATCACAGATAACTACTGATGACCCATCACGACACGATCTAAACCCGCCAGATCCTGAAAGGATTTCACTTCTTTGAAATGACAAAACTGCATCCAATCCTTTAAAGCCAAAGCCTGATCAAAGCCATGTTCCAAAATAAGCCAACCTTTTGGTGCTAGGTAATTAATGGCATGAAAAATAATAAACTTTAGTTCTTGTAAACCTTTTTCACCAGCAATCAATGCTTCTTTTGGCTCATATCGGCAATCTCCACGCTCTAAATGAACGTCATAAGACGCTATATAAGGCGGGTTACTAACAATAATATCAAAATGCAGGTGATCATCACCAAAATAATTGAACCAATCACTTTGATAAAATTCAACATTGGTAACCGCCAAATTTTTGGCATTTTTTCTGGCAATATTTAAAGCCGCCTCCTTTTTATCTACTGCAACAATCTGCCAATCAGGCCGCTCAACCGCTAAAGCAAGCGCAATTGCACCACTACCTGTCCCTAAATCCAAAACACGGATCCCCTGTCGATCTTTACTAAGACACTCTAATGCTTGCTCCACTAAAAGTTCTGTCTCTGGACGCGGGATCAATACTTCGTTAGAAACCATCAAAGGTAAAGACCAAAATTCTTTACACCCTATTAAATAAGCAATGGGTTCACCTTGAAAACGGCGTGTTATTAAATCTTCAAATTGTCGCTTTTCGGATCCCTTTATGGACTGTAAAGGCCTGGTGTATAAATACTCACGGGATACGCCTAAGGTATGGGCTAGAAGTACCTCAGCCTCCAAACGCACTTGCGGTAAGGCGGCTGGTTGGCCGTCACATAAAACTGTTTGACCAACTTGTAAAATAGTTTGTATATCCAAAACCTATCCTACTATTTTATCATTAATAGAGGACAATTGGTCCGCCTGATGTTCATGAATTAAAGGATCAATAACTGGGGAAAGGTCTCCTTCCAAAATTTCTGGCAACTTATAAATCGTCAAGTTAATTCGATGATCAGTCACACGCCCCTGAGGAAAGTTATAAGTTCGGATCCGCTCTGAACGATCTCCACTCCCGACTAAATTACGACGATTTTCTGCTTGTTCCATGCGCTGTTTCATTTGCTCGCTTGCTAATAACTTCGCTTG
>CADEGZ010000089.1 GCA_902827015.1 uncultured Pseudomonadota bacterium
AAATGACTTTGTTTAATGAAGAATCTCCACAAAAAGGCCAATCTACACCTTCACACACACATGCTAACGATCCTGTTTCGTCTAACGCTTCCACCAGCCTATCAAAAAATCCTGATGAAATTCGAATTTTTTCAATTGATCCCGCTCGATGCAAACCATGGAAATTTCATAATCGTGATATCGCATGGCTAACCAAAGAACGCTGCTTAGATTTAATATTATCCATCCAAAAGAACCAGCAATTAGAGCCAGTACTTATTAGAAAGATCAAAGACAACTCTGAACATGATTTTGAAATTATCTATGGTGTACGCCGATGGTTTGTTTGTTCCCAAATCCCCAATCAAAAACTGTTGGCGCGCATTACCGAGGCGGATGATAAGACCTGCATGATACTCATGCATACAGAAAACGCCGATTCAAAAGACATTTCTGATTTCGAAAGAGCCTGTTCCTTTTCGCAGCAAATGAAGTCAGGCATATTTAAGAATCAAACGGAAATGGCTGAAGCGATGGGGCTATCGCAAGGAACCATCTCAAAAATGATCAAGGCTGCTGAAATCTTTGAACATGAATGGATCAGAACTCTTTTCCACACTAAACTAGATATTCCAATTAAACACGCTTATAGTTTGTCAAAACTACTTAAAAAACAAGACGCTTACAACTGCATTAAAAAAGAAGCTGACATTATCCAGACAGAAAAAGTCGGACGTTCTTTGCCCGCTGCCACTATTTTAAAAAGACTCATTGCTCAAGGAAAACCCAACTTATATAAATCTACTGAGCCCACTTTTTTGACAATGAACAATCAACCTATTATCTCTTTCCGACAAGATAAATTTGGAAAACTTTGTATTATCATTGAAAATCAAGCAAAGAACTTTAATTCCTCCGAAATTGAGGCGGCTTGTGTTAAAGCCATAAAAGCGTATTTATTTGAAACAGTGTAATTGATTTATGTAGCGCTTTAATCTTAGGAACAATATTCAAAAAATTATTTCTCGGGGAATAACAGGATATTTTTGTTAGTTAATTAAAACATGTATTTAAATTTCAATGAGGCGGAATGACTCGTATAAGATTTTCTAGATTCCAGATCATAATTACCCACAATTAAAAAGTTTTCTGATAACAAAGTAGTAATGCTTCCGCCCACATTAACGCCGCTCCTAGGAGGAGTTGGCCCAGTTGAAACAAACGCTCCTCCGCCCCCTGTAAAGGTAGAAGTCACTTGCAAATTTGGTACCTTAACATCTTGAATATATAATACATGAATTTCAGGTAAGAAATCGTCTGCTTGACTGGTTTCTGCCACTTTAACACCTAACCCGACTTCACTAGCGGTTAATTGGCGTGAACTTACCGATAGATTAGCACTAGAAGCCCCTTGTTCGGTATAACTTCCTTGACTAAGACGTACAACTTGTAAACTTGCCAGAGGAGAAGCTTCTACTCCATAAAATGGCAATGAAAATCCTCCCATCACTTTACATCCGTATTGTGTGCCTTGATACTTCGAAGTGGCGGTTTGACTTAATGCTAAAATGTTTCGTTTTCCTTGGTAATTATTGTAAGCTAAAGATATTAAGGTATCCAAAAATAAGGGCCCATAAGCTGAGCTGGTATAAAATGCCCCTTGAAAACTCATAATAGAGGTATTCGAGCCTGTTGAATCACCACGTTTCACAGATGTTCCGGCATAACTAACAGCACCGCCCACGCGTAAAAATCGAGATACAGGTGCATCGGCTAAAATTCCAAACCCTCCTGTTGCAGTTGTATAACCGGGTACGCCGTTTCTCATTTGTTGTTTGGCGGTATTACCAAAAACCATTGGCCCATAAGTTCCCTGCTCTTCTGCCATATCTCCTGCAGCATAGGCAGCGCGCAATGTTGCTGTTCGATCAAAAATCTTTTGACTGACCAGTTCTTGTGCCGCAATACTTCCCTGAGTCGTACCACCATTAACACCTTCAGGCACCAATTGAGCAAGTAATTGTTCAAACGCAGCAGGGGTGCTCTGCGTGTCCAATGCACCAAACAACGGCATAAAATTATTGGCATTATTTAAAGAGCGAAGCGTATCTAAAACCGTACTTAAGCCATTAAAAGCAGGAACAGTATTCACAGAAGAAATTGTTTTACGATTTGCAACCAATTGCAGACCATTTGCAGTTGCCACCGGTGCAAAGCTTAATATTAAAGAGGATGGCGCAGAAACTGTTGGCAATTGTGTTACATTTAACTGACCATTGGTGGTTAAAATATTAAAAGTATCATTATTATTAATGGTCGCCCCACCACTTGGCAAAGTAACGGCTATCGTTCCACCATTCAGCGTGGTATTTCCGGCTACCCGGAACTGGCTAAATTCACCAGTATCGGTTAATGAAACATTCAGAGTACCTGCTTGGACAAAATTACCCGAAATATTACGAACGACATTTTCACTGTGTACTAGAGTCCCCATATTATTTAACGAGCCCATCACATCATTATCTAAATACAAAATACCACCAGAATTTACCGTTAAACCATTAGCCACGGTGATAGGATTACTAACCGTTAAAGCTCCACCTGAATTTACATTAATACTCCCCACTGATATGGTTCCAGTCGGATTAAAAGCACTATTGACATTGACTGTACCAAGGCCTGTTATATTATTAGAGGAACCTCCATTTGCATTTAAAATACCGCCCCCACTCAAAGTAATTAAATTTAACAAGCTCCCACCACTATTTAAAGAAACTGTACCGCCGTTTGCTATCAAAAAGCTGTTATATCCCGATACCGCATTATTTACCGCTAAAACACCATTATTAGCAACACTTATCGAATAACCACCAGCCCCTGATACAGGCGCAATCGTACCACTGGTTATCAAAGTACCACCATTAATGGCCAAAATAGCACCGGTTTGAGCCCAAAGATTAAAGCCTCCCATATTCAATGAGCCTGCATTGGTTAATGTGGCATTTGCAGGAATTGTAAAATCTACGCCCAACGCCAATACACCGTTTTGTCCAATGTTCAATGCAGTAAAGCCTGTAGGAACCGTATTGGCTGTAAAAGTACCGCCATTAATGTTAATGGTTGGAACATTACTAATTAAGCTGGTGGCTGAAAAACTATTACTAAAAGTCAACACGGATCCGGGATTTCCTGTAATCGTATTACCGTTCATATTCAAACTACCTGCCATAGTAAATGTTGAATTCGCCGGTAGTGTTAAAGCCACATTTAAAATACCAGAGCCTCCATTTTGAATATTAAAATTATTAAAACCAGTGGGCGATGCCCCCATCACAAAAGAGCCTCCACTGACTACATTGATAGTGCCCACACTCGTAATTGCTGTTGAAGCAGTAAAAGGACTCCCAATGGTGAATATAGAAGCTGCATTACCACTAATAATATTGTTTCCAATGGTTATAGGCCCTGTTGCCACCAAAGTGGCACCATCTATATTTAATGCGTTATTCAGAGTGACACTGCCTGCACTACCAATATTAAAATTATTAAAGCCAGTAATAGCACTGCCAACCGTTAAGATACCACCCGTTACATTAATTGTTGTAACATTGGTGATTGGATTGGTGGTGGTAGTATTTCCGGTAATCGTTAAGGAAGAAGCAGCGCCTCCTAATATAGTCCCAGTAATTGCGCCCCCTCCCCAGATAATATTACCGTTATTTGCCAAAGCTTGACCGTTCGTTGTTAGCGTTCCTGCCATGTTTAAAGTTGCACCCGCAGGAATTGTTAAATTACCTGCCCCTACCCCTACTGTTACTGTTCCACCAGTTTGTACGCTAAAATTTGTAAACCCTGTCGGCAAGCTATTCATATTCAACGTTAATCCGCCACCATTTTGCACGGTAATATTAGCAATATTTTGGATAAGCCCTGTAGGCGCAAACGCCCCAGTTACCAAAAGTGTGGTGGTTGTACTGCCATCTCCGGTTATAGCCTGATTCGCACCTAAAGTTCCACCACCCGCTTGCAAAGTGCTTGTCGCATTTACTCGAACAGGACCCGCCAATGAACCGTTAGCACCTAACGTTACAGTACCTCCAGTAATCGTAGTAAGACCAGGGAAAGTATTGGCACCGGTTAACATTAAATTACCAGTGCCTTGTTTAATAAGCGCACTGCCACCAGCACCCTGAATAATGCCCGCATAGGTGGTATTATTCGCTGTCCCCAACATTAAAGTAGCTGTTCCCAACGAAATGCCACCTTGTCCACTCAAATCACCAATGGTTTGGTCAAAATTGTTAAGATTTAAGCTTGCATTTTGGTTAATAAAGGTAACGGCACCAGTGGCTGGCAAGGCATTTGCAACACCCATTTGTAAAGTAATAGTGCCAATAGAAGTACCGCCTGTATAAGTATTATTGTTACCATAAATGAGTATTGAGTTAGCAACGCCTTGCACGGTTACGCTACCCGTCCCGCTAATAACACTGGCATACGTTTGATTCGCTGCCACACCTCCATTAGCAGGTATATTAAAAACCACAGAAGCATTATTGGTAATAAGCCCCTGCAGACTCGTGGCATCTCCTTGTAATACACCTTGTGAAACAGTCGTACCACCTGCATAAGTGTTAGCGCCTTGTAACAGTAAAGTACCTGCCCCTTGCTTGGTAATTCCCCCCGGGCCTGCGACTGTACCCACCAGTGTTTGTGTAAGCCCATTTTCTTCACTGAAAAGCACATTAACACCATTACCTATATAAAGATCGCTACCTTGAGCGACTCCATTCGCCCCCCCTCCAGCGCCAGCTCCGCCATTTACCGCATTACCAACGGTGGCCGTAGAAGCATTCGCATTTTGGACACTCAATGTAGCTCCTTGGGCAACATAAATCCCAGCACCTTCTGCATTTCCGCCTGCCGCTGGTCCACCAACAGAAGTTCCATTACCTCCAGTAGCCACATTATTGGTTAATACAACATCTGTGGTAGTCACATTAGCCCCATTCGCAGCAGAAATAGCTGCTCCTAAAGCATTTCCTCCAGGATTATTGCCTCCTCCCGCGCCATTTGGCGCTTGATTAAGCGCTTGATGAATCGTTAATGATGAAAAATTAACTGTACTGCCTACCCCGTTAACCTGAAATGCTGTATGGGCTCCCCCACCAGAAATAATCAAGCCTGCCACACCAGATCCATTAATATTCACAGTATTTGTATTGGTAATGGCAGGCAAATTGGCTGTTAACGTTACGGTATTGCCACCAATAAGCGGACTAAAATTAATGGTATTAGTAAGATCCGGACTGGCATTTACCTGATTTATGGCCCAGGTTAAAGTACCCGGGCCTGCTCCCGCATCATTTGCTTGAGTAACAGTAAAAATCGCAGCTTCTGACAAGGAAGAAATTAAAAATAAAACTAACCCAATTATTTTTGGAAAATTCTTAAGCGGTCTTATTAGAAAAATGTTCATATTGCTTCTGCGTAATTCCAAGCAAAAAGCTTTATTTGATTAAAGCTAAAGAGGCGAGCATAAAAACTAAAAAAACGGCAATTTTTAGGCACACTTCCCTACCTCCCTGGTTTTAGTGTATATCCTATTAAACAGTCTATATTAGGAATTTAAGATGCGCCAAAAAGGATTAAGATTATTACTGATATCTTTGTTGATGGGTCAATTATGTGGTTGTTTGTTTAAGGACCCCATTAAACTGCAAAAAGATCTAAATGAAAATGCTCAACAAATTGCCAATACTCATGGTTTTCAAAAACAGCTGATTAAAACAAATCCTTTTATTTTAACAAGCTATCAAAAATTCCAAACACCACTGGAACCCTTAATTGTCTACATAGAAGGTGATGGCCGATCGGTAACAGCAACACAACAAATTTCTTCTAACCCAACTCCAATCGATCCTATGGCCTTAAAATTAGCAGTGTTGCACACAAATGCTGCAAATGTCGCTTATCTTGCAAGACCTTGCCAATATACGCCTTTTTATCTAGATAATGCTTGCCATCCTCGAATTTGGTCGCATGCGCGTTTTTCTGAACAAGTGATTCAATCCATGGATAAAGCCATTGAAAAACTAAAAGAGAAAGTTGGCGCAAAAGAAATACACTTAATTGGTTTTTCTGGTGGTGCTGCTATTGCTGTTTTAGTGGCTGCAAGAAGAAACGACGTTGTTACTTTAAGAACAGTGGCAGGTGATCTTGATCACACACTATTAAGCCAATATCACAACACACCTCCTTTACAAGATTCCCTTAATCCAAGATCGGCTATCCCTCAGATCCTAACTCTCCCCCAATATCACTTTGCAGGGAAAGAAGATGTTGTTGTTCCTCCTTTTGTTTCAGAAATATTTGTAAACGAAATAAGAAAATTAGGCAGCTCCTGTGCTAAAAGAATGGTGCTAGAAGACGTTACACATCACAAAAACTGGGAAAAATACTGGCCAAGCTTGTTACATTTGCCACTAGATTGCATCCCTTCATCTTGATAGTTAGAAATTTTGCGGTTTGCTGGGCGATTTTTGATGAACAGTAGGTTGTTGTGGCTCCGTTTGCAAAGTTGTAGTCACAATATTATTTAATCTCATACTGTTGTAGTTGGTTAAAATAGCAGGACTTATAGGTTGTTGTGTTAGGGCTTTTATATTTCTATTCGAAGGTTCAGGTGAGATTGCTGCTATTTTTGCCTCACCTTCAATACTAATCACACTAAGTAAAGCAGACATACACTCCTCTAACTGCTCAATCAATTTGACTTCGACTGTAAGACAGGGCTCGGGGAGGCAATTTTCCAGATCTTCATTGGTTAGCTCACTTTGCTGCTTTTTAAGCAGCCTTACTTCTTCATATTCTTGTTCTAGCTCCTGCTCTTTTCTTTGAGCTTCTCTATTATCAGGCGAAACTGGCTTAAGTTTTTGCTGTTTTTTTGGTATAGACATAATATAAAATTCTATATTTATTCCTCCCTTAACGTCAACCAAAAAAGTCTTTGCTTAAATACCTGCTAAAGACATAAAATTCAAGGGTGAAGGGTATAACGCAAAAAAAGTATCAGAAAGTTATTAGAAAGGGAAAAATTGTTTAATGAAGAAAGCTGTAAGAATTGTTTCCAGAAAAAGTGCCTTAGCCTTATGGCAAGCCAATTTTGTTAAAACACAACTTCAGCAATTATATCCTGAACTCGAAATAACGATTATGGGAATTACCACTGAAGGCGATAAAAACCTTGAGACTGCTTTGACTAAAATAGGAGGTAAAGGACTTTTTGTTAAAGCACTCGAAGAGTGTCTTTTAAATAAAGAGGCTGATATCGCCATTCATTCTTTAAAAGACATGCCTGCCGAATTACCAGCAGGACTAGAAATTGCTGCCATCTTAGAAAGAGAAGATGTTAGAGATGCTCTGATATCCTTAGATTTGTGCCAACTTAACGAGTTACCCTCGAAAGCAGTGGTTGGCACTTCAAGTTTAAGACGTCAAACACAACTTTACGCCTTAAGAAATGATCTACAACTCAAAATGTTGCGCGGTAACATTGATACTCGGTTACAAAAATTGGATAAAGGCGAATACCATGCCATTGTTTTAGCTGTTGCTGGACTAAAACGTCTTCAATTAACCCATCGTATTGTAGAATATTTTTCCCCAGAAACTATGCTGCCTGCTGCTGGACAAGGTGCTCTTAGCATAGAATGCCGTACAGAAGATGAGGCAACAAAAAAATTAATGGCTCCTTTACACCATTTACCAACTGCGCACTGTATTCTTGCCGAAAGGAGTATGAGTGCGGCTTTAGGTGGCGGTTGCCAACTACCCATTGCTGCTTTTGCAACTATCACTCCCACAGGACTAATACACTTACAAGGTATGGTAGGAAGCCCAGATGGCCAGCTACTTTTAAAAGCAAATGCGACAGGAACCTCTAAAGAAGTGCTTGCAATTAGCAAACAAGTTGTTGAACAATTACTAGCAAAAGGGGCAAAAAAAATTATTGATGCATGTTATTAACGAGGGGGGCTTTTGAGGGTACTAATAACACGACCAGCTTATGTTGCAGAAGGACTTTCTCAAAAAATAAAAAATTTAAATGCTATCCCAGAGCTTCTACCCACTATTGAGATCCGCTCTACACCACACCAGCAAACATTAGCACTTACTATTCAAAAATTAAATACAGCACATATTGCCATATTTATCAGTCGTGCTGCAGTTCATTTTGGCATGAATGTCATCAAACAACATTGGCACCCACTACCTTCTATTCAATGGGCAGCAATTGGTCCTGGAACAGCAGAAGCATTACAACAACACCATGTTGATTCGGTTATTGTTCCTAAGTTTCCGCCTTATGAAACAGAATCTTTACTACAACTTAAAATCTTTCAAACAATTAAGGCAAAAAAGATCTTTATTTTTCGGGGCAATGGTGGCCGTCCTTTATTAAATCAAACCTTAAAAGAACGCGGCGCGATTGTCGAACTGGTAGAAGTTTACCAGCGAACCCTGCCCACTATTGATATAGTTGAAAAACTAACAACATGGCGCCACAATCCTATAGACGTGATTGTTACTACCAGCATGGAGTGTCTCAATAATCTTTTGCTTCTTATGGGTCCAAATGAAGCAAAAGATTATTGAGACACTCCATGCTGGTAGTAA
>CADEGZ010000090.1 GCA_902827015.1 uncultured Pseudomonadota bacterium
TGGATTCATTGTATCCAATCCTTGTTTCATGCTTCGTAAATTAAAAAATAATTTACGTTGTGCTTTAGTGGTTGCCACTTTTACGATACGCCAATTTCGCAAGATAAACTCATGTATTTCTGCTTTGATCCAATGAACAGCGAATGAAACCAATCGCACACCTACTTTAGGGTCAAACCGCTTCACAGCTTTCATTAAGCCAACTGCCCCTTCTTGGATTAAATCTCCTAAGGGTAGCCCATAGCCTAAGTAACCTCGTGCCACTCGTACAACATAGCGTAAATGGGACAAAACCAGCTTTTGAGCAGCTTTTAGATCGCCCTGTTCTTGGTATTGTAAAGCTAAATGATATTCTTCTTCCGGGCTTAAATAAGGTACTTCGTTAACCCGTTGAATATAGGCTTCTATGCTGCCAATCGGCAGCTGGGAGTGAATAACTTGTAAGGCTGTATTTAGAGTCGTCATCTTTATAATATATCCTAACTTCCAACTCTCTACTGCCATTCTATCACCCCGAAGTTGGAACGCCAAGAGCCCCCGTATTACAGGCTTTCCACCCAAAACGATTAACTAACCCTTTGTTTTTTAAGAAATTAAAATCACAAACTCAGCACCAAAGCCAAAGGCTTGTGAGGAAATACAATTAAAATTTAAGATTTACTCCTTCATTTAAGCTAAACTATGAAGCAAAATAGTGAACTTAAATACCCGAGGAGATTATTTAATTTATGAGCAATGTATTACAAGCTGTTAATGAAGATTCTTTTGATACTGACGTATTACAAGCCGAAACCCCTGTTTTAGTCGATTTCTGGGCAGATTGGTGCGGCCCTTGTAAGGCGATAGCCCCCATCTTAGAAGAGATTGCTTCCCATTACTCCGGCAAGGTTAAAGTATTAAAGCTGAATGTCGATGAAAACAACGCCATTGCAGTAAAATATGGGGTACGAGGGATCCCCACACTTATTTTATATAAGGGTGGTAAAGTGGTTGCCAGTAAAATAGGCGCCTTAAGCAAAAGCCAATTATCTGACTTTTTAGACAGTCACATCTAATTTATTTCGCAAAAATAATGGTAGACTGTTCAAACTTCAAAATTGGTGATAGACTATTTAAGTTAAACAATAATGACGCTTTATCTATACTGTACCTTTTGCAAAGATGTCGAATGTTAGGCTAGGCGCAATACAAAAAAGCGTTTATTCGTTTCTAAATAATACATTGAGGATACGACCTAAAATTCAAAGGCAAAAGAGAAGAAATGGATTAAGTCTAAGTCTCATCCCTTCAATATCAACCAACGAAATTAAATCTTGTTATGAACTTAACTGAATTGAAACAAAAATCCCCCACTGAATTATTGGAAATCGCTCACACTTTTGGCATCGACGATGTTGCTCGTGCCAGAAAGCAAGAGGTGATATTCGCCATCTTAAAAGCGCATGCTAAACGCGGCGAAGATATCTATGGCAATGGTGTACTCGAAATCTTGCAAGATGGCTTTGGTTTCCTACGCTCTGCGGACAGCTCTTATCTTGCAGGTCCCGATGATATTTATGTCTCTCCTAGCCAAATTCGTAGGTTTAGCCTTAGAACAGGCGATGAAATTCATGGCAAGATCCGCCCCCCTAAAGAAGGGGAACGATATTTTGCATTATTAAAAGTAAACGAAATTAATTTTGAACCGCCTGAAATAACACGCAATAAAATTGCCTTTGAGAATCTCACCCCCTTACACGCCAATGAACGCCTTATTATGGAAGTGGGTAACGGCAGTACAGAAGACATTACTAGCCGAGTGATTGATTTAGTTTCACCTATTGGAAAAGGGCAACGTGGTTTAATTGTATCCCCTCCTAAAGCGGGTAAAACTGTTATGCTGCAAAACATTGCGCATTCCATTGCAGTAAATCACCCTGAATGCCATTTAATTGTATTGCTGATTGATGAACGCCCTGAAGAAGTAACAGAGATGGCACGCTCTGTACGCGGAGAAGTGATTGCCAGTACCTTTGATGAACCAGCAAGCCGACATGTCCAAGTTGCAGAAATGGTTATTGAACGTGCAAAACGATTGGTTGAACACAAACGAGATGTTGTTATCTTATTAGATTCGATTACACGATTGGCACGCGCACATAATACGGTTATTCCACCTTCTGGAAAAGTATTAACCGGGGGCGTGGATGCTAATGCTCTTCATAGACCAAAACGTTTTTTTGGTGCTGCTCGTAATATTGAGGAAGGTGGCAGTTTAACCATTATTGCAACAGCATTAATAGATACAGGTTCCAAAATGGATGAAGTGATCTTTGAAGAATTCAAAGGCACCGGTAACATGGAGTTACATCTTGATCGTCGTATTGCAGAAAAGCGCGTTTATCCTGCTATTAATATTGCTCGCTCTGGTACTCGAAGAGAAGAGTTATTATCCAAACCAGAAGACTTGCAAAAGATATGGATCTTAAGAAAATTATTGCACCCTATGGACGACTTGGCTGCCATGGAGTTTCTATTAGAGCGCTTACGTGAAACCAAAACAAACGGAATATTTTTCGAATCGATGAAGCGAGCCGCTCAGTAAAAACTGTGGAAGCACTTTTATTGGTTGATCTGCAAAATGATTTTTTCCCAGGAGGTGCCCTTGGGGTGCCAAAAGCCAATGCAATCTTCCCCTTAGCGAATCAAATACAAGATCACTTTGAACTTATTATTGCTTCTAAAGATTGGCATCCTAAGAATCATAAAAGTTTTTCTGAAAATCACCCTTCTCACAAGGCATTTGATATCGTGGAATTAAATGGCCTATCTCAAATATTATGGCCCATCCATTGTGTACAAGAAACAAAAGGGGCCGAATTTCATCCACAGCTTCGCATAGATAAAATCCGTAAAATCATTTACAAGGGTACTGATCCAAATATAGACAGTTATAGTGCTTTTTTTGATAACATGCATAATAAAAGTACAGAACTCGATTTATATTTACGCAATCAAAATGTGAAGCATTTATATATCTTAGGCTTGGCAACCGATTATTGCGTACAATATACCGTGTTAGATGCAATCCAACTTGATTTTAAAACTTCTGTTATTTTAGACGGTTGTTTTGGCATTAATAAAAGTTCCGGCGATATAGAGACAGCAATCGAGAACATGAAAAAAGCAGGTGCTACCATAATAAACAGCCATGATATTGCTTGCTAATTAAAACAATAGTTTCCAGAGAAACACGATAGTGCTATCCTTCTAAAAATTCGGCTAAAAAAGGGTGAGGCGTGTCGGAAAAAACCACACATTTCGGTTATCAACCGATTGCAGCAGAGCAAAAAACCAAACGCGTAGCTGCTGTTTTTCATTCTGTTGCCGAGCGCTACGATTTAATGAACGATTTAATGTCTTTTGGCTTACACCGCTTATGGAAACGGTTTGTGATAGCCCGCTGTATGGTACGCCCGAATCACTGGATTTTGGATCTAGCGGGGGGTACTGCAGATCTAACACAGCATTTTGCTAAAAAAATTAGCAATTCTGGTAAAGTAATCTTAGTAGATATCAATGAAGCCATGCTTGCCAAAGGACGAGAACGACTACTTAATGCTGGGGTGGTAAAGCCTGTATCATTTGTGCAAGCCAATGCAGAAACGTTGCCTTTTTTAAATAATACCTTCGACCGAATCGCAATAGCATTTGGATTACGAAATATTACCTACAAAGAACAAGCACTAAAAGAAATGGCCCGTGTATTAAAACCCGGTGGCAGGGTCGTTATTTTAGAGTTCTCAGAAGTAACTTCAAAGCCGTTACACGCCTTATATGATGCTTATTCTTTCTCTGTGTTACCAATGTTAGGAAAGCTAATTTGTCAGGATGCGGAAAGTTATCGTTATTTGGCTGAATCAATTCGCATGCATCCCAACCAAGAAACTCTAAAGCTCATGATGTCCGAAGCTGGATTTGAAAAATGTGAATATCAAAATTTACATTCAGGGATCGTTGCGTTACATGTAGGATATAAATTTTGATAACACCACTTTTAGAAATAACCCTTAACAAAATGCTCACTCTGGATGCATGTGCTAAAGATCGCCTTAAGATATTGGAAGGAAAATGCTTAGAAATTAATGTACAAGATGTCATCTTTGTTAAAAAATTTTTTTGTGTTTTTAATAAAGACGGCATACAGTTAAGTTCAATTACAAACCAATCTGTTGATATGTTTATTAGGGGAAACAGAAAAGCATTCTTAAAGCTTGCTGTAAGTAAAGATCCATACCTTGCATCTCGCTTAGGTCTTGAATTCGATGGAGACGCTGTTTTTCTAGAAACAGCACAAAAATTATTCTTTAATTTAAATGTGGATTGGATCGAGGCTTTATCCCAATGGACTAACGATATCATTGCACATCAAGTCGGAAAATTTATTCAAAATACTAAAAAACAACAACGAGAAATTTTAGAGAATACAACACAAAGTATTTCTGAATACCTTCAAGAAGAATCTAAACTCTTTCCCACTCAAACAGAAGTAAATAATTTTTTAAGCTCAGTAGACAAATTGCGTGCGAAAGTAGATCGGTTAGAAGCTAAAATAGAATACTTGTCTTTGTTTAAAAATAAGGACATATAAATGAAAACTATCATAATTTTTCTTAGACTTCTCAATATCAGTTTTATTCTCTTAAAACATGGGCTTGATGAAATCGTACTTGCAGCACATTTATTTAGACCCTTGCGATTTTTGATATGGTTCTCCCCAATACGTTGGTCAAAACGATACCAAAAACAACGAGGAGAGAGGATCCGAGAAGCCTTAGAAGAGTTAGGGCCAATTTTTGTTAAATTTGGTCAATTGCTGTCTACGCGTTTTGATATTCTTCCAGAAGATATTGTGAAAGAACTGGTTCGTTTACAAGACCAAGTCCCCCCTTTTCCTGGTACGATTGCCCAAAAAATAATAGAAAGCGCCTTAGAATGCCCACTCTCTCAACTTTTTCAAAATTTCGATCTAATTCCTTTAGCATCTGCTTCAATTGCACAAGTACATTCAGCTACTTTATCAGATGGTAGAGCGGTTATCATTAAAGTCTTACGACCGAATGTTCACAAAATAATAAAACGTGATATTGAACTTTTACAAAAACTTGCCAGTTTTTTTCAAAGATATTGGAAAACTGCTAGAAGATTTAAACCCAAAGAAATTGTTGCTGAATTCGAAAAAACACTTTTAGACGAACTTGATCTCATGCGAGAAGCTGCTAATGCTTCACAGCTTAGACGTAATTTTCTCACTTCACCTCTATTATATGTACCTGCTATTTATTGGCCATTAACACGACACAACGTTTTAGTGATGGAACGCGTATATGGTATTTGTATTTCGAATATAGAAATACTAAAACAACAAGATATTGATTTAAAAAAACTTGCACAACACATTATAGAAATATTTTTTACCCAGGTATTTCGAGATTGTTTTTTTCATGCGGATATGCATCCTGGAAACATTTTGGTTTCTAATGAAGATTTGAAACACCCAAAATGTATTGCAGTGGATTTTGGCATCATGGGAATTCTAAGCCCTGATGATCAACACTATCTTGCTGAAAACTTCCTTGCTTTTTTAAAACGCGATTACCGAAGGGTCGCGCTATTACATATTGAATCTGGTTGGCTCCCTCCCACCACCCGTGTTGATGATTTCGAGGCCTCTATCCGCACAGTTTGTGAACCCATTTTTGAGAGATCTCTTAAAGAAATTTCTTTTGGCGAGCTCCTGTTTAGACTGTTTCAAACCGCGATACGCTACCATGTTAATATCCAGCCACAATTAATTCTTCTACAAAAAACCTTATTTAATATTGAAGGACTAAGCCGGCAATTGCATCCCGAGATTGATCTTTGGGCAACTGCAAAACCCTTCTTAGAAAGCTGGATGAAAAACCAAATGGGTATGTCAGCGATCATTCGCAAAATAAAAACTTATGGCCCTACTTGGATAGAAAAGCTCCCTGATATCCCTAATTTATTACACAGCGCTTTAACACAGCTAGTCCATACACATAACATGTATTATACAACCAACGAAATGCCAACTGCCCACTTTAAGCGTTCGCTTAAATTTTCAATTAAAGATCTTTGTATTGGATTCCTAATAGGGATCAGTGCTAGCCTAGTATGGTTTATCGCGCGGAGACATATTTGATGACTAACTGTATTTTTTGTAAAATCATTGAAAAGCAACTTCCTTCCGATTTAATCCATGAAGATGATAAAATTATTGTGTTTAAAGACATACGCCCTAAAGCAAAAGTTCATTTATTGATTGTTCCAAAAGAACATATTAAGAGCTTAGCTGAAACAAATACCAAACATGCAACACTGCTGGCACACATGCTATTAGCATTACCTGAATTAGCCAAAGCACAAGGATTAGCCCATGGCTTTCGTACTGTTATCAACACAGGAGTTGAAGGTGGGCAAGAAATTGATCACATCCATTTCCACCTACTAGGAGGTGGTATTTTGCCAAAAATGTAACAGGAGAATATTTTATGGGAATAGGTGGTATTAGTATAGGTTCTTTATTATTAATTTTTTTAATTGTACTGCTTTTGTTCGGAACCAAAAAATTACGAGATATAGGAGAAGATCTTGGCGCTGCGGTACGAAGCTTCAGAAAAGGTTTACAAGAAGATCCCAACGATACTCATAAAAATTCCCCATGAGTTTTTGGGAAGTTATTGTCGTCATCATTGTCGCATTGGTGGTTATTAAGCCAGAAAGGCTGCCAGAAATCACCTATCTAATAGGATCTTTAATGCGACGCATTAGAATGCTATATCAACAAATTTTCAGAGAATATGATCAATAACATACAGGCTTACCTCCCCCACTTAATAGAGTTAAGAACACGCCTGATTCAGAGTGGCTTAGTCATTTTTATATTATTTTTGGCGCTATTTTTAATTGATGATACGCTTTATACACTTATTGCGAGGCCTCTTTTATTACAATTACCTGCAGAAAGTTCGATGATTGCCACAGCAGTAACAACTCCTTTTATGGTACCTATGAAACTCGCTTTTATTTTTGCTTGTTTCCTCGCCATTCCGTATATCCTATATCAATTCTGGGCTTTTCTTGCCCCAGGGTTATACGTAACCGAAAAACAAAAAATACAGCCTTTTATTGTTATGAGTATCCTACTATTTTATGGCGGTGTTACCTTTGCTTATATGGTGATTTGCCCCATGGCATTAAGCTTTTTTGCAAAATGTGCTCCTGCTGGCGTAAAAGTGATGACCGATATTCAAGCTTATTTAGATTTTGTATTGACTGTTCTTTTTGCCGGCGGGGTTGCTTTCCAAGTCCCTATCATCACTTGTGCGCTTATAAAGTTTAATATGGTATCCATTGAAAAACTGAACCATTTAAGACCTTATATAATTGTCGCAGCATTTATATTAGGAATGCTCCTTACCCCTCCTGATGTAATTTCACAAATCTTATTAGCACTACCCATGTGGTGGTTATTTGAAGCAGGCCTGCTGTGGGCCAAATATTTAAATAAAAACACAACACACAACAAATAAAAAACTATACTAAATATGGTTCCGCCAAAAAGGCATGCCATACGGGTGGACTATTTAAGTTGTGCGCGGCCTTTTTCTAGAATCCAATTGATTCTCTGCAGTTTCTTCTAAATTCTTTTCTAATACCCCAAAACTTGTAGCAAGTTCCTTTAAGAGACCCATCAATCCTTGCTGTAAGTTATTAGAGATATCATCCGATTTAAAAATCTCATCGACTGCCATTTTAATAAACAATCCTAAGGGGTGCATCGTGGCTAAAATAGTAGCGCCCACCTTAATAGCAACTTCAGGATTATTCTGGAAAAAAGAGCCAAGTTCTTTCAATATTTCAACAAAATCAGATAACCCCTGTTCGAGACTTTTTTTGCCCGTCAGTACATCAAATGTCAATGCAAGGACGTTATTCCCGATCCCTACCAATTCATCACGTTGTTTAGACGTTAAAAGATTCCCTGTATAGCACTCCAAACAAGTACTTAAGATACTTGCACCAATGGGAAATATCGCTGAACAAAATTCCTTACGTAAGGATTCAAATAAGGGAAGAGCATCAAGCTCTTTTGCAGCTTTCTTTTTTGGTCTTTTAAAAGATAAAATATTTCTTTGAGGGCTACCCCGTTGTGCCTCTTCCAACTTTGTAATGATCCCATTAATACGTGCATCTGCTTCTAGCGCTAATTTCCCGACTTGCGTTGCACGTTGTGCAATAGTCTTAGATGGCATCATCATTCTCCTCTAATTAATAATTATTAAATTAAGCGTCTTTTCTTTATATCGGCCGCTTAACCATTATGGTATATCCCTTTCGCATCATTCTTTCCGTGTTAGCTTAAGTCTAAAATTATTCATTGTGGGTATAACGTTCGGCAATGGTATTTGTGGCTGTTATTAAGGCATTAATAATTCCAGGTTCACACGCAGCATGGCCTGCATCCCGAATAATTTGTAATTCCGATGTTGGCCACCCTTTATGCAATGCATACGCACCTTCTA
>CADEGZ010000091.1 GCA_902827015.1 uncultured Pseudomonadota bacterium
AAGTTATTAAAAGACACGAGATACTTAGAACTGTGTTTAAAATTGAAAATGGAAAACGTAGTCAAATTGTGTTAGAAAAAGTCGATTTTTGTTTGGAGTTTATAAATCTAGTAAAAGAAAGAAGGTTAACAAATAGTTTGCTAGAAGAAAAGATTTTTGATCTGATAAGTGTACCATTTAACTTGGAAATAGGTCCTTTAATTAGAGCATTTTTAATACAGCTAAAAAACACAGAATTTATTTTGATTATCAATATTCACCATATTATTTCTGATGGGTGGTCTCTTAATATACTTCTCAAAGAAGTTTCCACATTTTATAACAGATTTGTTGAAAAAAAAGATGTATTTCTTGCAGATTTATCAGTCCAGTATGGAGATTTTGTTCTTTGGCAAAGAAATTATTTAAAAGAAGAAAACCTAGAAAAACACTTAAACTATTGGAAAAAAAAGTTAAGTGGTAATTTGCCAGAGCTACAAATGAGTACAGATTTTAGACGCCCTACTTTTCCATTATATCAAGGTAAAAGGTACTATTTTAAATTATCAAAAGAACTAACTAGCCAACTAAAAGATTTAAGTCTGCAACAAGACGTCACTCTATTTACATTATTAATTACTGCTTTTAAGGTGTTATTGAATAGGTATACTGGCCAAGAAGATATTATTGTAGGTTCTCCTGTTGCTAACAGATTAAATCCTCACATTGAAGATTTGATTGGATTTTTTGTTAATATTTTAGCATTAAGAACAGATCTAAGTGGTAACCCTACTTTCTTAGAATTGTTACAGAAAGAAAAAATCATCAATTTAGAAGCTTATGATCATCAAGAGCTTCCTTTTGAAGAAATTATTAAGAATTTACAACCAGATAGAGATCTTTCTAATTCACCAATTTTTAGAGTGGTTTTTGTGCTTCAGAACACCCCAGTTTCTTCAATTACTTTTTCAAACTTTAAACCAGAAATAATAAATGTTCATAATAGAACTACTAAGTTTGATTTGTTATTGTCATTATTTGAATCAGAAGATGGATTAAAGGGTTTTTGGGAGTATGATTCGCAATTATTTTTTCCAGAAACTATTGGTAGGATATCTAAGCATTTTATTAATTTACTTGAAGGTATAATAATTAATTATAGATCCAAAATAGAGGAATTGCAAATTTTAACCCTTAATGAACAAAAAGATTTATATAGAACATGGAGTCCCAAACAAAATTATGATGTTGTTTCTTGCATACATGAAATGTTTGAACAGCAAGTAAGAACGAACCCAGATAACATTGCGGTAGTTTTTAATAACGAAAAACTAACTTATTCAGAATTAGACAAAATTAGTAATAAGTTGGCTAATTTTTTGATGAAATTAGGAATAAAACAGAATTCTATGGTCGGACTTGCAACAGAAATATCTCTAGAAACAGTTATTGGGATTTTGGGAATTTTAAAGGCTGGTGCGGCATATCTTCCTTTAGATATAAATTATCCTGAAGATCGGATAAAATTTATGATGGATGATTCTCAAATAGAAACTGTTTTAACTCAGCAAATATTTTTGGATAAATTTTTAAATTGTAACACAAAAATTGTTTGTTTAGATTTAGAATGGTCACGTATTTCTAAACACTCTGATTTAAGACCTGAAATCATTGTTAATCCTGATAATACTATGTATGTGATTTATACATCAGGATCGACTGGAAAACCAAAAGGGGTATTAGTTAAACATGCAAACGTTGTTCGTTTGTTTTTAGCAACTGAAAAGTTTTTTAACTTTAATAAAAATGATGTTTGGACATTTTTTCATTCCTATTCTTTTGATTTTTCAATTTGGGAATTATGGGGGGCATTATTGTATGGTGGTAAAATCATATTGGTTCAACAAGAGGTTAGATACTCCCCATCATTATTCTACGACTTATTAATAAGAGAAAAAGTAACTGTATTAAATCAAACTCCGTCTTCATTCCGTCAGCTAATTAAATTAGAACAATTAAATGGTAAAGCGTCTAGTGATTTAAACTTGAGATATATTATTTTTGGTGGCGAGGCATTAAATTTTAATCACTTAAGGCCATGGTTTGAGTTACACGGAGATACTTGCCCTGAATTGGTTAACATGTATGGCATCACGGAAACTACAGTTCATGTTACATTGCGTAAATTAAGTAAAAAAGATCTAGATGCTGTGAACGGAAGTATTATTGGGGTTCCCATTTCAGATTTAGGTGTTTATATACTAGATAAAAATCTTCGGCCAGTACCGATAGGTATTATTGGGGAAATGTATGTTGGTGGCGCTGGCGTTGCTAGTGGTTACTTGAGGAGAAAAGAATTAACAGAACAAAAGTTTATTAATGCTCCTGAAATCTGGAAATCTTCTCCTCTATATAAAACAGGAGACTTAGCAAGATATTTAAATAACGGCGAGTTAGAATTTTTAGGCCGGATTGATCATCAAGTGAAGGTACGAGGTTTTAGAATTGAATTAGAAGAAATAGAATCTTGCTTATATAAAAATTCTGCTGTTGAAGAAGTTGTTGTAGTTGATAAAGAAGATATTCAAGAAAATAAGCTATTAATTGCTTATGTAGTGCCCAAAAAACAATTTATAGAATTAAATTTAAAAAATATATATTTTCAAAACGAGCAAATTTCTCAGTGGCAAATAGTATTTAATGATTATTACGAAGCCAATCAAGAAAAAGTTGACTTAGAATTTAATACTAGTGGGTGGATTAGTAGTTATACAAGTGAATCAATACAAGATATTGAAATGCAAGAATGGGTTAAAAATACGGTTGATAGAATTTTATTGTTATCACCAAAACGGGTGTTGGAAGTAGGTTGTGGGACTGGACTTCTTTTATCTAAAATAGCCCCTCATTGTAGCGTTTATGTTGCAACAGATTTTTCTAAAACATCTGTTAAATGTATACAAGATTTAATGAAAAATCATTCACATTTGTCACATGTCAATCTATATCATTGCGAAGCAAATAATATTAATCATGTACAAGAAAATGAGTTTGATTGTATAATTTTAAACTCAATTATTCAATATTTCCCTAGCGTTAACTACTTAATTAATGTCTTGAAAGATTTAATTTTAAAGATGAAACCCGGGGGTTGTATTTTCTTAGGGGATATTAAAGATCTTCGCTTACAAGAAGTGTTTCATGTGTCCGTAGAATATTCCAAAACAAGTATTAAGTCGAATATAGAATATTTGCGAAACATGGTGCAAATGCGATTATTTAATGATAATGAATTATATCTTGATCCCACCTTTTTTCATTACCTTAAAAGTGTCATTCCAGAAATAACTCACGTTGAAATACAAAACAAAAAAGGAACTTATCGGAATGAAATGAATAAGTTTCGTTACGATGTTGTTTTGTATATAAATTCTAACAAAGAAGATTATATTATAGAAAGATGGATAGAATGGCAAAATTTTGATAAAAATTTTTCAGATATGTTTCGATTTAAAGAAAAAATAATTGGGGTCAGCAATATTCCGGATGCAAGAATAATTAAAGATATATATTTGACGAATGCACTCAAGGAAACGCAGCCAGCCAGCTTAATATCTGAACTTAATAATGCGCATTTATGTGAGAATAACGCAGTTGATCCTAATCAGTTATGGAACTATGAAACCAAAAATCATTGTAAAGTTTTAATTACGCCTTCTTTAGAAAAGTTAGGTTATTTTAATGCTATTTTTCTTTTAGACGAATATTCTAACAACTTGCCGGAAATAATAATTACATCAAAAAAATTCAACTTAAGTAATTCGGAAAAAATAGAAGATTATGCTAATCAACCTATGCAAGCAAAATATTTTAAAAAGCTCATACCTGAATTACGTCTTCATCTTGAAAAATACTTACCAGACTATATGCTGCCAAATATTTTTGTTATTTTAGATAAAATCCCTATAACTAATAATGGTAAAATTGATAAAAAAGCATTGCCAATACCAGATTACAAATCACGCTTATCTCCTATAGATTACATGCCAGCATCAACACCTACAGAAAAATTGTTAGTACAGGCTTTTGTTGAGGTATTAGGCGTACAAAAAGTTGGTAAAAAAGATAATTTTTTCGAATTAGGAGGGCATTCTTTATTAGCAACACAGCTTATATTTAACTTACGCAAAACATTTAATATGGATATTCCATTACGTGTAATATTACAGGCTTCTACTGTAGAAAAAATGGCTGAGGTAATTGATTCAATTAAAACTAAAAGAATTGATTATGATGCTTCACAATTACTTCCTGTAGTTGACTTAAATAAAGAAGTTAAACTAAATCAAGATATTCAAATACCTTCCTTAGTATCTAACTATCAATCACCAAAAAATGTCTTTCTAACTGGTGCTAATGGTTTCTTCGGAACTTTTTTGCTTTATCAATTGTTAGAATTAACATCAGCTAATGTCTTCTGCTTAATACGTGCAAAAAATTCTACAGAAGGTTATCAACGTTTAAAACAGCAAATGAAATATTCTCTTTTATGGAAAGAAAATTATTTAGAACGTATTCAAGTATTAATAGGAGATTTATCAGTGCCTAACTTTGGATTAAATGAGCAACAATTTAATCATTTAGCTCAAAAAGTTGATGCTATTTATCACAATGGAGCTATGGTAAATTTTATTTATCCATATGAAGCTTTGAAGGCAGCTAATGTGATTGGAACTGAAGAAGTATTGAAACTTGCCATTAATTCAAAGTTAAAAGCTGTTCATTACATCTCCACACTATACGTTTTTTCTAAACAAGATAGTGACAAATTTAAAGCCATACATGAATATGATGAACCATGTTATTGGCAAGGTTTAAACTTAGGATACACACAAACAAAATGGGTAGCAGAAAGATTAGTAATGTTAGCAAAAAAACAAGGAGTTCCTGCGTCAATTTACAGACTTGGAAGAATTAGTGGTGACAGTAAACACGGATATTGTCAAACCAGTGACTTTTTATGGCGCATAATTAAATCTTGTATTCAACTAGGTAGCTCGCCTGAGCTAAATTTAGATGTTGATATTATACCAGTTGATTATGCCAGTGAAGCTGTAGTTAAAATCAGTTTACAAAAAGATACTTCAGAAAATGTATTTCATTTACATAATTCATGTCCAATACCGTTTTATTTGTTAATTCAGTGGATAAAAGAATATGGATATTCAATTTCTCAACAAGACTATACTACATGGAAAAAAAATATAGAGAATGATAGCGGCAGATCAAAAAACTCTATTTATTCTTTATTGCCTGTTGTTTCTCAGATGGAAACAACAAATCAATTAAATTTTGATTCTAAACATACTTTTGAGATTCTAAGAGGTTTAAATCTTAATTGCCCTTCTATTGACAAAAATATGGTAAAAATTTATCTTGATTTCTTCATAAAAATAGGATTTTTGGCTCATAATGAGTATGGATCATAAGTTATTATTTGAGCAACCCAGTAATTCGGCAAGGTTACGGCTATTTTTCTTTCCTTATGGCGGAGGAGGTGCTTCGATTGGTGCTCCATATCGAAAATTATTGTCAAAAAAAATTGATTTTATTTCAATTCAATTTCCAGGGAGAGAAAATAGAATTAAGGAGTTTCCTTTTGTCAGAATGACACCTGTAATTGAAGAATTGTTATTAGCAGTTAGTCCGTATTTAGACGTTCCTTTTGTCTTATGGGGTCATTGTTCTGGTGCTATTATTGCCTTCGAACTAGCAAGAAAATTGCAAGAACAGTTTAAATTAGGATCTGAAGCATTGATTGTATCTGCATGCTCTGCACCGCAATTGATTCATTCTGATCCATCTTTGTATTTACACAGATTACCAGACAAACAATTTTTATTGAAAATTCAGGAAATTATGAAAGGAGCATCTGTATCTGATTCGAGTAATGAGCAAATTATACAAATTTTAACATCAACAATAAAAGCCGATTTTGCTGTTTATGAAACATATATTTATCAGCCTTATAAACTACTTTCTTGTCCAATTATTGCTTTTGGTGGTTCTAAGGATAAAAGAGTTAGTGAAAAGGAATTAAAAGCTTGGCAAGATCAAACAACTGGAAGATTTATTTTTAAAACCATAAATAATGGAAATCATTTCTTTATCAATAGTCAAATTTCTGAAGTGGTAGAATATATCAATTCTTTTATTTTGAGTCATCAGCAAGATAACAATAATAATCATATAGAAGACTTCTCAAGTCAACGGTAAAGTTAAATTATAAAATACTTCTGGAATTTTCGAAAACGAAAAAGAAAAAAGCCTGTGGTTTCATATCTGTGGCTTTTATTCAAAGTCCTTAATGATTCAGCTGTCAAGCAAATTGCTAAACTGTATTGCATTGAAGAAGAAATCAAGAATAAAAAATTTAATTTTAAAGAGCGGTATGACTACCGACAAGCATACAGCCAACCTTTACTTCAAGAATTTAAATCATTCTTAGATGATATGCTAAGACCATGGAAGAAATTGAGCGCCTGCTGCCATTTAATATCTAGAGCCACAAAAGTTAGTTATTGATTTACACAACGCTTCTTAAGAATGCAAGAAGGTGGGATAACGTAAACTATTTTTCGCACATTGTAGTAGGCGTGGTGCCCAACTAAATGCCGAATAGGCATAATATGTTTAATCACAAACAATGGAGAGCACCACATGCAAGATGTTAACAAAGAAACATTAGAGGGTTCAATTATCAAAATAGATGAGAAGGTTGTCACCAATCATCTTAATGAGATTGTACTTGAGACAGTCGAACAAACTTTGAACGGGTTATTGGAAGCGGAAGCCGATCAATTATGTGGGGCTGAACGCTACGAACGAAGTGAAAATCGTTTAGATACTAGAGCAGGCTCTTATGAAAGGAAATTGCATACCAAGGCTGGGGAAGTCACATTGAAAATACCGAAGCTCCGTAAAACGACCTTTGAAACCGCAATTATTGAGCGTTATAGGCGGCGTGAGTCCTCGATCGAGGAATCGTTGATAGAAATGTACCTTGCGGGCATATCGGTGCGTAGGGTGGAGGATATTACTGAAGCTCTGTGGGGTACGCGAGTCAGTTCGGGAACCGTGAGCAACTTAAATAAAAAAGCTTACGAAAATATTGAAGCTTGGCGTAATAGACCGATAGATGAGAATATCCCTATGTTTATCTGGATGGCATCGTTTTAAAACGAAGCTGGGCCGGGGAGGTTAGAAACGTGTCAGTATTGGTAGCGATTGGTGTTGGGACCGATGGTTATCGGAAAGTACTTGGCATTGCTGAAGGTCAAAAGGAAGACAAAGCGGGCTGGAGCGGCTTTTTAGGATACTTGAAATCCCGAGGCCTGGCAGGGATAAAATTATTCATCAGTGATGCTTGTATGGGTTTAATAGAATCCATTGCAGAATATTATCCAGAAGCCCTATGGCAACGCTGTGCCGTACATTTTTATCGCAATGTATTCAGTGTTGTTCCAAAAGGAAAGATCTCAGAAGTGGCCACTATGCTTAAAGCGATTCATGCTTCTGAAGACAGGGAATCTGCTTTACAAAAAGCCGCTGCGGTTAGTGAAAAACTTGAACAAATGAAATTACCTAAAGCGGCTGATAAAATAAGAAGCTCCATACAAGAAACACTGACTTATTATGTTTTTCCATCGGCTCACTGGCGCAAGATCCGTACGAATAATCCATTGGAACGGATCATGAGGGAAATCCGCCGCCGTACTCGAGTAATTGGCGCGTTTCCAGATGGACACTCTGCTTTAATGTTAAGCGCGGCCAGATTAAGGCACATTGCTGGTACTAAATGGGGTTTAAAAAAATACATGGATATGGATGAATTAACTTGCCACCAAGCAGCAGTTGAAATGGTAGCATGAAATAGGAGTTGGAAATCATGCTGAAAAAATGTGCGAAAAATTCTTTACACAACCGAAGGTGGGTTGTGTGATCGCTCTCTAATCTATTATGATTAATACAGTTTATAAGTATAAGTTGGTAAATAAATAAACAAACTTCTAATGGGTGATAAATGGGTTTTTTAAAAAATATGGATAGTAGTTTACCTTTATCTTATGGTATCTTCTACACAGGCTAAAGAAAGCAATTAATTTTTTGGGTTAATTGAGGGCAGCCTCGCTGTTGTTTTTTGAACAAACAATTCTTAATAAGTGAAGAGAACTGAACAAGTTTATATTTCTATTAAGACATAATGAGGACTGATACATTGGCAATTAGCAAAAACGTAGGGAGTTGTTTCCTTTGCCATAAAATAATTAGTAATGTTAAGATCGCCCGTCATTTGATTGATTGTGTTAAAAAAGACGCTGAAATCAATCCAAGAGGAGGTAAGCTTACAGAAATTTTTAGAATAAAAATATTTTCAAATAAAATATTCTGGTTATATGTT
>CADEGZ010000092.1:0-1111 GCA_902827015.1 uncultured Pseudomonadota bacterium
AAAAATTGAGACAGGCTTGGGAAATAAAGAGCGAGGTGAAATTATTCATCAAACGCTATATTTTTTTTGGGAGGGAATTTCAAACCAAGCAATGTTACAGGAATTGCCTACAGAAGAATTAACTAATAAAATTGAAATAGCCTTTGAGAAAGCCATAGAATATTGGCAACGTCGATATTTTGTTAATTTATCTTCTCGGTATCTAGCATTAGAAAAAAACCGCACTTGTGATCTTCTTCATCAATTGATGGATCTTGAAAAAAGTCGGCCTTATTTTGAGGTGGTTACAAGAGAAGAAGAAAGAGTAATAGATTTACAAGGATTACAGATCAAAATACGCATTGATAGAATTGATAAGACATTGGATCAAGAAGAGCTTCTTATTGATTATAAAACCGGAGAAGTATCAATTAGTGATTGGTTTCAAGAGAGACCCAGAGACCCACAACTGCCTTTGTATTGCATAACGCGTGATCCAAAACCGATGGGTATTATTTTTAGTATTGTACGTTCTGATGGTGTTAGGTTTCAAGGGTTAACCAGGGAAGAAAAATATTTGCCTGGTGTTAAAACAGTAGCTGAGGTAAAATCAACAGGGAGTGAGGTCACCTTTGAAGAACAATGCGAAACTTGGCAGAATACCTTGGAGCTGTTGGCAAGAGATTTTAAAGAAGGTGTTGCAACAGTGGATCCTGTGGACGGAGAAAATACTTGTAGAATTTGTTCTTTAAAAACATTATGTCGAGTAAGCTCCAAGATCTGTACCTCTTAAGTGCCCTACATTGGGAGCACCAATACAAGTAGGGATGTTTTGGCACACAGTTAGACTAATTATTAATTTTTTTATGGTCGAGATATTTTTTATGTGGCTTAACCTCTACCTCTGGAAGAGGTGTTCTTTGATCTATTTTATATGCATGAATAATAGGTTGAATCGGATTATTTGAAGAAGAACTACCTAACATTCTTTTCAAGCCATTTCTATTTTTAGAATGAGGTCCTTGTTTTTCTAATAATTCATCTTGTGGCTCAAATTGGTTAATTAAAGATTGATTTTCCTCAACTTCAAAATCAACCAAATTTTTATGAAATTCATCCATTTCAAGATCTG
>CADEGZ010000092.1:1121-8389 GCA_902827015.1 uncultured Pseudomonadota bacterium
AAAGCAGACGTAATATTGACTGACAAAAAAGCCAGACCTACAATTGCAAAAGCGCCTGCAACTGCCATTGCAGCTGGCGGAAAGGCTAGAGTTAAAATAGCCGCTGTTAACAGTAATGTAGTGGCAAGTGTATTTGAAATTGAAGAAGCAAAATCGAAAATATAACTAGAAATTCTAGCTGTTCTGCTGGCATCCTTTTTACCATGCTTTATCTCTCGATAAAGATCTTTTAAAGAAGCAACCAAGATCAATGTATTACTAATTAAAAAAGCACCAATACCTAAAGCCAATGTAATCGGTGCTATGGGCGGTATAATCGCTGAAAGAAATAACAGTGCTCCGCCTAACATACCGGTAATAGCAGCCCCAGCATTATGTTTTTTGATACTATTTAATTTGGTTCTGACAATTTCTTGTTCTTCTTTTGAGATACTTTGATCATTTTCAATAGCTTTTTGCCATGATAAATAACTTAGAAAATTAAATCCTTGTTGCACTGGCCGTAAAATAAAGTAAAATATAGGGAAATAAGATACTACTGCTCCACAACCTGCAGAAATTGCCGTAAAGATTCCCTTCCCAATCATGTAAAAATTGCTCAACCTTTCTTTATGTCTAATGGAATTTATTTTGGCTCTAATTTTTTTGTTGATCAAATTCAAAAAGTCTCTTTTAGATTTTTCTTCTTTTTTTAAATTTCTTTTTAATAAATTAATCTTTTTCTGTAAATTTCCCAGTGTTTCTAAAGATTCATTTTGAACAATATGTTTAGAAATTATATGCTTGAATTTATACAATTCCTTTTTTCGTAATTTTAAAATTGTTAATGTTTCTCGTTTTTTAATTAATGATTCAAGGACTTCTGCTTCCTCAATTTTCTGATTTAATTTGCTACTTTTTGCTGTTTCTGAAATAGAGTCGTCAATAAAATCTTCAACCAGTTGTATATTTGTTAGTTTTTCTTTAAGTAGAAAACTTAAAGCTTCATCTATAGGCATATATATTGTCTCCAAACCTTTTGGGGGATATGCTATAAAGTTAGATTACAGTTTTTTTCAATAGTTTAACGGAAGTGTAGAACATTAATTTGTATTTAAAATCAGTGTAACTGCTTCTACTATCTAACCAATATTACCTTAGGTAATACAAGCCCTATTCCCTAAAGATAAACCTTGTTTTTTTGTTAATGCTTTTAGCATAGCGTCATTCATAGGGGACCCCCTAGTGTTGGTATAGTATAAGCGGGTAATGGAGTTGCTGTTGAAGTAGCCGCATAGGATCTTCCGTGATTTTTAAATACCTGTTTTTATATTCAATTAATTATTTAAGTTTTTAGCATTTATGGTAAGATATTTTAAATTTCATATTAGTAAATCAGCAAATTTGGGAGATTAGGAGGAATATATGTCTGTTTTTGCAAGTGAGATGTATAAAGATTTAACAAGTTCCCAACAAAAATCAAAATATAAAGCTCATAACGGGTGGCTATAATAATCCTTATGGCTTTGGTTTTTAAAAGGAGTTCTTATCAATGAGTCAATATAAACGAATATTCATTATTGGTCATTCAGGAGCTGGTAAGGGTGTTTTAGCACAGGGTGTTGCAGAAAAGCTGGGTTGGAAATTTCTGGATGCTGATTTTTCTCTAGCTCCGTCTATTGGTCGTACGCTGGGTGATATTATTGGAAAAAATGGAGAAGAAAGTTTTCTTCATTGTTTATCCGAAATTCTTTCAAATCAAATTACCAAAGAAAATATAGTGGTTACAACCGATGATAGTATCATCTGTAACGAAAAGAGTAGGCAGTTACTGTCTTCTGAATTTACGATTTATTTAAAAGTGAGCACGCCAGTACAATTGGAACGGATTTCGCATAATCGACCACTTTTACCCAATGCTGACTATAAACGATTTCTAGGTAAATTGCATGAGGAACGTGATGCTTTATATGAAAAGGTCGCACGTTTAACATTGGATTCTGACGAGAATGATCTTAAAGGACATGTGAATAGCGTCATTGAAGCGATTGGGAAATAAATATAACCCCATAAAATGCTGATTTTAAAATAGGTGAGAAGACAATATACTAATACAGTAGCATTTGCAGCTACCAAAGCAAGATCTGTAGATTCTAAATCCAAACTATGGGCTAGAATTGCGTTACCAGTTATACAAGCGAGTGTAATTTAGTTATTAATGATTGACAGTAAGAGGGTATCATAAGTACTTTGAACTTCATCACTTCTGTATTTATGTATGCCCATTTTTTCTTGTTGTGCCGTGTGTACCATAACAGAGGCAACTGTTTTTGCTTCAATCGGTTTAAACTGAGCAAGCCTGTGAATCAATAGGGAAGATAAGCATTTCAGAGTAAAGACACCTATTTTTTCAATAGGTCTAAATTCTGGGCGCTTTCCAATTAAAAAAGAGGGCTGAAAAATATGTAAGCCTTTATAGCGCAGTTGAATGAGCGCATCTTCGAGTTGTCCTTTCACTCGACTATAATAAAAAAGAGATTTAGAGTTAGCACTTAATGCCGAAACCAATAAAAATTGCTCTGCGCCATTGGAGAGTGCAATCTCAGCGATTGTTTTTGGATAGGTAAAGTCGATTCGATAATAATCTTTTTTGTTGGGGGATTTCAGAACAGTTGTACCTATACAGCAAAATACATCCTGGCCTTTTATAGCTTCATGGTATTTTTCAAGATCGTCAAAATCAATGATATTTTGTATTAATTTTTCATGTTGGATTGGCAATGGTCGTCGTACTAATGCTGTTACTTGGGAATAATTTTTTAATAAGTATTCTAAGCAATATCTACCGACTAAACCGCTGGCACCCAAAATTAAAGCGGTTCTATTAATGTGCTGCATGTATTATTAAAGTAAATCTTTTATATACAAGTCAACAAGGCGGTAAAGTGTATAATATTGCTCAGCTTTTCCAACCAGATAGGGACGTTGTAAGGATAGTTGCATCACGACTTTTTCGATGCTGATGTCTAGCGCATTTTTAGCAACGCCTGCCGCAATTTGTCTATCTATCTCACTTAGCAATAAAAATCCTGCTAAGAAAGTACCGGTTCTACCACTGCCATTGATAGAGTGACAAGCAATTAAGCCGTTGGCATCGTAATGGGATCTCACGGAGTGTATTAAGCGTAAAAGTTCTCGTGGGTTAATACCTTGATTTTCTTCCCAAGAATCGGTTGAGTAATAACGGATATTATAAGGGGTTTGACTGTTTTCTTGTGGGAGGTTTAAATAAGTTTCCTGTGTCTTAGGGTTGGTTTTTAACTTACCAGACCAATATGCATAACTTTTTTGTGTTTCATTTTCTTTGGTAAAGCCAAGGCGTATTAGTTGAGTAACACGATGATTTTGTAAGAGGATAAGAAAATTCCTTGAAGTTTTAGCGGTAGGACTTTCGAGCGCTAAAAGCTTAAAACCATTTAATACGATGGTACTAGAATTATAGCTGCTATCGGTTTGATTATACTGAAAGGCAATTAATGAAGGCTTACGATAAAAACCTTTTTCTAAAAGATCTTGTGCAACCATAAAATCCATACGTGAAACCAGTATTTTTGCAGTAGGATCTACATACCAAGAGTGGAAACGCCATTCATTTAGCTGTTCAAACTCCTCTAGAATTTCTTTACGAGACTTATTAGCGTGCCATGGGTGAAAGGGTTTTCCTTTTAGGAAAAGTACAGCGCGTTGTTCGAAGGATTGTTGTATCGCTTGGAAGCGCGTCTCAAGATATTGTTGTGGAAGTGTTGGCAGTGATAAAACAGGCTCTGGAATAGAGGCGTGTACACTTTGCACATAAATATGAAAGAGTGTTAGCAATGTAACATATAGAAGAGTACGCATATTTGATGATAACCTTGTGCAAATTTTCAGTAACTTCAAAGCTGGCTTACATGTCATAAATATTAACTCAAACTTAGAGAGCTCGTCAAAGTTTAATAGTATGAAAATGTCTATCGTTGATGAAAAAATACGTGAAGAAGCATTAGATCTTACCCAGTCTTTTATTGTTCAAGCCCCAGCGGGCTCAGGTAAAACGGCATTATTAACTCAGCGATTTTTAGTTTTATTAGCGCATTGTGAAGTTTTTCCTGAAGAATGTTTGGCAATTACTTTTACGCGTAAAGCAGCTTTTGAAATGCGCGATCGAATTTTGGTGTCTTTGCAGCGGGCAAAGGATCTTGCTTCACCCAGTGGCATTTACGAAAAAAGAACGTGGGAGCTTGCACGTGCCGTATTAGCACGAGATAAGTTATTGGGGTGGAATATATTACAAAACCCTAGCCGGTTAAAGATCCAAACTATTGATGCCTTTTGTGCCAACATTGTAGGCAAAATGCCTATTATTTCTAAGTTTGGAACCTCAGCTAATGTCATGGAAGAAGCGAGTGCCTTATATCAAATAGCAGCGCGGAATTTGTTAAAAAGTTTAGAAACAGAAGAATTTTATTCGGAAACAATTGGCGTTTTATTGGCTCATCTCGATAATAATATGAATTTAGCGGAACAGTTATTGGCTAACATGTTGTCTCATCGTGATCAGTGGTTACCTTACATTGGAAGTACTTTCTCAAAAGATGCTCGTGCTATTTTAGGGTCTGGTTTACAAGCAGTGATCCATGAAGCATTAGATAGGGTAGTTTTATCTGCTCCTAAAGAGTTAGGGGAAATTTTGGAATTAGCGCAATATGCTGCAAAGCAGCTGATAACAATAAGAAAAGATTCGGTAATTCGACAATGTCAAAATCTTTCAGAACAATGGCCTGGTGGTTCAATTGAAGAACTTCCGATATGGCAAGGGTTGGGAGAACTACTGTTAACTCAAGATAACAGCTGGCGTAAAACGGTTACAGAAAGCCAAGGATTCCCAGCACCAAGCCGTGCGGTGCATAAAACAGATAAAAATTATTTTAAATTGATGAAAGATCGAATGCTCGAATGTTTATCGCGCCTTGAAGCATATCCAGATTTTCGAAAATTTTTACAAGATCTGCGAGAGTGTCCGCCACTTGCCTATACTGAAAATCAATGGCAGATCGTTGAGGCATTAGTACAATTATTACCGATATTAACTGCCCAATTATCTTTGGTTTTTCAAGAAAAAGGAAAAGTAGACTTTATTGAAATGACGTTGGCTACTCTTAAAGCTTTAGGAGATATTGATGATCCTACTGATCTTGCTTTGGACTTGGATTATAAAATTCGTCATATATTGGTGGATGAATTTCAGGATACCTCTCTTACTCAATTTCGTTTGCTTGAAAAACTAACGGCAGGTTGGCAAATCAATGATGGAAGAACGTTATTTTTGGTAGGCGATCCTATGCAGTCTATTTATCGGTTTCGTCAGGCAGAAGTGGGGCTTTTTATTCGTGCTAAACAAAAAGGAATAGGAGAAATTCGTTTAAAATCTTTAAACTTAACGACCAATTTTAGATCGGACCCAATTATTGTAGAATGGATAAATACTGTTTTTAAAGATAAATTTCCTTTGCAGGAAGATATTGCTTCCGGGGCCGTTGCTTTTAATGCTTCATACGCTGCCAGAGACTCAATACAAAATGCACAAGCGCAAATTCATCAGGTGAATATTGAGACAGAAGCAAGAATCATTGTTGATTTGATAAAAACATTGGAAATAGAGGAGATAGGTTCATCTATTGCACTATTGGTGCGTGCGAGATCACATTTGCAAGGAATATTACCTTGTTTGCGTAAAGCAGAGATTAAATATCAAGGGGTTCAGCTTGAATTATTAGAAGATCGGCCAATTGTGCAGGATTTACAGTCTTTAACCAAAGCGCTTTTACATTTGGGAGATCGTATTGCATGGCTTGCCTTGTTACGTACGCCTTGGATCCAACTTTCTTTAGCGGATTTATTGATTGTGGCGAGCGCTGAACCTGCTTTACCCATCTGGAGCGCCTTACACTCTTATGAAAAACTTATCGGTTTAAGTGAAATTGCTAAAAGTCGTTTAGCGAGTGTTGTTCCTATTTTATCCGAAGCGTTACTTAAAATGCATCGTTTGTCTTTACGCAATTGGATAATGGAAACTTGGATGGCTTTGGGTGGGGCAGCTTTTCTTGACGATACGCAAGATATTGAAGATGTAGAGGGATTTTTTGCGGTTTTAGATGAAGAGTCTCATTATAATTTTTATGAAGTGGGTGCGCTAGAGCGTCGAGTGAGAGCACTTTATGCAAAAACAACAGTGCCTTCTTCTGAAGCACTACAAATTATGACAATTCATCGAGCAAAAGGTTTAGAATTTGATACCGTGATTGTAGCAGGGATGGGTCGAAAGACACTTCCTCAACCTTCAAAATTGTTGTTGTGGGAGGAACGGGTTCATTGCCATGAAAAAAGAAGCGGGTATTTTATTTTAGCGCCAATTAAGTCCGTTGGAAGCAGGCAAGACCCTATTTACACTTATTTAAAAAAACAAGAAGCACGTCGTATAGAATATGAAGCAACTCGATTAACATACGTAGCTGCAACGAGAGCGCGTAAGCGTTTATACTGGTTGATTCATGAAAAATAACTGCGAGCCCTCAAGAAAGAAGTTTGGCTATTATCCATTTAACAATATTATTGTATGTCATTTTAAGAGTTTAGTACGATAAAAGAGAAACTGTGCTTGTTGTTTAACCTGTTTATCCGTAGAATAAGGCTGCAATAAGATGCAGTGACAATAAAACATGGGGGAGTAATGTATGTCAAACGTTAATATAAAAACAAGTGCCAACCAATCGGAGTTTGAAGGATTTAGAAAGATCTTTTGGCCTATCCACAATCATGAATTAAAGAAATTTCTCCCCATGGTTCTTATGATGTTTTGTTTCTTGTTTAACTATACGATTATGCGTGATACCAAAGATACGCTAATTGTGACAGCCGCTGGCGCAGAGGCAATCCCATTCTTAAAATTCTGGGGTACTTTGCCTATGTCCATCTTGTTTGTGATTATTTATGCAAAATTGAGCAATATATTAAAGCCAACGACGCTATTTTATGCCATTATTGCTCCCTTCCTTATATTTTTTGCGAGCTTTGGTTTTATTATTTATCCCAATGTGGAAGTGGTAAGCCCTACGCAAATTGCAGATGTGATGCAGGCTTTTATAACATCTTCGTTGCCAGCCCGTATGCATGAAACACTTATAAAGTTAATTGATGTATTAAGAGTGTGGCCTTATGCCTTGTTTTATATCCTGTCAGAAGTATGGTGC
>CADEGZ010000093.1 GCA_902827015.1 uncultured Pseudomonadota bacterium
ACAAGAAGTACAAGCAGCTATTAATGCAGCCAATAATTATTTACCCTCTGATTTACCATATCCACCTGTCTACAGTAAAGTAAATCCAGCTGATACCCCTATTATGACACTTGCATTAACTTCAAAAATCTTGCCATTATCAAAAATAGAAGATCTAGCAGAAACTCGCCTAGCGCAAAAAATTTCACAATTAACGGGTGTTGGATTGGTTAGTATTAGCGGCGGCCAACGTCCTGCTGTTAGGATACAGGCCAACCCTAACGCATTAGCAGCTTATGGTTTAAGCTTAGAAACCATACGTAATGCAGTTGCTAGTGCAAATTCTAATGCTCCAAAAGGTAGTTTTGATGGGGAGCAACAAGCTTATACCATCAATGCCAATGATCAACTATTAGCAAGTGATGATTATAAATCTTTAGTTATTGCATATAAAAATAATGCCCCCGTTCATTTAGAAGATGTTGCAATAGTGGACGATGGTGTAGAAGATATTAAGCAAGCTGCTTGGATGAACAGCGAACCAGCCATTATTTTAAATATACAACGCCAACCTGGGAGTAATGTTATTGATGTTGTTAATAGGATCAAAAAATTATTACCCCAGTTAAGTGCGACTTTGCCTAGTGCTATAGATATATCTATTATATCAGATCGTACAACTTCTATTCGTGCCTCAGTAAAAGAAGCAAAATTTGAACTTTTCTTGTCAATAATATTGGTGGTAATAGTGATTTTTTTATTCCTACGCAGTTTTTACGCTACCATTATTCCCAGTATCGCTGTTCCGTTATCTTTAATAGGCACTTTGGGTGTTATTTATTTAATGGGTTTTAGTTTAAACAATTTAACCTTGATGTCATTAACGATTGCAACTGGATTTGTAGTTGATGACGCAATTGTAATGATAGAAAACATTTCACGCTACATTGAAAAAGGAGAAACTATCCTTTTGGCAGCGCTAAAAGGCGCCAAACAAATTGGTTTTACTATTTTATCCCTTACTGTATCATTAATAGCGGTATTAATTCCTCTTCTTTTCATGGGAGATGTGGTTGGTCGTTTATTTAGAGAATTTGCCATTACTTTATCTGTCACGATTTTAATTTCTGCATTTGTTTCTTTAACCTTAACGCCTATGATGTGCGCAAGACTTTTACGAAATAAAAACGTCGAAAAAATGTCGGAATTTGAAAGAACATCCACTCTCGTATTAAATAATATCATTCAATTTTATGGGAAAACGCTACATATTGTTTTTAAACATCAAAGTTTAACCATTATAATTTTTATTTTTACAATACTTTGTACGGCAATGTTATCCTACTGGATCCCAAAAGGCTTTTTTCCAATTCAAGACACTGGCCTAATTCAAGGGGTTTCCGAAGGATCTCAATCTATCTCCTTTTCTTCCATGTCTGAATATCAACAGAAAATTGCACACATTGTGTTGCAAGATCCTGCTGTAGAAAATTTATCTTCTTTTATTGGGATTGACGGTACTAATACCACGCTTAACAGGGGGAGGATCCTTGTTGCTTTAAAACCTATTGAAAATCGCGAAAATATTCTTGATGTTATGCAACGTTTGAAGAAAAAACTTGAGGAAGTTCCAGGTATTGCACTTTATATGCAACCTGTACAAGATTTAACGATGGATGACCGCGTTAGTTTAACTCAATATCAATACAGTTTAGGATCGGCAAGTGCAATAGAAGTTTCAGAGTGGAGTGAAAAATTAACCAAAGAATTGCGCTTAGTGCCTGAATTGCGAGATGTGGCGAATGATTTGCAGGATTTTGGTTTGCAAACCCTAATTAGTATTGATCGCAGTACTGCTTCCAGGCTGGGTATCACACCTCAAATGATTGACGATGCGTTATATGATGCGTTTGGGCAACGTCAAATATCTACTATCTTTACTCAGTCGAATCAATACCACGTGGTCTTAGAAGTATTACCAGAATTACAAAAAATGTCGCACGCTCTAGATAATATTTATCTGAATTCTATAAGTGGCAATCCTGTACCATTGCGCGCCATAACTCAGATCAGCGAGAGCATGGGATCACAATTAATTAATCGACAAGGACAATTTCCTGTTGCAACACTTTCATTTAATTTATCTCCTGGTGCTTCTCTAAGTACTGCCATTAATATTATTAACAAAACCAAAAAGGAAATTGGCATACCCGATAGTGTACAAACAAATTTTGAAGGTATGGCTAAAGTTTTTCAAAATTCGTTAGCGAATGAAGGGTGGTTAATAGTAGCAGCAATTGTTGTGGTGTATATTGTCCTAGGAGTATTATATGAAAGTTATGTTCATCCAATTACCATTTTATCCACTTTACCCTCTGCCGGTATGGGTGCTTTGCTTGCGCTTTTCTTAGTGGGAGATGAATTGAGTATTATTGCATTAATAGGCATCATTCTATTAATTGGCATCGTTATGAAAAATGCAATTATGATGATCGACTTTGCCATTGAACTTGAACGAGCACATCATAAACCTGCACTAGATGCCATTTTTGAAGCATGTATATTGCGATTTAGGCCCATTTTAATGACAACTCTTGCTGCAATGCTGGGGGCTGTCCCTCTCGCATTTGGCACTGGTATGGGAGCTGAGTTGCGAAGACCATTAGGTATCACCATTATCGGAGGTTTAATAGTAAGCCAATTATTAACACTTTATACGACGCCGGTTATTTATTTAGTATTCGATAAATTAGCTTTTAAGTTGGGTAAATTTAGGATGAATAAACAAGAGTCAGTTCAAGGAATAGATGAAAATGAACCCATCTGATCTTTTTATTCGACGCCCCATTGCAACAATTTTATTAGCAGTTGGCTTAGCATTTTCTGGAATTACTGCATTTAGCCTATTGTCAGTTTCTCCTTTACCAAGGATTGATTTCCCAACAATTAGCGTACAAGCAGCCTTACCCGGAGCAAGCCCAGAAGTAATGGCAACTTCTGTAGCAACTCCTCTAGAACGTCAATTGGGTCGAATCGCAGGTGTTACAGAAATCTCTTCTGCCAGCAGTTTAGGTACAACCAGGATCATTGTGCAATTTGATCTCTCTCGTGACATAGATGGTGCAGCTCGTGATGTACAGGCGGCTATTAATGCTGCTCAAAGTCAATTACCGGCTGATTTACCCAGTAACCCTACTTATCGTAAGGTTAACCCAGCTGATGCACCAATTATGATCATTTCATTAACTTCTGATGTTTATAGTAGAGGCCAAATGTATGATGCAGCTTCTACAATATTACAACAAAAATTGTCACAAGTTGAAGGCGTTGGTCAAGTATTGGTGGGTGGTAGTTCGCTACCTGCAGTACGAATCGAGCTTAACCCAAATTCTCTTAGCAGCTATGGAATTGGCTTGGAAACGGTACGAAATGTTATAATATCTAATAATATTAATAAACCTAAAGGCCAAATTATTCATGGCAATCGTGTATCAGAGATTTTAACGAACGATCAATTATTCAAAGCAAAAGACTATCAACCAATTATTATTGGTTATCATAATGGAACAGCCGTTAAATTAGCTGATGTAGCCGAAGTTACTGAATCCGTTGAAGATTTAAGAAACGCAGGATTATCAAATGGTAAACCTTCTGTATTGTTGGTTATTTTTAAAGAACCTGGTGCCAATATTATCAAAACAGTAGATCTTGTAAAAAATACGATCCCATTCCTTAAAAATTCTATTTCCAAAGCAATTGATTTAACGGTTACAATGGATCGCACAACAACTATTCGTGCATCCTTACACGAGGTAGAATTTACATTGTTATTAGCAACGTTGCTAGTAATCTTAGTAGTATACGCATTTTTAGGAAATGCGCGTGCAGCATTAGTGCCTTGCATGGCCGTGCCATTATCGCTACTAGGCACTTTTGGTGTTATGTATCTGCTTGGATTTAGTTTAGATAATTTATCCCTTATGGCACTTACCATTGCCACAGGATTTGTAGTTGATGATGCAGTCGTCGTGCTTGAAAATATTTCTCGTTATATTGAGAATGGTATGAAACCATTACAGGCAGCATTTCAAGGGACTAAAGAAGTTGCTTTTACAGTATTATCCATGAGCACTTCTTTAATTGCCGTATTTATTCCCATTTTATTGATGAGTGGTGTTGTTGGTAGACTCTTTAGGGAGTTTGCAATTACTTTATCGGTTTCTATTTTAGTTTCATTGGTAATATCATTAACTGTAACGCCCATGATGTGTTCAAAATTGCTTAAAGACAAACATGATAATAAGAAAAATTCTTATTTAAATAAATTTGTTTATTATATGCGAAATTTCTATAATAGAACCCTCTTGTGGTCTATAGAACATCAAAAATTAATGCTATTCTTAACAATTGCCACTATTATACTAACAATTTACTTATTTGTGATAATTCCTAAAGGGTTCTTTCCTCAACAAGACACCGGTCGTATTGTTGCTTCTATACAAACAGAACAGGATTTATCATTCCAAGTAATAGAAAAAAAGTTTAACGATTTTATGAAAACAGTTGTTAGTGACACCGCTGTTGAAAATGTTGTGGGTTTTGTAGGTGGTACAAATTCAATAGGCAATACTGGCACCATGTTTATTTCATTAAAGCCATTAGAAAAGAGACACATTAGTGCTGATGTTGTAATGGATAGACTTCGCAATAACCTTTCAAAAATATCTGGAGCAACGCTTTATATGCAATCTGCTCAAGAACTGGTGATTGGCGGACGTCAAAGTAATGCACAATTTCAATACACTTTAACTGCTGATAACTTAGAAGAGTTAAATTTTTGGGCACCACAGGTTATGGAGAAATTAAGTGGGATACCGGGTATTGTAGATATGAATAGCGACCAACACGATAAAGGCTTACAAGTATTTGTTAAAGTTGACTATGATAATGCCGCTCGCTTTGGTATTACGGCTAGCCAAGTTGATAATGTATTATACGATGCTTTTGGACAACGCCAAGTATCTACATTATATACAGCGACGAATCAATATCATATCGTAATGGAAGTTGCACCTCGTTATTGGCAAAAACCTGAAACATTAGACAGTATTTATCTGCCTTCCTCCACTGGAGAACAAGTGCCCTTATCTACGTTTACACATTTTATACCTTCCTCAACCTTATTAGCTGTTAATCATCAAGGTCAATTTCCTTCTGCTACGCTTTCTTTTAATTTATTACCCGGTGCTTCACTAGGCGATGCTATTAATAAAATTAATTACGCCGTTAAAGGAATGACTTTACCAACCAGTATCAATGGATCATTTCAAGGAACTGCTCAAGCTTTTCAGGATTCGTTATCTTCTGAACCTTATTTAATTATGGCAGCGCTGTTTGCGGTTTATATTGTACTTGGGATCCTTTATGAAAGTCTTATTCACCCAATTACTATTCTATCGACTTTGCCTTCCGCAGGAGTTGGCGCTCTGCTTGCATTGTTTTTAACGAGTACCGATTTAACAATTATTGCTTTAATTGGTATTATCCTACTGATAGGAATTGTTAAAAAAAATGCCATCATGATGATTGATTTTGCTTTACAATTAAAAAAGAATGAAAATAAATCTTCCAAAGAAGCTATTTATCAGGCTGCATTGCTACGTTTTAGGCCTATTATGATGACAACCATGGCCGCTTTATTAAGTGCCGTACCTTTGGCCTGTGGTACTGGAGTTGGGTTTGAATTACGGCGCCCTTTTGGTATTTCTATTATTGGCGGTTTAATTTTAAGCCAAGCACTTACATTATATACAACACCTGTTATTTATCTTACCTTTTAAAAATGTAATGACTGGTATAATTTGCAATTGCGAAGGTTATTATCTTTTAAAAAATTTTTTTACAAAGAGCAAGTTAATTAGGAATGCAACATGAAATATTTTAAAAAATTTATAAAGCTCAAATTTTATATAATAGTATTGGTTGTGTTGTTGCTTTGTGGATGTAAAGTGGGTCATGACTACAAGAAAGAAACTGTTAAAATACCTGAGTATTATAAGGAAGCAGGAAAAGAATGGAAACCGGCTGTTCCTAAAGATGAAGCCGAAAGAGGCGATTGGTGGACTATTTTCAATAATGTTAAATTAAATTCTTTAGAAGAAAAACTTAATGTTGATAATCTTAATATTGCATTAGCTGAGGCACAATATAGAGAAGCGCGTGCTTTGGTAGAAGAAGCAAAAGCTGGCTATTTTCCAACAGTAACAGGTGCATCGTCGCGGATCCGACAAAAACAACCACGATTAAACAGTTCACCAATTAATTCAACTTCAAATACACCATATACGACTAATTCATTATCGTTAACCGCAACTTGGGAGCCTGATCTTTGGGGTGGTATACGCCGCGCTGTAGAAGCGAGTACAGCTGGTGCGCAAGCAAGTGCCGCACAATTAGCATCTGTTCGGCTTTCTATGCAGGCTTCTTTAGCACAATACTATTTTCAATTATGTATATTAGATATGGACCAAAAAATATTAAATGATACCGTTTCCGCCTACCAAAAACTACTCCAAATTACTAAAAATCAATATGCAGCAGGAACGGCTTCACAATTAAATATTATTCAAGCGCAAAGCGCGCTTCAATCGGCACAAACCCAAGCAATCGATAATGCAGTGAATCGCTCTCTTTATGAACATGCTATCGCGGTTCTAATTGGTGAGCCAGTAGCCAATTTTTCTCTTCCCCCTCAAACAATAGCTTTAACGCCACCCTATATTCCAGTTGAGGTACCCTCCGTTTTGCTTGAACGTCGCCCCGACATTGCTGCAGCGGAACGCTTAATGGCACAAGCGAACGCCGAAATTGGTGTTGCAACAAGCGCTTATTTTCCAATCGTTACTTTATCTGGAACGGGTGGTTTTCAAAGTAACAGCTTTAGACATTGGTTTTCGCAACCGGCAAAGTTTTGGTCTTTAGGCCCACAATTAGCAGCCACTTTGTTTGACGGTGGATTACGTAGCGCTCAATTAAAAGCAGCAAAAGCCAATTATGATGCGAGTATTGCCACTTACAGACAAACTGTATTATCTGCCTTTCAAAATGTTGAAGATAATTTGGCGACTTTGCGGATCTTAAAAACAGAAGCAGATCTCCAAAATAAAATTGTTAAAAATGCAGAATTGGCATTAAAAATTACTCTCAATGGATATCAGGCTGGCACAGCCTCTTCTTTAGATGTTACTAATGCACAAATTACTTTATATACTGCAAAAAAATCCGCCACAGATTTGACGAGTCGTAGGTTAGTTGCTGGTGTTGGGCTCATTACAGCCCTGGGTGGTGGTTGGAGGCCAGACGAAACTTGAAATTCCCTACCCCATTTTTCTTGTAATTTGTCTATACTTCTTATTAGTTAGTTAATAAAATTAATAGGTGTATTTGAACGGTTTTTTATTGTAGTTAATTGGAGGAACGGATCGTGAAAAACAATTATTTTATGAAAACAACTTTAACAACATTTTTATCTTTATTGTTCTTTTTGCCATTTTCAACAGAGGCATTAGCGTCAGAGAAATTGCCAAAATCCGATAAAAAGGTAAATTATTTGTTTGTTCAATCAGCAAATAGGGTTAAAATAGAAGTTAATAAAAAACACCCTCATACCTACAAAATTACCTTAAAAAATGTAAACCCTTACGTGACCTATTTTTCAGATAGACCGAATAGAGAAACTAATACCATGTCTACTGAAAAATTTATAAGGCTTTGGCACAGAAAAGGTGATAACCTTTCAAAAAATCCACCCAATGCAGATCTGGTTGCTACCCAAGTTGGTTTCTTCTCGGATCATAAATTAATTAATTTCGTAGTGGAATTAACTGAACCCCACTATGATCCAAAAGCTAAAACATTAACTTATATTGCAAAGCCTTTAAAAGGCAGTACCCTACCGCCCATTCATTCTGTAACATTGCATCATGTCTTCCTATTTATCGACGATGTATGCTTAAGCTGTTGGGGCGATTAACAAACAGAAATTAAAAAGAAAAAATCATCTCATCCTGGCTTCTTTAAACAGGATGAGATTTTTTTTACCCCAATGGAATAATTTCTCCATTCCCGGATATTTCTTGACTAATTCTAGGTCTCCCGTAATATTTCACTTTACCGGCACCATAAATTTTAACATCTAATTCTTCATTGACACTGATTTCTACCTCACCGGTACCACTGATTTTAACACGTGTTATATCACTTAAAAGTTTTTTCCCGTTAAACTCACCTGCTCCTTCTATTGCGATGTCCTGCTCTTCAGTACTTCCTTGCACTTTAATAGAACCATTGCCAGTTATTTGAGCCGTAAACTTTTTAACCTTTAGCTTAATATCTGCTTTACCAGAAC
>CADEGZ010000094.1 GCA_902827015.1 uncultured Pseudomonadota bacterium
GGGTGCTGAGGGGATCGAACCCCCGACCCTCGCCTTGTAAGGGCGACGCTCTACCAACTGAGCTAAACACCCAAATACTGGATACAACCTAAGCCTCTGCTGCTTTCTCGCTTACGAGATTAACAGCGTCTTTTAATGCTTTTCCTGCCTTAAAGGAAGCAACTACCGCAGCAGGGATCTGTAAAGTTCCCCCTGTTCGTGGATCGCGACCGACACGCGCAGCCCTTTTCTTAACAGAAAATGTGCCAAATCCCACTAATACGACGGGTTCCCCCTCTACTAAGGCCTGGGTAATTTGATCTAGAACAGTGTCTAATACCAAAACCGCCTTTGCTTTTGATAAATCAGCAATTTCTGAAAGCGAATCAACTAACTGAGACTTATTCACAACTCTCCCCTCTTCTTAAACGCAAATCATTTCATCCTGAAAAGCAAAATATTAAAGCACTCACAAATGAGTACAAATTGGGTGATTTATATCAATTTTAAGACCTAGCCGTCAAATTTATTAACTTGATTGATTTTGATGCAATATTCTTCATAAAAATAGGTTAGAAAACTTGATTTATTATCTCGATAATAATTTCGGTTCTGGTGCGAAAAAAGTGAAAGGCCAACAAACTCTTATTTTAAAGAAGAAGTTAATATTAATGATGCGTCGTAGTTCCAGATCCACCTGCGGCAGGATCGGGTGCCGTTGCCGGTAAAGCACCTGCAGGAGATTCTGTTTTTAAACTTAAAGGTTCAGGACGGCGCGTGAGCGCTAAATCTAACACCTCATCTATCCAATGAACAGCATGAATGTTCATCCCTTGATAGATCTCTTGAGGGATTTCAGACAATTCTCGTTTATTTTCATCTGGAATAATGACATCCTGTATTCCAGCCCGTCTCGCAGCTAAAAGCTTTTCTTTTAGCCCCCCGATGGGTAAAACTTGCCCTCTTAATGTGATCTCACCAGTCATAGCTACATCTTTTCGCACAGGAATACCCGTTAATATAGAAACTAATGCCGTACACATACCAATACCCGCACTCGGCCCATCTTTTGGAGTGGCTCCTTCAGGTACATGAATATGAATGTCATGTTTTTCATAAAAATCATCTGGAATACCTAACACTGCCCCTCGACTACGAACAACCGTCATCGCAGCCTGGATCGATTCTTGCATCACTTCACCCAGTTTACCAGTACTGGTAACCTTACCTTTGCCAGGTACAGTCATTGCCTCAATGGTAAGCAATTCACCACCCACTTCAGTCCATGCTAAGCCCGTAACTTGCCCTATTTGATCTTGTTCTTCGGCTTGGCCAAATCGATAACGTCTAACACCTAAATAGCGTTCCAATTCTTCAGAGCCAATAGTATAGCTTTTGGTAGCTGGCGTTAATAATAAATCCTTAACAACCTTACGACAAATTTTCGAAACCTCTCTTTCTAAACTACGTACCCCCGCTTCACGCGTATAGTAACGAATAATATCAATAATCGCCTGATCACTAAGCGCTAATTCGCTTGCAAGTAGGCCATTTTCCTTCATTTCTTTAGGGATCAAATATTGTTTGGCAATATTAAGTTTTTCATCTTCGGTATAACCTGATAATCTTATTACTTCCATTCGGTCAAGTAATGGCAATGGAATATTTAACGAATTTGCTGTTGCAACAAACATTACATCCGACAAATCGTAGTCAACTTCTAAATAATGATCGCTAAAAGCATGATTTTGTTCTGGATCTAAAACCTCCAATAACGCTGAAGCCGGATCCCCACGAAAATCCATAGCCATTTTGTCAATTTCATCCAATAGAAATAAAGGATTTTTTACTTTTACTTTGGCAAGCTTCTGCAAGATCTTACCTGGCAATGCCCCAATATAAGTGCGACGATGGCCTCGAATTTCTGCTTCATCTCTTACACCACCAAGCGACATACGTACAAATTTACGCCCTGTTGCACGCGCCAACGACTGACCCAAAGAAGTCTTACCCACTCCAGGAGGGCCCACCAAACATAAAAGAGGGCCTTTCATTTTTTTAACTCTAAGCTGTACAGCCAGGTATTCTAAAATGCGCTCTTTTACTTTTAAAAGGCCATAATGATCTTTGTTTAAAATTGCTTCAGCTCTGGTTAAATCTCCACGGATCTTAGTACGACGCTTCCAGGGAGCTGCTAACATCCAATCAATATAATTACGAGATACTGTCGCTTCAGCCGCAAGAGGAGACATCATTTTCAATTTATTAATTTCAGCAATTGTTTTTTCTTTCGCTTCCTTAGGCATGCCCGCTTTTTCAATTTTATCCAATAATTCCTTAATTTCATTTCTTCCAGCGCTATCTTCGTTTAATTCTCCAAGCTCTTTTTGGATTGCTTTCATTTTTTCATTTAAATAATATTCTCTTTGATTTTTTTCAATTTGACGCTTAACGCTGCCACTAATTTTCTTTTCCATTTGCATCAATTCAAGCTCGGCTTCAATCATTCGCATCAGCGCAAGGACGCGTTCTTTAAAATCCAATATTTCTAAAATCTTTTGTTTATCAGAAATTTTTAACGGCATATGTGCCGCTATTGTATCTACTAATCTTACAGGATTATCTATTCCAGTTAATGATACAATAACCTCTGTAGAAAATTTATTGCTTATTTTCACGTATTGATCAAACTGCGATAAAAGAGTACGTACCAACGCTTGAATTTCTTGATCTTCCATGGCATCGATCGCAATTGATTCAACCTGTGCCAAAAAGAAGGGCTCTTCTTGTTCAAAATCGACCAATCTACCACGGTCAACTCCTTCCACTAACACCTTAATAGTTCCATCTGGAAGTTTCAATAATTGTAATAAGTTGGCAATGGTTCCTATTTTATAAAGAGCATCCTGATTGGGTGAATCTTCTGCTGCTTCTTTTTGTGCGGTTAACAAGATTTGTCTGGTACTGGCAATGGCATGATCTAATGCCTTAATGGACTTTTCTCGGCCAACAAATAAAGGAATAACCATATGTGGATAAACCACCACGTCTCTTAACGGCAATACAGACATTACTGTTGTCATTTTATATCCTATCAAATTTATAGATTTGTTTAATCATAGGCACGTCGAACGGTTTTATCAGAGCTTTCAAAAATTAATAAAGGTTCAGATTCGCCATTCACCACAGATTCATCAATGACAACTTTAGAAACATCTTCAAGAGAAGGTAAGTCATACATAGTATTTAACAAAACTTGCTCTAAAATAGAACGTAACCCTCTTGCCCCCGTTTTCCTTTCCATCGCTTTTTCAGCAACTCTTCTAAGGGCTCCTTCTCTAAATTCAATTTCTACCCCTTCCATTTCAAATAACTTACGATATTGCTTAGTTAATGCATTTTTGGGCTCGGTTAAAATACTTATCAAGGCTTTCTCATCTAATTCTTCCAGCGTGGCAACAATAGGTAAACGCCCCACAAATTCTGGAATAAGCCCATACTTAATAAGATCTTCTGGTTCTACTTGACGCAAGTTTTCTGTCACCGATTTTTTATCGTCTTTGCTAGTGATCTCTGCACTAAACCCAATACCACCTTTTTCAGAACGTTGACGAATAATCTTTTCTAAACCTGAAAAAGCGCCTCCGCAAATAAACAAAATGCCTGATGTGTCTACTTGTAAGAATTCTTGCTGTGGATGTTTACGTCCACCTTGAGGGGGAACAGAAGCAATGGTACCTTCAATAAGTTTTAATAATGCTTGCTGTACGCCTTCACCTGAAACATCTCGAGTAATAGAAGGATTTTCAGATTTACGAGAAATTTTATCAATTTCGTCAATGTAAACAATACCTGTTTGCGCCTTTTCAACATCATACTCGCATTTTTGAAGTAACTTCTGAATAATATTTTCAACATCTTCCCCTACATAACCTGCTTCTGTTAACGTAGTGGCATCTGCAATTGTAAAAGGCACATCCAACAATCGTGCTAAAGTTTCTGCTAATAAAGTTTTACCACTACCCGTTGGCCCAATGAGTAAAATATTGCTTTTACCTAACTCAACTTCGTCTTCTTTTACTTTAAGACCAGACTGTAACCGCTTATAATGGTTATAAACCGCAACAGAAAGAACCTTTTTTGCATGGGTTTGCCCAATCACATATTGATCCAAAATACGATTTATTTCTTTAGGAGTGGGCAATCGGGTAGAAACGGTCGGACTTTGTTTTTCTTCGATCTCTTCCCGAATAATGTCATTACAAAGCTCTACGCATTCATCGCAAATAAACACAGATGGGCCAGCAATAAGTTTTCTAACTTCATTTTGACTTTTACCACAAAACGAACAATATAGTAATTTCCCATCAGACCGATTATTTTGTTTATCACCCATGAATTACCTCGTTTAAAGTTTACTATTTCTTAAGATGAGGGCACATATAAGACTTTTCAAGCACTATCACGATCTTCTTCATTCAATTAGACACGCCTCTTAGGAGAGGAGTTTCTTCTAGGTTATCTTTCTGTGATAACAGAGTCAATCAGGCCATAATCACAGGCTTCTTCCGCACCCATAAAATTATCCCGATCCGTATCCTTTTCTACGCGTTCCAACGATTGACCTGTGTGTTTTGACAGTATTTCATTGAGCCTGTGTCGAAGCTTTAAAATTTCCTTAGTGTGTATTTCTATGTCACTTGCCTGTCCCTGAAAGCCCCCCAAAGGTTGATGGATCATTATCCGTGAATTCGGTAGACAACGACGTTTATTTTTTGCCCCACCAGCCAATAACAACGCGCCCATACTGCATGCCTGGCCAATGCATAGAGTACTAACATCTGGTTTAACAAACTGCATAGTATCGTAGATAGCCATCCCAGCATTCACTGCGCCACCAGGAGAGTTAATATACAAGAAAATATCTTTATCTGGATTCTCAGACTCCAAGAATAGCATTTGCGCTACTACGAGATTTGCCATGTAGTCCTCTACTGGACCTACAAGGAAAATCACGCGTTCCTTTAATAAGCGAGAGTAAATGTCATAAGCACGTTCACCCCGAGCAGACTGCTCTATTACGATAGGGACTAATCCTAATGCTCTAACATCTTTCATGCCAAAACTCTCCTTATCCAATTTAAGTCTCTTTAAAAAATTCTTCCATTGTCACTGATTTTAGAATTATAGAAGCTTTAGTCAAAATTAAATCTATTACTTGATCAACTAACACAGAATTCTGAATTCCAGAAAGCAGTTCCTTTGATTCATAATACATGCTTTCCATCAATTCTGCGTTCCCAAAGCTTTTCGCAATTTCTGCAATTTTTTCACGTACTTTTTCATTATCTGCTGTTAAATTTTCTTGATTTACAATTTTTCGCAAGATAAGGCTCAAACGTACACGCCTTTTTGCTTCTTCTTCCAACCCATGGTGCTGACACGCATGATCTCCTTTATCCCCCATCTTACGGTGTAAATCTTCATGTAATAAAGACATCTCATGCTCAATCAATGCCTTGGGTAAATCCATTTCATTAAACTCTAAGAGCTTATCTAACACTTGCTTTTTAATGTTTTCTTTAATCATAGAGGCAAGCTGTATTTCTAAATTTTCATGCACCTTCTTTCGAATAGAAGATAAGGTCCCATCGCTTGCACCAATTTTTTTAGCAAATTGTTCATCTAATTCCGCCAACTGTTTTTCTTCAACACTTTTTATTTGAACAGAAAAATGTACCGGCTTACCTGCTAATTTTTCAAAACGCCAATCACTTGGAAAAAATAAATCTAACTCGCGCTCTTCACCTGCTTTGGCATTTAATAAACCCTCTTCAAACCCTTCAATAAACCCCTTATTTCCTAATTCTACAAAAACACCTTGGGCACCATTGTTTTCATAGGGCTTGCCATTTAACAAACTGGTATAATCAATGGTAAGTCTATCGCCTTTTTTAGCGGCACGTTCAACTAAAATCCAATTCGCCAATTGTTCCTTAAGCTTATCAATCGCTTTATCAACGTCCGACTCACTTACTTCTGCCTGATTTTTTTCGATTTGGATCAAAGAAAAATCCGCCAAACTAAATTCTGGAAAAATTTCAAAGCTAACAACATACGTTAAATTAGTACTATTTTCATTTAGATCTGTAATTCGCTCAACCTCAGGACGACCTGCTGGTTCTAGAGCTTCTTGCTTTAGCACCGTAGGTAAACTGGTTTCTATAATTTTACTGATGACTTCATGACGGATCTGCACCCCATATTTTTGTTCAATAAGCTGTTTAGGTACTTTACCGGGTCTAAATCCATCTAATTTTCGAGTACGTAAAACCTCACGCATTCTTTCATTAATTTCGGAATAGACTCGTTCTGCCGGTACATTAACGGTTAACCGACGTCCAATTGTACTTGTGTTCTCAACAGATACTTGCATTACAACCTCTTAACAATATGAAGTAAACAGACTAATTTGCTAGAACTCTTGCCCTAATGGGGAGATCAAACAAATCTATAAAAAAGTTACATTCTCTACCTTGAAGAACCTGCCCTAAACAGGTTCTTCAAATTGGACATTTGGTGCGAAAGGAGAGACTCGAACTCTCACGGGTTTCCCCACTGGAACCTAAATCCAGGGCGTCTACCAATTCCGCCACTTTCGCAGCTAATTTAAGCCAATCCTGGCAAACCTTCTCGTATTAAAACTTTAAGCTTATGGAAATAAAACCTTAACATTTGTAGTGGAAAAATAAAGCATTCAAACACATTTGGCAAGTACTTAATTTTTATTAGTCAATAAAATAACTTATACCTCATTATTCACAATAAGGTAAAAAAGCTTTACTAGCTCAAAAACATTTTGCGGATCTAAATTATCCTCTAACATCCAGCACATTGATAAAACGGCGTGCACATAACTCCAAGCACGCAATCGCTCTTCTCTTATGTTCAAATATTTCGAAAAACTTTGGATACGATTTTCTATAAGATTTTTTAAATCAGACTGTTCTAAAAGTTCTGGTAATGGATTCCTAATAAAACTCGCAACTTCAAAACTTTGATCACCCACAATACCTTTTGGATCGATTACAAGCCAACTATTTTCCTGGCTGGAAAGAATATTATCATGATGCAAGTCCCCATGTAACAACACATTTTTTTCACAACCCCTTAACAATTTTCTGCTTAAAGATCGTGCTTTTTTTAAATAAATTTCAGGAACATCCCATTCTTGATCAAGAATGGATAGCCAATGCTCAAGTGTTACAAAGCTGTTATTTTTAGGTAAAAAAGCAGTATGCAATCGTTTTATGACTTGGCTTGCAATTTGAATACTTTCTTGTTCTTGTTTTGGGAACAAAACTTTTAAGGGGGTGCCTGGTAACACTTCTTCCATTAACAATACGCCCAGATCATTATTATATTGAATTAATTTAACACAACCGTAACCTTTAAATGCCAATAACGCATTTTCTTCTCGTTTAAGGGAATCACGATCAAAACCTATTTTTAAAATAATAGATCTATTGTTTTGTAGTCCTGTTAACAAATAATGATAAGAAAGAGAATTTAAAGGTTTTAAACCAGATAAATTCCAGATGTGCGCAACATGCTCAACCAGTTTTGGCAAAGCATTTAACCAAGACTGACCTTCAACACCATACAAGCTAATCATATTCTGCTCAAAGAGATCCATTAATAATCTATCCTAGCCATTTGCCCAAAATGCAGTAGAGAACGAAGGTAGCTAAGGCAATTAGGTATAATCTGTAAAAAAAGGAATTATTAAAGCAGTGTAAAAGCGATTTATTGGTGGGCCGTGTTGGGATCGAACCAACGACCCGCTGATTAAGAGTCAGCTGCTCTACCAACTGAGCTAACGGCCCATTAATTCCAACAGAGCAAGGCTACACTGTTTAGCCGTTCCAATGCAAGCCGAATAAATCCTCTTATTAAGGATAATCTACAAACCCTATTTCTTAATTTTTAAACACACAAATAACAAAACGGCGGGAGCAATCATCCCCCCGCCATTGTGTTAAGATCTCCTAAGGGTTTTTTACTACGCCGCCTTCTTCTTCTCGTTTACTATGCCGTAAAACTGTTTTGCCCCGTTTAACATGATTTCAAATTCTTCAGGGTTCGCAGAAGTATGATCAGCACCTTCAATAAAAGTACCACCGATCACACCAATGTCTCGTGATCCAGAACCAGGCAACTGTTTAGGAAACATATAAAATGATCTTTTCACGTTAAAACCTGCTTTGGTTTTAGCTTTTCCAAAATAAACCAAGATCATATGTTGCAAATCTGCAGGGTTTTGATCTTTAAGCATAACCAAGTGCCCTTGAACAGACACCATTTTGTCATCCTGGGTTAATGC
>CADEGZ010000095.1 GCA_902827015.1 uncultured Pseudomonadota bacterium
GGCTCCCATCTAGACCAACCATTAAACTACGCTTTGCAGCGCTAATACTGTCTCCTACTATAGGCGCCATTGCATTGGGGCCTCGACCTCGAACTTGTAAGTCTACCCGGTAGTCTACTTCTCGTTGTCCAGAAACGAGTGACAACATAACTGGGGTATCTAATGTGGTTAAACGAATGGCAAGGTTGGCACTGTTATACGCAGAGGTGCTTTGAATAAATAGTGTGTTTGTTTTTCGATCCCATTGAATATTAAAGTTTTTTGGATTTCCTAAGCTATAGTCTGCAATTGGCCAAGGTTGTCCAGTAGAATCAACAAATACTAATGAAGTCACAAAACCAGCCGAGAGTCTGATAACAGGTGGGGTAACACCTGGCGAAAGATCAATTGTTAGCGTAGAAGAAACAGGTCGTGGGGGGGTATGGGGTGTGGTGGCAACAGCTTGATCAGCCTTGTCTTGTCTTTTTCTCATTTCAATAATTTGTTCGGGAGTGAGAGGCGAAATTTTATCTAATAATTCTCTAAAAGCCTCATCACGTAATGTAGGGGCTTTTTTCTTAGGAGTATCCTCAGTAGTGCTTGTGCTATCGGGAGAGCCTATAGAGCTAGAGGCTGTAAGATAAGTTTGTTGATTTTGAGGAGTAGGTTGAGCTTGTGCTTGTCGTACTAAAGCATTCAGTTTGTCGTAGCTAGGGGCAGCATCGTTGTCTGCAGCTAGGCTCGGTAAGCTGGCAATAAGAATAAAGGGCATTAATATATATTTCTTCATACTGAGAGCTCAGGTCCCCCCTCCCGTGCAACATATTGTGCAATTCCAATCCCCGTCGGTGCGTCTCGCGTAGGTACTTGAGTGATCAGTAGATCTACAACTTGTTGTCGTGTTTCATTAGAGCTTGCACTTTGGTAACGTACTAGTAAGGGAACTTGAATATGCCAGGTATGGCGCTCGCCTAATTCTTCTTCAATTAAAACAATGGCAGGTCCAATCGAGACTGCAGAGAGTACTAATTTTGTGCTCTCAATTGTATTCAAAATGTTGTTATTCTGTAATGAAGTGATAAAGTTGTCATAACCTTCAATTGTAAAATAGTCTTGCAGTGCAGAGAGCTGGTCCTTGTAATTAACAAAGTCAAACGAAAAAGTAGCAGTGGCAGCTAAGGTTGCCCAACTTAATAGGGCTTTAGTGGAAACATTAGGTCGGTCGAGAGGAATAATTTGGAAAGTATCCCCGTTTGGAGGGACAGCAAAAAATTGTCCGGACGAGCGGGTCGCAAATTGAAAATAGCAAACGCCTATCAGGGCTAAGTGGATCCCTAACAGAACGAACATGATGGTTGACAAACTTTTATGTGACATAGTCAATCGTACTCAATTAAATTCATTAGTTTAGTCACAAAATAATGGAAAGCCATTTCCAACCCTGGGCATCAATAGTATAGCAGGTAGTTTCTAAGATCTGGCAAGTTTTTGACAACTGCCAAACTATCATCCTTTTTTAAATGGGTATAATAATGGGTTTAAGTAATCACTTGCTATACTATAGCCAATGGTTTAAAAGCATCTGTCAAATTTATACCCTAAATTCAAGTGCGAAGGATATAAGAGAAGTAATTATGGAACGTCATGGCTTAGAGCGTGTTCTAATTCGCAATCAATTTTATTGGGAGAATTATAAATATTTAGCGCTGGCAGCGATACTTTTGTTGATAAACTTACTTCTTTTGGTGGGATTTATTTGTTATCAACGCATTACTTGGCCGAAACCGAAGTATTTTGCCACAACACCGGATGGTCGTCCCATCCCAGTAATACGTTTAGATATATCATACTACGATGATCCAACCGTAGTATTGGATTGGGCAAAAAAGGCCGTAGAGACTATTTATTCACTCGATTATGTGACTTGGCGTAAGACATTGCAGGATGTAGAAGAATATTTTACCCCGAAAGGGTATCAGGATTTTTTAAAAGCTTTAAAGGTTTCAACTAACTTAGATGCGATTAAAGCCAGGCATCAGGTTGTTTCTGCAACCATTACAGCTACCCCTAAACTTATTCGTCAAGGTCAATTGAGTGACGATGTTCCTTATAGTTGGGATCTGCAGATGCCGGTGACAATCATTTATCAAAATTCTGAAAACGAGGTCATTAAACAAGATGGGACTGTGTTGATGCGCATTGAAAGAGCGTCTTTGTTACGTCACAAGGAAGGCATTGCTATCGCACAGTTAGTACTGCAGGCACAATTGTAGGGGTAATGATGAGCGTTGAGGGCACAGCACAAAAAAAAATTACAGAGCAAGAGCGTTTTTATTATGATAGGTATGCTTTTACCATACTAATATTCTCATTGTTAATTATTTTATCGATAGGGTTAGGAGGATTAATTTTTTTATTGCGAAGCTCAGCTGTCCCACCGCCTACCTATTTTTCAGCAACAGCATTTTCAGAGCTCATAGAGCAAGCACCTTTAGAACAACCTAATATTCGAACTAATGTTTTGTTAAACTGGATCTCAGAAGCAATGATGACTGTTAATACCTTTAATTTTATTAATTACAATAAGGTTATGAACTCTGCCAGCGTATATTTTACGAAAGAGGGATTTAATTCTTATCAAGATGCTTTAAATACTAATAAAGTGGTTGAACAAGTTTTGCAAAGAAAATTAGTATTAAAAGCCATGCCTACGGATGCACCACAAGTATTATTAGAGAAACCTTTTGCAGGTCGTTATATGTGGAAAATAAAAATTCCCATGCTCTTTAGGTATCAAAGCGTTGCCTTTAATGGTTCTAGTCATGTAGATATTACCTTAATAGTTATGCGTGTTCCAACAATCCAATCTGCAAATGGGGTATCTATTCTTAAATTTGATATTGATCATTCAGAACGTTTGCAATAAAAATATACGCTTATTTGTAAAACTGAGTTAGTACTTCAAGAGCCTCTTGGATAATAGAGGGCTGCAATAAATTTTCCTTTAAAATATTGCCGTTAGGATCAGTCATTTGGAAATGTCCGGTTGGAAAAATATTCGTAATTCGATCTTGCTCTATGATCCCAAGGCCAATATAGCTACCCGCAATTAAATAGGGATAAACCTTATTATCGAATAAAGATCCTCCTATGCTGTATGCCTTGCGGATTGTGTTACAACCCAACGCTTTTTCCATAAGAGTTGGGACAATATCATAATGTGTGGTTAAGTGATCAAACGTTTTAGGTTTCTCATCGGGCCAGTAAACAATAAGAGGTGTTTGTACTTGATAATGGGTGAAATTACTGCCATGCCCAAAAAGTCCTAATCGCGTATCGCCAAATTCTTCGCCATGATCTCCTGTAATAATGATTATGGTATTTTCTAAAAGTTTGTAATTTTTCAATGAATCTAGTACAAGCTTTATTTGTTCATCAACAAATCTTAAAGAATTTTTATACCTATTAAGGTAACGCTCGCGATTTTCATTGTTAATTCTATTTGTTCGATCACATTTTTCTATTATTGGTTGAAAAGGTGTTAAAATAACGTTATCGATTTGGCAATAAGCATGTGTGGAATCATAAAATAAAAAGCTAAAAAAAGGATCTGATTTTTGACGGGCAGAACCTAAAAAATCTTGGAAAAGTAGCGTTACGTTACGATCTCTTTCATCTGCGCTATCGCCAGGCATATTGGCTTGCACGTTTTCAACTGCTTTGAAAACCGTTCTATTAAAGGCAGGGTATCTAAGTCCGGCACTGGCTAAAGCATTTACCTGATATTTTTTTTTAAGAAGCTCATCTATTAAAACTGGTCCACGCTTATTTTTTTCCATAGCAGACCAATAGGTGGAGGGTATTGAGTAAAATAGTGAGAAGATCCCAGCTTGAGTTGAATTTCCACCGCTAAAGTGTCGATTAAAGCGGTGAGACTTTTTTGAAAATTGATACAAGTTTGGGGCTGTAATAGGGTTTAGCATGTCAAAGCGCCAGGCATCTATCACAATGATGACTATATTATAGAGATGTTTTTTTGATTTGAATTGCAAGGAACTTAGAGGATAGTCTAAATCTCGATAAACTTGAGTTGGTTGCACATATTTCTTTTCGGATAATCGAGTGAGTAGGGTGGGATCGGATGATGCAAAAAAAACACCTAAAAATTTATCATATAAAGGTAGGATCCGTGATGCTTCTACGAGTACATGACCAAAACTTTTAGGCATATCAGGATTATCTTTTAAAACATTAATCGTGGGTATGAATATGCTACAAGGAATAAAAAGACAAAGTGCTATAAAAGTTGCCACCAGTGATCCTAAAGGTTGAAAATGGCGTCTGTAGCGAATGGCTTTCCAAGCCAAACTTGCTAGAATAATTTCGGTCAATAATAAACCGACGAATATTCCAACTAAAGATTGTATTTCTTTAGGGGACAAATTAAAAAAATCAGTTTTTAATTGAATGGATTCTATAAATAAATTAAAGAGGATACCATTTAAATGGAAATGGAACAGTTGATAGACAATCGTATCTATCATCAATAAGCCAGCAGAAAAAGTTGCAAGTAGAGAGGTTATACCAAAGACAAAAGGGCGACTTTGGTAGATAATAATCAATGTTCCTATAACAATACAAGGTAAAAAGGCCAGAACTGAAAGATATCCAAGGTAACAGATTATCAAATATCCCACTAAGGCTAAACGATCAGGCAAATTTAAAACAAATTCATAATCTGAATCAAATAACCAGTTAAGCGAGGGTAGGTACCTTAGGGCAATCAACCAAAATAGCGGGATGTTCAACACGAAAAACCAACCGCTCCAGCGCAGCAGCTCTATTTTTTCCTGGCTTCGCTTCAACATCTATATGCTTTAAGACGCGGGTTTTATTTCTATTAGCCTGCCATCCGAAGTGGTCACAAAATATTGGGGGATCGGTCGAGTAATATGTTGGTACACCACAACACCCAGTAATACAAAAGCTAGTATTAACAAAATGAAAATAAATGTTAAGAGCCGTCTAAAATTGTTACGATAAAATTGCGTTTCTTGGGCAATGATGGCTAATTTGTCTTGAGGCATAGGTTCCCTCCTTAAATTTTACTCTCGCCACCAAGGTTTTGCAGTCCTTAAGGGGCCTGCTAAGGTTGCGCGGATCCAGCGAAAAAATACAGGCACTGTAAATTTAAATCTTTCTAAGATGGTAAAAAATAAAGTAAAACCTATAGCGATTAAAAAAGTAGAGAGCTTGATGTGTAATAAAAAAAGCAATAAAGGGAAAGCCGCAAATGCGTCCATAAAATAAAATCTGGGCATTCTTGCTGCGTCACGCCAATGTGTTGTTTCTAGAATAGCCATATATCCCCCTATGTTAAGCCAGCGTCTTTATCTGCCATTTTAGCTCTTGCTTCTATAATGCGGTATTCCTGTTCTGGTAATATGCCCGCTTCAAACTTTCGTTGTGCGTCAACAACCATGGGTTGACCACGTTCCTTTAGAAGTTGACGTGTCTTAGCAGCCAAAAGTTCCACTTTTGTATCAATTAATATATCTCTTACTTCTTGGTCAAAAGTTAAGTATTCTCGTAAGGCAACTCGTTTACCATCGGTACTGGGGGCAAGGCGCTGCCAGACAATCAATCGCAACGTTTCAAGAATATCTAGAGCACGTCCGTAGCGTTCTTCTGCAGGAAAAGTTGAAATCATCCGTCGAACGGCATCAGATACCCCATTACTATGTAGGGTAGTGTAAACAGGGTGTCCAGTAAGTGCCGCATCAATAACGGCACTGATAGTTTCTACATCTCTTGCTTCACCAACGAGGATTAGGCGGGGCTTACGGCGTAAGGCATTTCGTACACCGGCAGCGAACGAAGGGAGATGCCGGGGGATTTCTGATTGACTCATTACAGAAGAAGGCATTTCAACCATATCGTACACAAATTCAATGGGAGACTCGTAGGTAAGCATTTTACGATTTCCTTCAAGCTCCTGGGCTAGGTTTTTGATAATAGCGGCAAGTAATGTACTTTTTCCTGATCCTGTAGGGCCTGTTACCACAACTGTGCCTTGTTCGGGTGCCATGGCTTTTAAAATGCCAGGCTCTACATTTAGAGCAGCAAGATCAGGTGGCATAGTTGGAATAGTTCTTAAAGTAATTTGTAGACCATCATGCCCTTCTACTTGGCATCCTGTTCCATTCACTCGAAATCGAAAGCGTTGGTTTCGGTTGGGCCGCACTTCATATTGCGTATCAACGTCTTTCCCGCTGTAAATTTGAGTGGTGCCGTTTGAACCATAAATGGCATTTAGCATGTCGCCTACTTCTGTATTAGAAAGCTTGCGAGCAGTAACCGGATAAAGGTGGCCGTGAATTTCAGCAAATATTTGTGTATTCGTTTGTAAGGTAATATCTGAGGCAGAAAGATTTACACAATGTAAAAGCATACGATCGAATGTTTCTGTGGAAAAACGAATTGGCTCATCGGGTAATAAATATTCATTCTTCATCAGGGATAATCTCGGTTTTCCAGTCCTGACCATTGTTTTGTAAAGTTGGGAAAGCCGTGATGCGTAGTACCCGATCGTTAACGGTTAGATCAGATCCACCCCCGGTAATTCCCATATCTAATTGTGCAACATAGGGAGGGCTTACCATATTTTGTGCAAGTAACGTGCGGTAGCGAATCATCCCTTCATAATCTCTTTTTAGTCTGGCAATATTTTCTTTAAAGATAAGTTCGGCTTGTTGTATACCGGCGCGCCAACCTTCCTCAATATATTTTTTCCATATCAGACGTTCTTCTCGATTTTTTGGTAACAAGGTTCGATCAGGAGACTCTGGAGCGGTATAAGAAAGCCATAAGTAATCACGCCAATTTGGAGCAGCAGTTACAAATTTGGCCTGACTCAAAATTTGATAAGTACGATCTGCAATACGAATGGTGTCTGTGCCACCGAGGCTTAAAGTATTACGCCCTTCTAGCAGTACTGGCGGGAGTACATTTTTTTCTAAAAGCATTGCATTAAAATTGAACAGCCGATACAACATATTTTCATGTTGTAACAAAATACTATTGATTTGTGCTGCTCGCCAAGCAAGTCCGCCGCGAGCACCAACGCTTAAAGCAGTATCTCTAAGGCCTTGCACACGAATAGCACCCATTTGTTTAGAATTGGAAAAAGAAAGTTTTTGTAAAGAATTTAAACTGTTGGTACTTACGCTGGTTTTATCCCGTGGGCTACAGCCCATGAAGCAAAGCAGAATAGTTACAATAAGGAAATTTTTGATCATTACGATAAATACCTTACTTCAATTAGACGGCTTTCTGGGAAAACTAATATATAGGCACGCTTACCAACTTGTAGACTCGCATTTTGTAAAATATCGGCAATAACGGCTTTCTTCATGCTAATAGAAACTAGAATAGGGATGGCTGGTTCTTGTCCAAGCGTTTTGACACGATAATTGGTTAACTCTGCAACTCTATCAATTAGAGGTCCTATAGGACCTGTCCATTCAATGTCTACCTTTCCTCCCATGCCCCCCTCTGGGGTAGTAAGAGGCGCTGTATTTAAAATAGGAGGATTTTCAGCTTTTTCAGCGGCTGCTAAGATACCTAATGATTCTTCAATAGATTGTGCCGTGGCCAGTAACTGCGACTCTACGTTAAGAGGAGTGGTAGAATTTTGTTTGCTAGTTTGCTTTCCATCTACAATCGTATCTTCAGATTGCTTTTTAAGTATTGTACAGCCTGTGAGTAGGCTGAGTGGAAAAACAAAGGATAATATTAAAACAAAAGCTTTATACATTGATGCTCAATCCTAATCTGAAAATGATATACATTATATAGTATGAGGTAAAATATAAATTCGTCTAAAATGATAATATATGAAAATAGTATGTAAAGCTTAAAAATTGAGTGATGCTTTTAAAAACCAAGGGCAGTTTTGACATAATATCAATATGGAGATAGATAATTGAACTTATCAGAACAACTGATAGCCATCGCTAAGGCAATGGGATGCCGTTATACAGTGCGGGGGGAACCCGTAACTTATGAACACGTTTTTTCACCTTCTGGGTTATTACCCGCTATTTTACGTCGTGCTGATCAATTGTGCTCTTTTTGTATGGGGTATGGGTTAGGCTTAACCTTTGATCGTGCAGAAGGCGGGACTTTAGGAATTGTTGTACAGATGGATTCTGTAACACCTACTGTCTTACGTTTACTCTGTGTTGCCGATGTCTTGCATGAATTCATGCAACAGTCAGCTTCACAGGATGTTGTTTCTTTAGATGATTTAATGTTGGATTAAATGGCTGCATCATCCGGGCAAGATCAAGGGGCAGAAAAGAACGCCTATTTTATT
>CADEGZ010000096.1 GCA_902827015.1 uncultured Pseudomonadota bacterium
ACGCCGCAACGAATGCACTCGTTGTGTCACTTACGTAGTCCGCCGTTTGGAATAGGTTGGTTTTTTATTAAAGTCCGCTGATAATTTGGGACAAGCCGTTTGAGCATGCCAGAGGGCGAAAATATTCCAAATGTATGCGGAAGCAATTCTGGCAATCCGCAGGGTTTGTCACCTGGTTACGCAGAAAAATCTATTCATTTATTAGAAAAGTTTACAAAGAAAGGGTATGGACCAGAAGGGCTTAAGGTATTACTGAATGATATCATTAAACCAGTTATTGGAACACAACCCTTAGTATATGCAGGTGTAAATTCTGAAGAAGGTACTCCATATTTACGGTCCACTACTTACCCATTCTTAGGGCTTGCAACAACGACCGGAATCACAAATATACCTTCTCTAATAGCCAATATGAAAACAGGCCTTGTTCCTGCCCGATTGGTTGATAGTTATAGCGGTGGGGCAGGTTATCCAGGCTATATTGATTTTCGATACCCTAATCCCACGGATGAAACTGAAAAACTTGGAGCACTTCTACAACAATGGATAGAACAGATGAGATCATTAGGCCCTGAATTTATAAATGATCCTTATGTTACAACACAAGAAGGCATGTGTTCTCACGGGTTAAAACCCGAAGCGCTTATAATTTATCACAAATTAATAAGGCAATTTTCACTTGGCAACCCCTCTAGCAATGATCAACTCCTCGCCTATCAAACATATTTGAATGAACTTTTTCGCAGTTCAATTGAGAGTGTATTTACTTCCACGCCGCCAGCCATCAAAGAACTTATATGGCAATATGGAGCTGTCGATTTAAGAGAACAAATTCTAGCGTTGCCTGTAGTTCCTCAAAAGATACGCCCAGAGATATAAAACATTACTGCGGTGTTGCTAAACCATTCGTGTTCAACTTTACATCTTTTCGTCACTGTTCCCTATAAGGTAAAGTGTGCTGTGGTAGAACACCAATGGCCACTTTGCTTGAAGGGAAGAAAATCTGGCAAGAGAAAGTTAACAGTCTCAACTTGATTTGACAGTAGGTATGCAACCCAAAACGGGTAACTGTCACAGAGAATTTAAACTAGAATAGTTAATGCTCTATTAGTTTAAAAATGGCGCTTTTATCATTTAGCATAATTTCACTGTGACCATTTTTATAATGCAATTCTTGAATATCAAGCCCGCGTTTTTGCGCCAGTTGTAACCATTCTATTGCATTGTTTTTAGTTTTACAGATCATTCGTAAATGAAACCTTGTTTTAAACTTTTCTTGAAATGACATTAAAGCATCTAATCCCCCTTCCCCAATAAAAACAACAGTTCCGTCTATTTTTCGTTCACAATTGTGTTGTACCTTAGGTGGTAAATGCTGTTTACAAAATTTTTCCCATTCACCTAAAGTGAGTGTTTTACCAATAGGTTTTATTTCCATGGGATAAGGGATAGGGTGCTTTAAATGATGACGTTTATCATAAAGTTGTGAAAGTCCTTTTTCTTTCAATAACATTTTTGTAGAGTACATATATTTGAACCTCCTTTTTAAAAGCCCAATGCTTTTTGAGGTATTTAAGTATTAGACGTTTAATAAAAGCTAAGTTCATCTATTAACGTAGCAGTGCTGGTTATAAATATAGACGTGTTATTTTATCAGGCTCAAAGAATTGTTGATATTCCCTCCCTAAGTCAGTTATGATCAAATAAATAGGTTGACAGCATCTTAAGAATTAAAATGGTAGAATTATTATATCAAAGCATATTAGCTTCTATTTTATCTGCAGATACAGCAGTCGCCTTATCATTGTTGCAAGATCACCGCGCTGCTTTCCTAGATCCTATTGAAGGCGTTTGTCTCCATGCACAAGTTTTGTATTGTGCAATAAAGAATACCAACCGAGAGGTAATACAATATCTATTAAATTTATCCACTTTATCAGATATTGTCTTTTTTAAATTTTGTGGGCATACACCTATTAGTTTGGCAGTTGAAGAAGGTCGTTACGAGTTAATTCCTATTTTATTGGCCAAGACAGACAAAAACTTTGCGTTACACATGGCGGTAAAACTTAGGCTTTTTAAAACTAAAAACTTATTATTGAAGACCTGTTTTTTTAAAAAGAAATTATTGCAGTTTTTAGGGTTGCAATAAATAACGTTACGCCCCGTAGTATTTCCCCTGTGAGATATACCCTTCGCGAAGGGTTCAGACCTTATGTCAATTAGGTGTTTGTCTGTTTCTGGTTATTTTTTCAGCCAGGTCTTATATTAAAAAGAGAGGATCGCTTTTCAAAATTGTGCGATTATACACAAAATTTATTTGAGGTAAGTTGCCAATGTTTTTGGAAAATAGCCGAGTTGAAGTAATTGAACGGTTAAGTGATTATGTTACTAAAAAATTACCGCACGATGAAGTCCCTCTTATTAAAAATTTCGTTAAACATTATTATTTAAGCGTTTCTCCAGAAGACTTAACTTCTCGGAGTATTTTAGATTTATATGGTGCGGTGGTTTCTCATTGGCATTATATCTACCAGAGAAAACCCGGCGAAGCAAAAGTACGAGCATTTAACCCTCAATTAGAAAAAGACGGGTGGCAATCCACCCATACTATTATTGAAATTTCTTTTGATGATATGCCGTTTTTGGTGGACTCGGTAACCATGGCGATTAATCGCTTAAATTTGAATATTCATTTAATTATTCATATGGGAAATTTAAAACTCACTCGAGATGCAGAGGGGAGAATTTTAAAAGTATTTGACGAAGAACCTTCTGGTATAGAGTGGAAATCAGAGGCAGTTATTTATATAGAGATTGATAGATTAAGTGATACAGAAAGTCTTTTGAACATTGTTAACGAGATAAAGCAGATCTTGGAAAGTGTACGCCGGGTTGTTGAGGATTGGCCCCAAATGCGCGAAAAAGCTGTGGCTGTTTTAGAAGGATTGAGTAAGATATCGACTGTTAGTGATGCCGAATTAGAAGAATCCGTTGAATTTCTTCGTTGGGTTGTTGATGATCATTTTACGTTTTTAGGTTACCAAGAATATAAGATAGTTAGTGAATGTGAAAAAGTAGAGTGTCAGATTATTCCCGATTCTAAATTAGGCATGCTAAAATTTAAACAAGAAAATAATGGATGTCAGCTATCGCAGTTGCCTATTTCTGCTCAGAAATTAATTTTTTCCAAGCAGCATCTCATGATTGGTAAAACAGCAATTCGTTCTACGATCCATCGGCCAGCATATGCAGATTTTATTTCAGTTAAGGTTTTTGATAAAAAAAATAGAGTTGTTGGTGAGCGGCGTTTTATAGGTTTGTATACAGCGGTTGCTTATAATAGTAGCCCAAAACAAATTCCATTGTTGCGATATAGAGTAAATAACGTACTAAAAAGAGCCGGATTTAAACCAAAAAGTCATGCTGATAGAGCAATGTTAAACATCTTAGAGACCCTCCCTAGAGATGACTTATTTCAAGCAAGTGAAGAAGAGTTATTAGAATTGGCAGCAGGAATTTTACATTTACAGGAACGTCAACGCATTAGACTATTTGTTAGAAAAGATGTTTATGGACTTTTTGTTTCCTGTTTGGTGTTTGTGCCTAGGGAAAAATATACTTCCGCATTAGGCGAGAAGATGAAAGAAGTTTTATTACATGGTTTTAATGGTTTAGAAGTAGAACTTTCAACAAGGTTTTCAGAATCTTCTTTAGCGAGAATACATTTTGTTGTACGTATGGATCCAAGTAAAGAATTAACTTACGATACGAAATTACTAGAGAAAAAATTAGTTGAAATAAGTAGGAGCTGGCAAGATGATCTTAAAGACGCCTTGAGTGAACAGCATGGAGAAGAACGAGGTAATGATTTGCTAAAACGATATAGGCATGCATTTCCAGCTGGATATCGCGAAAACTTTTCAGCCAGAATGGCAGTGGTGGATATTGATTATTTTGAGGAGTTATCTGAAGAAAACCCTTTAGGCATGAGTTTGTATAGACCTTTAGAAGAAATCGAGGAAATCATTAGATTTAAATTATATAGGGTTGGCGCAACCATTCCTTTGTCGGATGTCGTACCTATTTTAGAAAATATGGGTCTTAGGATAATTAGTGAGCGCCCTTACGAGATTATTTTAAAAAATACGTTATCACCTCGAGATCCTATATGGATTAATGATTACCGAATGGTTCATAAAAATGGAGGTACGTTTAATACCGATACTATTAAAGAAATTTTTCAGGAGGCTTTTGATCATATCTGGAAAGAAGAAGCGGAAAATGACGGATTTAACCATTTAGTTTTAGGCGCAAGATTAACCTGGCGAGAGATTATGATCTTAAGGGCTTATGCCAAATATCTTTGGCAAACTGGATTTACTTTTAGCCAAAAACACGTGGAAGACACTTTAGTTGCTAATGCTGAAATTTCCGCCATGCTTATTGAATTATTTAGATTGAGATTTAGCCCAGAACAGCATATTTCTGAGGCTCTACAAATGGTGCAGAAACAACGAATCGAAAAAGCATTAGAAAATGTTAGTAATTTAAATGAAGATCGTATTTTGCGGCGTTATATGGATACTATTTTAGCCACAGTAAGAACCAATTATTATCAAACTGATGAGAAAGGAAAGCGTAAATCTTATTTTTCGTTTAAGTTAAAGTCTTCAAAAGTTCCTGAATTACCTTTGCCAGTACCGCTCTATGAAATTTTTGTGTACTCCCCTAAGGTGGAAGCCATTCACCTTAGAGCTGCTAAAGTTGCAAGAGGGGGCATTCGCTGGTCAGATCGTCGTGAAGACTTTCGTACAGAAATTTTAGGGCTGATGAAAACTCAACAAGTAAAAAATACGGTTATTGTTCCAATGGGTGCCAAGGGAGGTTTTGTTGTTAAACGAATGAATGAGGGTACTCGCGAACAAGTAATGGATGAAGTAATTTCTTGCTATAAAACTTTAATTTATGGGCTTTTAGACTTAACAGATAATTATAAAGGTAATGAAATTATAAGTCCCCAAAACGTTGTTCGTTATGATGATGATGATCCTTATTTAGTCGTAGCTGCCGACAAAGGCACCGCCACCTTCTCCGATATCGCGAATTCGATTTCTAAGGAGTATGGGTTTTGGTTGGGAGACGCTTTTGCTTCTGGGGGTAGCACTGGTTATGATCATAAAAAAATGGGTATTACTGCAAGAGGGGCATGGGAATCTGTAAAGCGTCATTTTCAAGAATTAGGATTTGATATTCAAGCACAAGATTTTACAGCTATTGGTATTGGTGACATGTCAGGGGATGTTTTTGGCAATGGATTATTGCTTTCCAAACGTATTAAATTAATTGCTGCTTTTAACCATATGCACATTTTTTTAGATCCAAATCCAGATCCGGAAAAAAGTTTTTTTGAGCGAGAAAGGCTTTTTTCACTATCTCGTTCAACTTGGAGTGATTATAATCCCGAGGTTATTTCTAAGGGAGGTGGAGTCTTTCTTCGTTCAGCAAAATCGATTAATTTATCTCCAGAAATTCAAAAAGCGCTTGATTTTTACCAGGATAAAGTTGTCCCGAATGAGTTGGTTCGTGCCATTTTAAAAGCACCGGTTGATCTGTTATGGAATGGAGGAATTGGTACTTATGTTAAGGCAATTTCTGAAACAAATGTGGTTGTAGGTGACAGAACAAACGATGCAGTAAGAGTTAACGGTGCAGATCTTCGATGCAAAGTAGTAGGGGAAGGTGGAAATCTGGGCTTTACCCAATTGGGACGTGTTGAATATGCTAAGCGAGGTGGGTATTTAAACACAGATGCAATTGATAATTCGGGAGGGGTTAATTGTTCGGATAATGAGGTTAATATTAAAATTTTGTTAAATGAAGCAGTTGATTTGGGGGACCTAACAGAAAAGCAAAGGAATGCAATTTTAGTTCAAGTTTCCTCGGATGTTGGATCCTTGGTATTAAACAATAATCGTAAACAAACTAAAGCTATTAGTGCTACCGCTTTTCAAGCGGTAGAAAATTTAGAAATGCATGGTCGTTTAATTCAAGAAATGGAACGTTCGGGTAAACTGGATAGAACATTGGAATGCTTGCCTGATAAAGAGGAAATCTCAACGCGTAAACTTTTAAATCTTGGTTTAACAAGACCAGAAATTGCTGTTTTGATGGCGTATAGTAAAATCGCATTAAAAGAAGCTTTGTTAAATTCAAATTTACCAGAAGATCCATATTTCCAAAGAGAATTAGAATCCGCATTTCCAGTACCTTTGCAAGAGCGTTTTAAACAATATATGCCGCGCCATCGTCTAAAACGCGAAATTATAGCTACACAAGTGAGTAATGTAGTCATTAATGAAATGGGTATTAATTTTATAATTCGCTTACAAGACGAAACTGGTTGTGAACCCCCAGAAATTGTGCGTAGTTTTACCATTTCACGGGAGATATTTAGTGCGCGAGAATTATGTGGCATGATTGATGATTTAAGTACTACGGTTGAATCTTCTATACAGTATAAAATGTTACAAGAAGTTAATCGTTTAGTGCGTCGTGGGACGCGCTGGTTTCTTAGGAATAGATCGGATGAAATTAGTATCAGTGAAACGATACAACATTTTAGCATTGGAATTTGTGAAATTAACGAAGTCTTGCCTAAGTTTTTAGCCACTTATGATTCAGAAATGGAAAAATTAGTGCAAGATCTTATTGCAGCGAATGTACCAGAAGAACTTAGTACTCGCATTGGTAGTATGAATGCCATGTTTTCTTCGCTGGATATTATCGAAGCGGCTAACCTTAATAAATATCCGATTGATAAAGTGACAGAGATCTACTATGAGATAGGCAGTCGCTTACAGCTGGGTTGGTTTCGTGAGCTTATTAAGAAACATAAGATTGGTAACCGTTGGGAGGCGTTGGCAAGAGCTACTTTTAGAGATGATCTCGATCGACAACAACGTAACTTAACCATTAGTATTATGCATGCTAATGGTCAAGCAAATAGTGACTCAGATGCTTTAATTAACAAATGGTTAAGTAAGCATCGTATGTTGGTAAATCGTTGGGAGTATTTTATTTCAGAACTTAAAGGCCCGCCCGATCCGGATTTTACCATGTTCGCAGTGGCTTTAAGAGAGCTCTTAGATATGGCGCATGTGAGTACTCGCAAGAAAAAGAATTAGTTTTAATCTTTTAAAGAGATAATGCAGGTAACCTCGTTTCCTTTACCTGCATATTCAAGTCGTTGAAATGCCAAGTTTTTCGCCATCATTATTCCACGACCATGTGTGCTTAAAAGATTATTGTTTGGAGTGGTGGATTGATATTGCTGCCAATTGAACCCATTGCCTTGATCAGTCACCTTAATGCGTATTTCAGTTTCAGTACGCGTTAATTCAACTTCTACAAATTGGTTAATATGTTCGGGTAGGCTTAAGCGACGATCAATTTCTTCTAGCCAATGAGCTTCTAATTGTAATTTGGATTTTTCTTCAAAACTGATCCCGAGGTTTCCATGCTCTACAGCGTTTACCAGTATTTCGGTAATTCCCATAATGGCTAATCGGGGATTTGGGCATACTTCTGCTAAAAATTCAGCCAGTAAATGAGCTTCAGATAAACGTTTAAAGCGAAAACGCCCCTCTACAATAAGAGGAGCGATTTGATGTTTATTGGGTTCTTCAGATGTAGTATCCACCATCTCTTAAATATAGCTGTTTTTAATAAGAGGGAATACTTCTCTTAAAAGGCTTCAATAAGCCATTTTGCTAAATTATTTTCATGGGGATAGGTTATGTCCTCAGGCTTTGTCCCTCTCACTCACTCTCCTCTCTTTATGCCAAGCACCTTTTTTGGCAGAAGGGTTAGAATTTCCATTTCCACGCTTGGATGACGAAAATGTCGTAGATCTGGTTGAGTTGCGAGATTGCCTTGCCTTGTGACCGGGAAAACTATCATTGCTGGCTGTGTTAAAAGTGGCTTTCCTGCTGTTTTGTCCGCCACTTCTTTTATTTTTTTTCATTTTTGGTTTTGATTGCGGGGCAGATCCAAAGGTACTCTTAGGTTCAAGACCTGGGATCAGTTGTCGTTCTAATTTTTGACCGGTTAGCCGTTCGATCTGTGCAAGCAATGCACCATCCTTTGGTCCTACTAAAGAAATAGCAACGCCTTTCTCTCCGCAACGTCCAGTACGACCGATGCGATGAACATAATCTTCCGCGGATCTTGGCAAATCAAAATTAATTACGTGGGATAGTTTTTTTACATCTAATCCTCTTGCTGCTACATCGGT
>CADEGZ010000097.1 GCA_902827015.1 uncultured Pseudomonadota bacterium
CAAGGCTCCACTATGATTTACGAATCGAAGTTAATGGTGTCCTTAAATCTTGGGCTATACCAAAAGGCTTTTCTTTAAATTTAAATGATAAACGTCTTGCAGAGGCAACCGAAGATCACCCTTTAGAATATGCAGACTTCGAAGGTACGATCCCAGAAGGAGAATACGGCGCTGGAACAGTTTTAATTTGGGATCGTGGTTATTACAAAAATATAACTCACAAGCAGAATCAGCATCAATTGAAGCCACCTGAAAAATGTTTAAAAGATGGCCATTTTCAAATCCATTTACAAGGAAGAAAAATCAAAGGAGATTATCTTTTACAACGGTTTAAAAAAGGAGGAAAAGAAAATTGGTTAATGATTAAATTAAAATAAAAAGATATTTAGTCTGTTGAACACCATTTTTTAGTGACTCGCTTATTAACCCAATCAATACCAAATTGGATATTAAATTGCTTTAAAGATTCTTTATTATTGATCCAGTATTCGTCTTTTTCTCCTAAAAGATCTTCAGTTTCTTTAAAGTTTTCCTGAATATCTAATATGCTATTTAAACGTTGTAATGACTTTTTTTGCAACTCTATCCAGCCTGGCACGTCATTCCAAACACTGGGAGAATGTTTCCTATTGTAGTTATGAAAAACCACATTTTCGGTTGGCATAAAAGCTCGCCACCCCGCTGCATAAAGCCTTGCAGAATAAAGAAGTTCTTCTCCATGAAAAAGAAATGGCAAGTGAGGATCTAATGGGACCTCGGATAAAACTCTAGAAGGACCAAACATCATACCTGCAGCAATAAGAGGCAAAGGTTTTAGAACAATCGTAGAACGGATTTCTGAAAGTGCTTGCAAAATACCATCTTGATTAAAAAATGAATTACAAAGTGCTGGTACTAAATTTTTATAATCCTCATGGATAAAATGAGTATTATACTCATAGGCGAGAGGATAATGGCTAACGATGGCTTTTCCCCAAGGATTTTTTTCAATCATTTTAATCAATTTAAAATCCCAATTTGGTAAAAAGAGGGTATGACTGTCTAATTGAAAATAATAATCTTCGTTTTTGCGTAATGTTGCAGCTAAATAGCGTGCCCAAGTTGGGCCTTTAGCCTCAGTGTGTTTTAGCCTAATAATACGGATCTGATCCGATAAACAATTCTTGTTTTGCTGGCAATAAGCTTTTTTGCAATCTATATCTTCTTTTTCATTATTTTGTTGGCAAATCCCAACATATATTCGGCTAGGACATTGTGCTTTATTAAAGAGTTCCCGCAAAGTAACCGGGCATTGAGGATCTCTATAAGAAGCAATAGAAACAAAAATAGTAGGAGCTTCTTTGCAATTAGAAGTTTCCGAGGGTTCTGAAATATTAAGAACATTAACAGGGGTAGAAGAGTATAATTTAAGAGGTGAGATGAAATAGATGATCCCTAATAGACATATCACAAATTGTTTAGATCTTTTCATAGGCTAAGGCTTACATCAAAAGTTACAATTAATTATAGTTAACTAAATAAATTTTTCCAATTGACACTGCCTTTTAAAATCAGTACTATCCGCAGTAAGTTACGTACGGAAGTATTTGAGTAGCTTAAATTTTTAATTTTCCATTACTAGAGGTAAACTGCCTATGGCCGTTCAAAAGAGCCGTAAGACCCGTTCTACTCGAGGAATGCGTCGGTCCCATGATAAATTAAGTAACCAAACTTTGTCCGTGGATGTTGAAACAGGGGAAATCCATCGCCGACACCATTTAACACCCAATGGATTTTACAGAGGTCGTCAGATCATCGCTACCCCTACTCAAACCGAAAATGAAGAAGAGTAATAAAGTTGGCTTCAATATGTATCGCTCTCGATGCAATGGGGGGAGATCATGGCCCTCCTATTATTGTTCCAGCTGCTGTCGAGGCCCTATCTAACTATCCTAATCTACAACTTATTTTGGTAGGAAATCGAGAAGGATTGGAGCGTGAGCTTCAGATATATGGTGCCTTAAATAATCCCCGCCTTATCATTCGAGAAACAACACAAGTGGTTAACATGGGGGATCCACCTGCTGTGGCTTTGCGCCAAAAGCGCGATTCTTCTATGCGTGTCGCAATCAATTTGGTAAAAGAAGGAGTAGCAGAAGCTTGTGTAAGTGCTGGTAATACTGGTGCTCTTATGGCTATTGCACGTTTTGTACTTAAGATGTTACCAGGGGTTGATAGACCAGCCATTGTTTATTCTTTACCCAGCATGAAAGGACATGTTCATGTTCTAGATTTAGGTGCGAATGTTAATTGTGAGCCGCAAGACTTATTTCAATTTGCGGTGATGGGCTCAGTATTAGCCATGGCTGTCGATAATAATGTAAATCCTAAAGTGGGGCTTTTGAATGTGGGTTCTGAAGCGATTAAAGGAAGTGAACAAGTCAAGAAAGCCGCAGAGTTACTAGCGAATCACGGGCTTGGTATTAACTACATTGGTTTCGTAGAAGGAGATGATATTTATAAAGGGACTGCCGATGTTGTTGTTTGCGATGGCTTTGTAGGAAACGTTGCTTTAAAGGCCAGTGAGGGTCTCGCAAAAATGATCCTTAAGATGACTAAAGAAGAATTTATTCGCTCGTGGTATGGTCGGTGTGCCGCCTTAATTGCTTCCCCCATTTTGCGGGCTTTAAACAGGCGCTTAGATCCAAACCAATATAATGGGGCCAGTCTTTTGGGGTTAAAAGGTATTGTTATTAAAAGCCATGGTAATGCAGAGCAAAAAGCCTTTGCCATGGCTATTCGAGTCGCCATGTTAGAAGTAGAAAAAAATGTGCAAGGAAAGATCCAAAACCAACTAGCCGTTCAATTGGGAAATTATAAGTCTTTATGATATTTGCCCGCATAATGGCAACCGGTACTTATTTACCAAAAACCATACTTTCAAATGATGATATTGCAAAACAAGTAGAAACTTCACATGAATGGATCTTAGAACGCACCGGTATTGAAAAAAGACATATTGCTGCAGATTTCGAGACGACAACAATGATGGGCGCTTGGGCTGCCAGGGAAGCACTGCAAACAGCAGATATATCTCCAGAAGAGATCGACATGGTGATTGTTGCCACCTGCACTCCAGATAAAGTTTTTCCCTCTACTGCATGCCTTATTCAACAAGAACTCGGCATTCCCCCAGGCCCTGCTTTTGATGTTCAGGCTGCCTGTAGCGGGTTTATATATGGTTTAAGTATTATTGATCAATTTATTCGCTCTGGGATGATTAAGCGCGCCTTATTGATTGGCAGTGAAGCTATGTCACGTGTCGTAGATTGGCAAGACAGAAGAACATGCGTTTTATTCGGAGATGGGGCAGGGGCAGTTTTACTTGAAGCAACTTCAAAACCAGGGATACTAGCCACACATATTAGTGCCGATGGTCGGCAAAAAGATATTTTGTATCTAGAAAATAATAGAGATGCTTATATTCAAATGCAAGGAAATTCCGTATTTAAATTGGCCGTTAATATGTTAGGTGAAGTGGCAATAAAGACTTTAATAGAAAATAATTTAACTGTTTCAGATATAGACTGGTTAATTCCGCACCAAGCAAACCTTCGTATTATTCAAGCAACCGCTTTGAAGTTAGGATTACCTTTAGAACGGGTAGTCGTAACCTTAAGTTCTCAAGGAAACACCTCAAGCGCTTCTATTCCATTGGCTCTTGATACTGCTATTCGCCAGCAAAAGATTAAGCCAGGACATCACTTATTATTAGAGGCTTTTGGAGGCGGATTAACTTGGGGTACCGCTTTAGTACGTTGGTAATCTAGTAGCAAAACACAGCAAATTAACGCTTTCTCTGCCAACCTAGCGAAATGTCAACAGCCCCATAGCTTTTTATTAAATCCTTTTATATAGTTATGCAGATAAGCTTCTATCATCTTTATGTTTAGCTTGATATTCGGTATGGGCTGCTAAGACATCTTTGATCCGCATTTCCTTCGCTTGTTCAAGATGTACCTTTAGAGCGGCTTTATCATCCATGTTTCCTGTATATCTAGCTTGCATTTTTATCATATTTTTTTGCATTTGGTTTAACCCATCCTCACTATCAATTGCACTTAACCAGGCGTCAATGTTTTTAATCAAGCCAACCCTGTTTCGTATGTTTGGATATTCGTCTACATCTGCCGTTGCTCCCCATTCCATAGCTGCCTCCACAACAGGATCCATTAATTTTTCTGCGGCTTTTTGTTGTTGCTGCTGCTCTACAATTACGCTTGGTCCGTTATCTGGTTCTGGTAGGTTTATATATTCAATATTGTCTAAGATCCCTTGAAGATCGCTAGGAGAAAGTGTTTCTCCAACCTCTTCTTCCAATCTATTTTTTACATACTTTTTCATAGCTTCTATCATCTCTGATTGTTCTACTGTGGGTTCCACAGCATTATGAGCATCGTAAAGTGCTTTTTGGTTATGATGCTGATGGTAGAATTTTTGAACTTCTTCGAGTGCTAAAGCATTAGCAGCTTCTTTTGAACGGATAATTTTTACATCCGGGTGTAACTTATCTAAGGATTCAACTATTTTATTAAAGGTTCCTGGTAAACAGGCCTCGACTGCAGGTTTCATATTATCAACACTGTTATCATCCAAGTTATATTCTCTTTGTGCTCTCCAGAGATATTCAACAAAAGTGGTCATTCTATCGCCAATATCGCGCTCTGGGGTTGTAGATTTACCAAATACTGCATCATAAGCTGCTTGATCTTTTGTTGCGGTCCACATGAGCGCTGCAACTTGTGGTAAATTTAACCCCGTGTTACTATCTACCCAATCAGAAGCCTTAATTCTTTTAAGACTATCTAACGCAGCTTTTCTATAAAATGCTTGAGGCTCTTTAAATTTTGCCGTTTTTATTTTTTCTTCTATTTCTCTTAAAGCCGTTTTAACATCCACATTTGGATAACGTTTTTGTAATCGTTTTACAGATTGCGTAACCGATTTATGAACAGAGGCAAGGTGAGTGCTTTGGGTCATCGCCTCAAATCTACCACCACCTAATTTGGCTTGGATCCAATTTTTAAACGCAATAAAATTCATCTTAATTGCATTAAAAGTGGCTGCTATTTTTTTGCTAAGATAAGTGAAAAAATTGCTAACCTGATAAGTTGCATGCTTATATGCTTCTGCTCTAATTGCTGAAGCAATACCTTTTCGTCTTGTAACTTCCCATAAATTTTCATATCGCGACAGCATCCTCATTGGGCTATCATATTGTGCTAATTTTCCTTTCCATTTGGTAGGCGCATGAATTCCATATCGATTTAACTCAGTTACTAAAGACTCAATTTCATCTTCATATGGAAGAGGACCAGTATGTCTTGTTAAGTCGGTTTCTCGACTTGCTTTGGCAAATGCCGCTATCTTCTCTAAACATTCATTAATGCGTGCTTCGTGTTTTTGTGCTTTAAGGACTGCCTCTTCTGCTTCTCTGGCTTCGCTTTCAATCCTGGATTATACCCGGTGTTCTTCTTTTCTAACATCTCCTATTAACACAGATTTAACTTTTTCTAAATCTTCTCTATGGGGTGTTCGAACGCCGTTTTCTACAACTGTGCCTAATATTTGCTCAGCTTTTTTGGTTCGAGTAGTTACATCGTGAATTAAGTGTTGGTACTTTTTTCTTTGTTCTTTATCAGGTATTCCTGAGGAGGCGGAATGTTGTAATATCGCTCTTTTTGAATGATGATGATGAAACATGGTATATCCCTCTAATTGTTACTGATCTTTTCATTTAATATAGACATTAAGGTTTTTGTTTTGTTCATTATGCTCTTTGCAAAAGGTATAAGATAAAGATGTTTGGTCAAGACTATTTTTTATGAGGTCCAATTTTTCTCTTTTCGTGATGATGGTCGTGGTGAGCATGATGAGGATGTGGGTGCTGCACAGTAGCACTATGCTTGATTTGCTTTTTATATGAATGGAGCATGTACTCTGCTTTATATCTGGATGATAAAACATATTTGCTACCACTCAAGTAGTTTGCAACACGTTTAACAACATCCAAAAGTTTTTGTCCTAATCCATAAGGTTCATGTTTCATTGATGTTTCAAAGGATTTTATCGCTGCTTGGGTGCGTTTTTGAATGGCATTCAAAAATTCTTTGTTGGGCTCTGAAGAAGCAAGATCATTATGAATATCTTTTATAGATTTTCTAAATTCTTCTATGCCTTTTACCGCATCTAATTGTGGGTTTTTAAGTAGTTTTGTTAAATTTTTAAATGCATTAAGATATTCATTAGCCATAATGGTAACGTTCATTTCTTCAATTTCTTCAGAAGCTGTATCCCCAAGTGTTTGGGATTTTGCCCGTTTAGAAACTACCATTGGGCTTGTCCAGAACCTTTCTCCTTCAGCAGTGGTTTCAAATTCCAAATCATGTAGCGCTCCACTACGGATCGGTATATCAATTAACCAATTAGATAAACTGGAATCAACAATACCTACTTCTCGCAGAACCGATAATGCATAAGTTTTACAATTAAGACGCCAGTAGTCGAATTCTGGTCCGCCAGGTCTGGACTCGAGTTTGTCAGCAGTATAGCCGCATGCAGATGCAATCCCCTTAACCAAGCCTGCATTTTCCTCACGTGTTATTTCGCTGCCCCACCCATCTTGAGGGAAACCAGAAACACTAAATAATGTTTTTACAGTGCTTTGATCTAAAGGTTTTTTTAAAATTTCAGAGCCTTCATTCCAATAAGCAGTTATCTTTCCTTCTGATTTTCTCAATACCATTGTATTTGGTGGAATAGAACTTGGTTCTAAGTCTCCTTCCTTTAACATCAAAATACGACGACATTCGCCAGAAGGGCGTTTAACTGTCATTTCCGAACTGCGTTTTCTTTTTGGATCAGAGTGGATCCCTATCATTCTGTCGCTATTTATTTTATGTAAGAATTTTGTCATCTCTTCTTGAGTAATAGGGTATGTTTTATGTTGAAATGTATATCCTTTTTCTGGGCGATACATTTTATCTTCTAGTTCTACTTGATTAGACTCAAAAAGACCTACTTTACAAATAATGCGAGGTTTGGCAGGTGGTGTATGTTCTGTTAAAACTAAAGAAGCATGTCCTAAGAAATATTTATCTTTAAGATTTTTATTTACAACATAACTTAAGAAATAAGCCATTTTCTTGCTCTGTTAAACACTCTACTTATTTGAGACAGGATTTTTAGAAAAGTTCAAACTTTTTTAAAAAATTGTTGTGGTTTATCAGAACCTATTGATCTGATGGATATTTTAATAAGCAACAGGTTTGGCTAGTGACACAACACCAAATTTAGTGTAAGTCCTTTTTGTTTTGTTCGTATATATTGTTTTGAGCAGGCTTTTGGTTAATCGGTAGCTGAGTGTTTTGTGAAGGTACATTGAGCTGCTTAGAGAGCCTGCAAGATATCTGAACAGTTAGACAATTAATAAGTATTTCTTTTGCATTATTTAAATATGAAGAAAGCTCATTATCTGGTATTCCATATTTTTTTAAAGTATTTTTAATTTGTTCTTGATTGTTTTCCCAAATTTTGGGAATTTCAGCATTGATGTGTTGTTGAATAGCTTGTTCTAAAGCAGATTTTTTTTCGAGGTTTAAACGGGAAGACATCTTCAATATATCTTTTATCATTGTGCTCAATAAATCTTCGTGCATATACAAATGAATGCTTGCATATATTTTTAAAAGTTTGACGAGCGCAGATTGCTTGCTTAAAACAGCACTCTCTAAAGCACTTACCCCAAAAACATCTGGCTTATGCATGTCAGCACCATGAAAAATGAGTAAGCGTGCGGCATCGAGTTGACCAGTAGTAGATGCTCTATATAGAGCGGTCATACCCATTTTACCTGTTTGATCAATATTTGCTCCATATTCAAGCAATACTTCAATAAGAGCACTATGGCCGTTACCTGCTGCCAAATGTAATGGGGATCGGCCATTTTCGTCTACCCTTGCTTTATTGGGATCTGCACCATGTTGTAAGAGCAAACGAGCAGCGTCTGTTTGACCATTTTCAGCAGCAAGATGTAAAGGGGTGCTTTGTAAAGGATCAGAGGGATCAATAGCATCCACGTTAACTTTTTGATCAAGCAAGAATTTAATTTCTTCAAGAGAACCCTCTTTTGCCGCTTGTAACAGTCGCTTTATTTTATCATATTCTTTTTTATCAAATTGTGATCCAATATTAGAACCCATTGGTTTTCCTTAAAAAATGCCAAATATATGTTAGAAATATAGCATATTTT
>CADEGZ010000098.1 GCA_902827015.1 uncultured Pseudomonadota bacterium
CCTTATTAACATGTACTCCTGCTGGCAACGCCAAATCTTCTTCTGTAGGTCCTTGCAAAAGCGTGTTTAATCTTTGTTGTTGTTCGCTGCTAGTAGGTACAGCTCCACTCACAGACTTAGAAGCTGAAGAACTCACCGCTGGCTTCGTTACCTTTGGTGCTGGGATCTCCATTGATGTCTGAATATTCTTTTGATGAGTTGGATCAGGATTTGGTGGTAACAATCTTTTATCAAAATACAATGCGCTGTTTCCAACATAACCTGCTTTGGGCATTTCTGCATGTTCTTTTTTAATAGCGGTTAAGCGGGCAAAAGCATCCCTTAAGCCGTTATTACCAAAATTAATAGAGAGTTGTCCTCCCCCTGATACATAGCTGCCCAGTAACTTTCCTTTAGCAAGATCAGAAGGTTCAATATATAAAACGGTTGGATTATTATCAACCCGACTAAAAAAATCTTCAGGCAATTCCACTCCATTTTCAAAAGCAGCCTTTTCAAAATCCATTCTAAATTTCTTTCTATCTGCTTCAGAAGAAAATTTAATTGCCACTCTTCTTGCATCAGGATCACTTGAATCAATAGCCGCACAATACAAAGTAATTGTTTGTGTTTTACTTACTTCTTTCTCGTTCTCTTGTGTACTGGCTTCTTGCTCACTCTCTTCAGCGATACTAGACATGCGCCGTCTAGTACTGACAGGCCCTTGTGATAATTTAGAAGCTTTCGAAGACAGCTGTCTTCTTTCCAAGTTAGAGCCTACCCTTGAATATTTTGTACAAAATTGATTTAAAGCAGCATCAAGACTTTTATTACTTATATATCCTTTTCTTATATCTCTTTCGTCTTTTTCACTTAAAGAAACATAATCAACAGGATATACTATGCCAAATTGACTTAATAAACCCTGACAAAATTTCGTATATTCTGCAAGCTTATTATGCGGTTCTAACCCTTCATTTAATGTTAAAATAAGCTTTCCTGATGGTGAAAATTGAACCCCCATATCAGTAGCAATTTTCATCTTATCTGCGGGACTTAGAATATCAGCACGAACAATTTCTCTTAAAGTACTTTCAGGCATTCCAAGTGCGCTTGGCCCAAACGCCTTAACTAATTCCAAAGCTGATAAATAAGCTCCAAGTTTCTGTTTTGAAGTAGCTCCATCTTTAAACTTAAATTGTATTTTTCCTCCTATAACTTGTATTTTTTCGATTTGTTCAATCGAAAAAGTTAATTTTTCTAACACTTTTGTTGATATGCCATCTGATTTTTTTACTGGAGCACTAGAGCTGCTTTGTTCAGATACTAAGCGCACTTCATTTGCGCGATATGCTTGGTATTTTTTCATTTGTTGAATATTTATTTCTCTAATCGTCTTTATTGGATCTACGTTAATACTCTCTCCTTTTAACGCAATTCTGCCATCCAACCATTCCTGTACTTCCTTTAAACTATGCTCAGAAGCTTTCCCTGTACATTTTTTAAAAGCCCATCCTACCCAATGTCCACAGTTCATATCGCCTTGGTCGAGCCTTTGAAATTTACTTTTTGTTTTATAAACGTTTTCTTCTGGAATATTCCATCTGCTTCGAATAGCTTCAATAAATGGACATATATTTTCATCATAAGTATCACTTCCTAGTGAGTTAAAAAATAATATTTCTCCCTTACCGCTTTCATCTACCTTAAACATTAATCCTGTCATATGACCCGGCACCCCTAACGGAATAAATTGGGGCTTAACAGGCAATCCTTTTGCTTTAAGCCGATTAAGATTGCTTTCAAAAAGGGTTAAGCTATTAACTTTGCTTGCATCACTATCAAATCCAATAGTAAATTCTTCCGAATCATGATCAATGTTTTGTTGATTAAGTTCATGTTTATGTGCATTTATCAAAGCACCGATAACAAAGGGGGAAGTACCACTATCAGTACTTTCAAGACTTTCAAGTGAACTCTGAATTCCAGTTAAACTATTTGATTCTTCTCTAGTTTGGCTAATTAAATTTCCTCTTGCAGCTTCAATAATTATACTTAAGCTTTTTGCAGTTAATTCAGCACTGGCTTTTTGTTGCAAACTGGCCAATTGTCTTACCAAAGCATTGCCAAATTTTTGATCTGCAGAATCAGCAGCATTCCCTTCAAACAAAGGTACTGTAATATTCAACCGAGTATTTGGATATTGATTATTAAACTTTTCAATTGCCTTTGCAGCACATGCTGCTGAGAGTTCTGGATCTACTCCATAAATACCAACCCCTAGAGGCGGTATTGCAACACTCCCTATCGTCTTGCTTGGATTCTTAACATTAAATTCTTGGATATTTTTTAAAATATTAAAATAAGCGTCTTCTAATTTTTGCTTATTTTCAGAATCAAGTCCCCCATTAGCATCTCCATGTGGAGATCCGGCATGAATTACATAAAATTGTTTATTATAAGTTTTACCACTCTTAGAAGAATGTGCTCTAAACTGAATGGGCTGTTTGGATTTTGCATCAAACTGTGCTTCCCCAACCCCAACCTTTTCGCCTCTACTATCCCAATCTTGAATAAAATCTGGATTATTAGTTCCATCGTTTTGCACAAGATTTCTAACGGCCTCAGCAACCCCACCCCAACTGCCAACAGGCAAAGTACCCGTGCTGGCCGCATTGACTAAAACACTTGAATTTTCATATGTTACACTGCTTCCCGGTTTTATTGTGATGCTAAGCGATCCAACTTTATGCCTACTTGGTTTATAACTACTTCCATCCTGAGATCTAAGCATATACACTCTCTTAAACAAAATTTCTTATGATTGGTTAGAGCTTTAAGAGAAAACTTGGGTTCCCATAATCCTTAAAATTTTATTTAAAGGAAAGGGATGCCATTCGCAATTAGATTTCTAGTGATTATTTAACTTTACAAGGTGCCTCAATATTAACGCGCAACTCCCCGTTTTCAACGCTAACAGAAACGCGTCCACCTCCTTCTGCAAGGCTTCCGAATAAAATTTCATTTGCTAAAGGTCTTTTTAATTTATCTTTTACCAAACGTGCCATAGGTCTTGCGCCCATTTGTTTATCATAACCATTAAAGGCCATCCAATCTCGTGCCCCTTTATCGACTTCTAATGTAACGTGCTTCTCTTCTAATCTAGCTTGCAGCTCTGTTAGGAATTTTTCAACAATTAAGTCGATAGCAATTCGACTTAAAGCTTTAAACTGGATAACCGCATCTAAACGATTGCGAAATTCTGGTGAAAATTTCTTTTTAATAACATTTAAACCATCGGAGCTGTGATCCTGTTCGGTAAAGCCTATAGAACTGCGATTAATATCTTCCGCACCTGCGTTGGTTGTCATTACTAAAATAACATGCCTAAAATCTGTTTTACGGCCATTCGTATCAGTTAAGGTTCCATGATCCATAACTTGTAGTAATAAGTTATAAACATCTGGGTGTGCTTTTTCTATTTCATCTAATAACAATACACTGTGGGGATGCTTATTGATGGTATCTGTTAATAATCCTCCTTGGTCAAATCCTACATAACCTGGAGGGGCTCCAATTAATCGAGAAACCGTGTGCCCTTCCATGTATTCTGACATATCAAATCGCACCAATTCTATACCTAATAAATGCGCTAATTGTTTTGTAACCTCCGTTTTTCCCACACCTGTGGGGCCAGCGAATAAAAAACATCCTACAGGCCTATCGGGATCTGCCAAGCCAGAACGTCCCATTTTAATAGCATCCGAGAGTGCTGAAACGGCTTCATCTTGACCAAAAATAACCAACTTTAAATCGCGCTCTAAATTGCGTAAAGCAGTTTTATCGGAAGCAGAAACAGATTTTTCAGGAACTCTCGCAATTTTAGCAACGATGCGTTCAATGTCGGATACACTAATTAATTTCTTGCGCTTATTAGTAGGAAGTAATCGTTGAAAAGCACCTGCTTCATCAACGACATCAATGGCTTTATCCGGTAAAAATCGATCTGAAATATAACGATTTGCCATTTCGGATGCAGCCCGTAGGGCAGCAAATGAATAACGCACTCCATGATGTTGTTCAAATCGTTCCTTTAACCCTTTCAAAATACCAATTGTTTCTTCAACAGTAGGCTCTTTAACATCAATTTTCTGAAAACGACGCGCTAATGCTCTATCTTTTTCAAAGATCCCTCGATACTCCTGAAAAGTGGTAGAGCCTATGCATTTTAACTCACCGGAAGCCAACAAAGGTTTAATTAAATTTGAAGCATCCATCACTCCACCACTTGCCGCTCCTGCTCCAATAATGGTATGAATTTCATCAATAAATAATACTGCACCCGGTTCGCGTTTCAGTTGTTGTAATAAAGCCTTAAAACGTTTTTCAAAATCTCCCCTATATTTTGTTCCTGCCAAAAGGGATCCTAAATCTAATGCATAAATAGTACTACTTTTAATAGCATCAGGAACTTTACCCTCTACAACCAATTTTGCCAAACCTTCTACAATTGCAGTCTTTCCAACTCCTGCTTCTCCAATAAATAAAGGGTTATTTTTACGACGTCTACACAGAATCTGAATTGTTCGCTGCACTTCGTCGTCCCGACCAACCAGTGGATCAATTTTCCCAATTTTAGCTTGATTGTTTAAATTGATAGCATAACTTTCTAATGGGCTTCTATTAGAAGATTCTTGAGACAATTCATCTTCCTGAATATGCGAAACATCTGGATCTTGGGATTCTTCCATTTTATTGACCCCATGTGAAATATAATTAATAACATCCAAGCGTGAAACATTTTCTTTCTTTAAAAAATAAACGGCTTGGCTTTCTTGTTCGCTAAAAATCGCAGCCAACACATTGGCTCCCGTTACTTCTTCCTTACCCGCAGATTGAACATGAAAAACAGCCCGCTGTAGAACACGTTGAAACCCCAAAGTTGGTTGTGTTTCTCGATGATGTTCGGAGCTCGGAATAACCGGCGTTGTTTCATCCACAAAAGCAACCAAATCCAATCTTAACTGATCAATATTTGAATTACATGCACGTAAGACTTCAATTGCAGCTGCGTTATCCAACAATGCAAGTAGTAAATGTTCTACTGTCATAAATTCATGGCGCTTATCCCTTGCTCCTTTAAAAGCAAGGTTTAAAGTAGTTTCTAATTCTTTACTTAACATAACGTCAGATCTCCTTTACATCTTTTTAATTAGCGCCAGATTCTTCCATTTTGCATAATAATGGGTGCTGGTTTCTTCTTGCGTATTCATTGACTTGTACAACTTTAGTTTCAGCAATCTCCTTCGTGTATAACCCACAAATTCCCCTACCTTTTTGATGAACTTGCAGCATTATTTCAGTTGCAATTTGACGATCCATCGAAAAATAGCGTTCAAGTACTTCTACAACAAAATCCATGGGTGTATAATCGTCATTCAATAAATAAACCCGATACAGTGACGGCATATGCAATAGAGGCACTGATGGCTTTACTTCTAAATCCAATTCAGGCTGCCGTGGCGGGTTACCTTGTTTTTTAATGCCCATATATAAAATAGTAGCTAAATTTCTCTTAACTGCTTAATCATTAGACATGACCTATTTCCTATTGTTATGCATTTTTTTCTAACTTTTTTTAAAATTTTAAATAAAATTGGGACTTGACTCGCCACTAAATATAGTCAACATTAGTAACGTGAAGATACGATGTTTTAAGGGATGTTAAGTATGGCAACTGGTATTGTTAAATGGTTCAATAATCAAAAAGGATTTGGTTTTATATGCCCGGAGGAAGGGGGTGAGGATATTTTTGCCCATTTTTCGTCTATTGTTATGGACGGATATAAAAGCCTCAAGGCAGGTCAAAAAGTCTTATTTGAGATAAACCATGGACCTAAAGGGCTTCATGCAATGAACATCCGTTCAGCCGCCCAAACAAAGGAAGAAAAAGAGGAATAAATCTTCTCTTTACATGTTAGTAATAATAGCTTCTCCAAACCCTGAACAACTTACTAAGGTCGCTCCTTTCATTTGGCGTTCAAAGTCATAGGTAACGGTTCTAGAAGCAATCGCATTTTCCACACCCTTAACAATGAGCGATGCCGCATCATTCCAACCCAAATGTGTTAACATCATCACTGCTGATAAAATTAATGAGCCTGGATTTACTTTATCAAGCCCAGCATATTTAGGCGCAGTACCATGAGTCGCTTCAAATAAAGCAATGGTATCTGAAAGATTAGCGCCTGGTGCAATACCAATACCACCTACCTCAGCTGCTAATGCATCGGAAATATAATCTCCATTTAAATTTAATGTTGCAATAACGCTATATTCATCAGGACGTAATAAAATTTGTTGTAAAAAAGCATCGGCAATTACATCTTTTATAACAATCTCCTTGCCTGTTTTTGGATTTTTTAACACATGCCAAGGGCCTTTTTCTAATAGCGTTGCACCAAATTTTTCACGGGCAACTGCATACCCCCATTCTTTAAATGCTCCTTCTGTAAATTTCATAATATTTCCTTTATGTACAAGTGTTACAGAAGGACGATCCTGCAAAATTGCATATTCTATTGCTCGAGTCACTAAGCGTTCTGTTCCTGCTTTGGAAACAGGTTTTATACCTATCCCACAGTGTTCACTAAATCGGATCTGCGTTACCTGCATTTCATTTTGCAAAAACCGAATAATTTTCTTAGCCTCATCACTTTCTGCAGACCATTCAATTCCTGCGTAAATATCTTCAGAATTTTCCCTAAAAATAACCATATCGACCAGTTCAGGTTGTTTAACAGGACTTGGTGTTCCTTGAAAATAACGAACGGGCCTTAAACAAACATATAAATCTAATTGTTGCCTTAAGGCAACATTAATAGAACGGATCCCCCCCCCGACAGGTGTTGTTAAGGGTCCTTTAATGGCAATTAAAAATTCACGAATTGCTGCTAATGTTTCTTCTGGTAACCATTGATTTTCTCCATAAACTTGAACGGCTTTTTGACCGGCATAAATTTCCATCCAAACAATAGAACGTTTACCTTGATACGCTTTTAATACTGCAGCATTCACCACTTTTTTCATAACTGGCGTAATATCAACCCCTATTCCGTCTCCCTCTATAAAAGGGACCAGAGGGTGGTCTGGCACATCAAGAGAGTTATCCGACCTAACTCTAATTTTTTGTCCTTGGTTTGGTACAATAATTTTTTGATAAGTCATTCTAAGTTCCTCTCTTACGCTTAACTAAAACAGCGCCACTTTTCATAAAAGTTATGGCTAATAATCAAATAAATGTAAAAACTTAAACGTCTCACTTAACATTATAACCCTTTAAAAAGGGAACGTTAAAAATAAACTTAAATATATTAAGCGTTGTCTTTTAAGATGATAGCCGCTAAAATCTCCCTTCTTAAAATTCATTCACGAAGGGTATGCCCTTCGCAATTGGAAGAGTATACCTAATAAAGATCTCTATTTTAGATTAAAATGGTTGGAAGTTTTTTAGTTTACTTTCTTTTTATTTAACATGTACCCACAGCGAATGAATTTTAGGCTAGGCGCAACACGAGAAAACGCCCGGAGTGTACAAATTAGTACATGAGGATGCGACAAAATATCAGGACAGATATTTTCGACACGCCGTAAGGTGTGCCCACAGGGCAAGCACCATGGATGGTGCGAGTCAGTGAGTGTTGCAACAATACCTAAAATTCATTCGCGAAGGGTATAGTCCACTATTTTGCGACTATTCTTATAGTTAGAGTCATTTTTAAAGTGTTACCATCATGTTATTAAAGCAACTTTTAAAAAGTTTATTATTAATTTTATCGCTGGGGGTATGGTGGGGACTTCTTCCTTCTGTAGCATATAGCGCTACTCTCGCTACTACCCGCGAATTATTCCTTGAAGCAGAAGCGGCAATCAAACAAGGAAAATTATCCACCTATCAGAAACTTAAAAGTAGTCTAACCAAATATCCACTTTTTCCTTATTTATTGTATTTGGAATATGGCCGAGATATGTCAAAAGTCACTATACCTGAATT
>CADEGZ010000099.1 GCA_902827015.1 uncultured Pseudomonadota bacterium
TTCGTGGGTTAAACTGCCATTTAAAATTTGAAAGATCCAGATATCTAATTTTTGACACAGTGAGTGGGTTAGTGGATTAAACCAAAGTAGCAATGCGCCCATGAGAACAATATGACTCATAATAAGTGGAAATGGTGTTGTAGGTGTTTTTAAAGAGGTGGCGCTTAGGTTCATATGAAGGTTTTAAATTCGGTACTGGTAGGGGAATAAACTAAAACACTTCCGTGATTATCCCATTCGCCTAAAACAATTCGTACGGCTTTATGATTATCTAGAATAAAATGGTGGAGTCCCGGCTTATGAGTGTGGCCGTGGATCAGTGTATAAACTTGGTGTTCTCTTAAGAATTTATAAATGGTGTCTAAAACAACATCCCAAGTGTAAATCATCCTTTGATGTATCTTTTGCCTTTCAGGTTGCGATTGTGACTCGCGCCATCCTGGTGCTCGCCCTACGGGCACATCTTGCGGCGTGTTGAAAACGGCTCTCCTGCCGTTTTTTATTGTCTGCAAATGTTCAGAAGACTTTGTTCTAAGAATTTTAGCAATAGTGCGACGTAAGCCGAGGGGTAATTTTAGAAAAAATTTTTGACTAAAAGGGTGGCGTACAATGCGACGGAACCTTTGATATTTTTTGTCTAATGTACAGAGCTGGTCCCCATGGGTGAGTAGGATTTTTTTCTGGTATAAATGCACAACACTGGGATCTGGCAGTAGGGTGCAATGTGTTCTTGCTACAAATTGATCACCAATTAAAAAATCTCGGTTACCATGCATAAAGTAAAGTGGTATCCCACTTCTTGCAAGTTTTGCTAAACCTTCAATGATTTCTTCATCGTGGGTATTATGGTTGTCGTCCCCCACCCAACTTTCGAATAAATCTCCTAAAATGTAAAGCGCATCCGCGTTTTTTGCCTCCAGGGCTAAAAATTTTAAAAATAATGCTGAAGTCGCGGGTCGTTTGGCAGAAAGATGCAAATCGGAGATAAAATAGGTAACCATTACAATTGTTCAATGCCTAATAAATAAATCTCTTCTGCGGGTACATCGCTGTGACCAGCTTGTTTGGTTGTGCGGACTTGACTTATTTTTAATACCACTTCCATGCCTTCTAGAACTTTTCCAAACGCACAATAGCCAAATCCTTCTTGCGTTTCTTCTTTGAAGTTTAAAAAGGTATTATTAGCGACATTAATAAAGAATTGTGACGAAGCGGAGTGGGGATCATTGGTTCTAGCCATTGCAATGGTGCCAAGTTCATTTTTTAGTCCGGTTTTAGCTTCGTTTTGAATAGGTTTTTTGGTGACTTTTTGCTTCATACCGGCTTCGAATCCGCCGCCTTGGATCATAAATCCCTCGATGGTCCGATGAAAAATAGTGCCGTTGTAAAAGCCTTCTTTTACATATTGTAGAAAATTTTGAGTCGTTTCTGGGGTCGCTTTTTCATCCAATTCAATTAGAATACTACCTAAAGAAGTGTGTAATTTGACCAATGCCATGTTATATTGCCCTTTTGGCTGAAAAATAAACATTATAACACGAATTAAAAGAGGTGGCTTTAGCTATTCAGGGTAAGACTAATTGTGTACAATTCCAGGATGAATAATCCCGTAAAAACCCGTTTTGCTCCCAGTCCGACCGGCCTTATGCACTTTGGTAATCTTCGGACAGCACTTTTTAATTATTTATATGCTAAGTGTGTTGGAGGAAGCTTTTTATTAAGGATCGAGGATACCGATATTAATCGTTCTGAAAAGCAATATTGCGATGCTATTTTAACCGACCTGCATTGGTTAGGAATAGCGTGGCAAGAAGGCCCTTATTATCAGTCAGAACGTCAAGCGATTTATGATGAATATTACCAAAATTTAGAAAGAAATGGGCGTGTATATCCTTGTTTTTGTACAGAAGAACAATTGGCAATCACTCGAAAAGTTCAATTGGCCACAGGGCAACCTCCTCGTTATCCAGGAACGTGTCGTGGGTTGAGTAACGAAAGCATTGAATTTAAAAAAGCGCAAGGATTACCTTTTACACTACGCTTCGAAGTACCCAAAAATGAGGTTGTTGAATTTGAGGATATCATTAAAGGCGTACAACGTTTCGAAACAGATCATATTGGTGATTTTATTATTCGCCGCAACGATGGTAGCGCTTCTTTTATGTTTTGTAATGCTATTGACGATGCGTTAATGGGAGTAACGCATGCATTAAGAGGAGATGATCATCTAACCAATACTCCTAGGCAAATTTTGATTTTAAAAGCTTTAAATTTACCAATAGTGTGTTATGGTCATTTCCCAACAATTTTGGGTCCGGACAGTCGACCTCTATCTAAACGGAATGGCAGTCGTTCTATTCAAGAATTACGTGAAGCCGGTTATCTTCCATTAGGTATTTTGAATTATTTATCGCGTTTAGGCCACCATGATCCAGATATGCATTTATTGGATTGCGAAGCTTTGTGCCAACATTTTAATTTGGAACATATTAGCCATGCACCTGCCCATTATGATGTTGCACAATTAAATTATTGGCAAAAGGAAGCAATGCATCAAAGTACAAAAGAAGAATGTTGGCAGCTTATAATGCCGTATGTTGCAGAATGGGTGCCAAAGAGTTCTGCATTATCTTTTGTTGAAGTGGTTCAACCTAATTTAATTATGCCAACTGATGCTACTCCTTGGGCAAAGATCATTTTTGGAGAAACACTTTCTTATAAAGAGGAAGTGCTTGAAATTATGCACGCAGCAAAAACAGAATTTTTTCAAACAGCGATACGTTTATTAGAAGATCCAGAAATGAACTTTCAGTTATTGGTAAGCCGTTTACAACAAGAAACAGGGCGCAAGGGACGTGATATCTTTTTTCCATTAAGGGCTGCTTTAACTGCAGAACTTCATGGTCCGGAGCTGGCAAAGATGTTAGATTTAATGGGTATTGAAAAAGCACGCACCAGGCTAGCAAAGGCAGCGCAATATGCTGAAAGTTTATAATACTTTAAGTAAATTAAAAGAAACATTTAAGCCCATTAAGCCAAAGGCTGTAAGTCTCTATGTTTGTGGGGTTACCGTTTATGATTATTGTCATATAGGGCACGCAAGAGTTTATTTAGCGTTTGATGTTATGGTGCGTTTTCTGCGTTTCAGTGGTTTTGAGGTAACTTATATTCGAAATATTACTGATATCGATGATAAGATTATTAAACGTGCGCAAGAAAGAAATATTTCAATTCAAGTATTAACTGAAGAATTTATTCAAGCGATGCAGCAAGATTTTAGAGCTTTAAATATTGCTGATCCAACCTTTGAGCCTCGTGCAACAGACTATATTCCCCAGATGATTGATATCATTCAAAAATTGTTGGATAAAGGATATGCTTATCAAGGGGATAACGGAGATATTTATTATGATGTACAACGATATAAAAATTATGGTTGCCTTTCTCACCGAAATTTAGCAGCCCAAGAAGCAGGTGCTCGCATAGAGGTAAATGAATCAAAACGCAATCCGTTGGATTTTGTTTTGTGGAAAGTTGCAAAGCCCGAGGAACCCAGTTGGGCAGCACCGTGGGGTTATGGTCGCCCAGGATGGCATATTGAATGTTCTGCAATGGCTCTGCAAGAATTAGGTGAAACATTAGATATTCATGGTGGTGGGCCGGATTTAAAATTTCCGCATCATGAAAATGAGCGAGCACAGTCTGAGGCGGCTAATGGTAAAACATTTGTGAATTATTGGATGCATGTGGGATATGTGCAACAAGACAAAGAAAAAATGTCTAAATCTCTGGGTAACTTTTTAACCATTCGAGATTTTTTAAAAGAATATGATGCGGAGGTGTTGCGTTATTTTGCTATTGGAAGCCATTATCGCAGTCCAGTAGATTATTCATTAGAACATCTTACCATTGCTAATAAAGCCGTAGAGCGTTTATATGGTGCACTGCGATCGGTTGAAGAAATGAAAGAGATGGCTAAAGCTGTTAAAACACAAACAAAGGTATTACAAATAGCGGATCTTCAATTTGAGGAACGTTTTAAGACTGCAATGGCAGATGACTTTAATACCCCAGAAGCGATAGCTGTTTTATTTGATTTAGTTCGCATTATTAATACACTTAGAGAAGACACTTCTTTAGAGTTTCAAAGCATCTCAATAGAGAATTTTGAGCGGGCGATCCAATTGGGTTTTGTATTAAAAAAATTGGGGAATTTACTAGGGTTATTAGAAAAATCTCCTCAAGAATTCTTCCAGAACCTGCGTGGAAAAGCAATTGACAGTCAGAAGATTGAAAAACTTATAGAAGCGCGTAATGAGGCAAGGAAAATTAAAGATTGGGCTAAGTCAGATAAAATTCGAGATGAGTTACTAGCAGCAGGTATTTCATTAGAAGACACTACTGCGGGAACCCGCTGGCATATTATTGATAATTAGTAGGGCCTATAAAACAAAAAAAGAGGTAGAGTCTTTAACATCGTCCACCTCTTTTGTTTGTTGCATTCAGGAAATTTTAATTTCCTGTTGCTTTGGTGCCAGTAGTGCTGGAGCACTCAGGATGTTTGGCTTGAAAATCCTGTTTGCACTTGTCGTCTGTGCACTGGCTCAATTGATCTGTACATTGTTGCGTAGTCAATGGTGTGCCCATCGTAGCTGGATCAGCAGCATAAGCGGGTGCAAGGGCAGACAGTGCAGCAATAGCAGCAAAAATTACTGTTCTCATTTGTAACTCTCCAATGAAAATGACGTCATCACAATTACGGAAGGTCGCTAGAAAAACTTCTAGGGTCCCGTAGTTACTTGTCAGAATTCATACTGGTACAACTTAAAACTCAGATAAAAATCCTGACTCGAAGGTAGCTTAACACACATTTTTCTAGAGTCAAACCACTTTTAAGAATTTTTTTAAGATGGCGCTGGAATACTGGGAGCAATGGGTAATTTGATATCGTGCAAATTTAATGCCGCTTGAATTTCCATTTGAATGTTGGTTTGTAAACTTGTAAAAGAAGACTGCTTAGTCCATACCGAAAATTGTAGTGCTATTGCGGAGTCTCCAAATTCCAAAAAAGTTAATTCAGGAAGGGGGGTTACCAGGCAAAGTGGATTTTGTTTTGCCACTTCTATCAGTATTCTTTTTATTTTTTGTAAGTCTTCTGTAAAAGCGACACGCAATTTAACGTCGCAACGACGGATAGGGAAACGAGTTGTATTATTAAACTGCGATTTTAGTAAAACTTCGTTTGGGATCCGTACTAGTATATTGTCTTTGGTACGGATCTTAACTGAGAGTAAATCAATAGAAAGAACCTCTCCAAGGGTATTATTGATGGTTACATAATCGCCTACTTCAAAGGGCTTTTCAGCAATTAAAAATACCCCGCTTAGAAAATTAGAAATAGAAGTTTGAGCTGCAAAGGCTACACTGGTTGTGATGATAGCGGCAACAATCCCTGCGGCACCCAATAGAGCTGTAACATCAATTCCTGAGGCTCTTAAAGGTAAAAGAATCGAGAGTATGACGCCAATGTAAAAAGTGAGACGGCGTAGTAACTGAGAATGATGTGCCGAGGTATGTTTTTCTGAAATATTACCAACCAAACGACAAATATAAAATGTTAACGCAATTCCCAAAGCAAAATAACTAATTATTCGTAGCACGAGTAGGAGATCGAAACCATTAAATAATTCCGAAGAATTTTTATAGAGGGTGGTTACATCGGGTAAAGAAATTGACATAATTTTACTTCCACGTAAATGGGCTAAATAAATCTTTTAAACCAGATTTTAATCCTATGCGAGCAGGACTAATTAATTGTGGGACTTTTAAAGATTGAGGAGGTCCCTTAATAACAGATATTTCAATATGACTGAGATCTTCTTGATAAAGATTGAGTGGCTCTGTCCAAAGATGGTTTTGTAGATCACTGTAAACACAAAGGTAAGGCAAAGGAACTTTAAGTTCTTGCAGTAGCAGTGTCTCTTTGGAACGGTTCTCAATGGATACAGGAGTAATGACATGCGTGATATCGCGTGGTAAATCTTCTAATCGAGGAGAGCATAGTGTTTTGTTTGCATAACAGAGTTCTCCTTCCAGGGTATTTTTGCCGGACCATGTGTCAGGTAATGTTTCGGTTGTAACCTCATCTAAAATAATAGGGGGATTCCCAGCTTCAATGCGGATCCAAACAGGAGTACTGGTATATAACAAGAGAGTTTCACCTGTGGGTACATAAAAAGCTCGATCCAGGCGTGATAACAGTGAACGATTAGGCAGTGTGGGCTTCAATATAATTTCATTTGATGCTTGGGCAGCAAATGTTTTAAGGGGCTGTTCGCCTTCGCGATAAGTAGTGATGTGCCATTCATGATTATAGCGATCTAAACAAAGCACCATATTGCCAATTTTAAAGAAACGAGATTGTTCCTCTTCAACTGAAAAAGTTCCCCACCACGCAATTTGTTCGTCTGTTAGATCGTCGGTAATTTCAGCAAGTCTGGAAGCCATCTTTTTTCGACGGATGGGAAGTAAATTCTTAACTCTTTGTAACCAAGATCTCATTGATTAACTTTCCGTTGGTACAATTGGTTCTGTTTCAAGTATAAGGCTTCATAGGCAGAAAGTGTATTTGTTAGTAGAGTTGCAACAGTCATTGGACCAACACCGCCTGGTACAGGCGTAATCCACGATGCATGTTGTTTTGCTTTTTCAAATTCAACATCGCCTACCAAGGCACCATTATCCATGCGATTCATGCCGACATCAATCACTATTGCACCTGCTTTTATCCAATTTCCTTTAATTAAATCAGGGCTGCCAGCAGCAACCACGAGTAAATCGGCTTCTTGGACCATTTTTTTTAAATCTCGAGTTAACTTATGACAAGCTGTAACGGTACAGTCTTTCATCAATAACTCTAATAGCATGGGGCGTCCTACAATATTTGAGACGCCAACGACGGTTGCGTTTAGTCCGCAAAGCTCAATAGAGGTAGTTTTCAAAAGCTCTATGATGCCAGCAGGCGTGCAAGGGCGTAAAAGCGGACGTTTTTGAGCCAGTCTACCGAGGTTATAGGGGTGAAAACCATCCACATCCTTGTCGGGTCGGATGCGCTCAATAATAGTATGACTTGCAATGTGAGGAGGGAGTGGAAGCTGGACCAGAATACCATCAATATCTATATCGTTGTTTAATTGGTCAATGAGATCCAACACTTGGGTTTCAGAAACAGATTTAATTAAGTTTATTAACTTAGAGTTAATGCCCACTTGTTTGCATGCTTGAGATTTATTGCGCACATAAATTTCTGAAGCAGGATCATCGCCTATTAAAATAACAGCCAATTTAGGCGAGCGAAATCCTTGCTCTAAATATCCCTGGACCTTCTTTGTTATTTGTTGTCGGATAGATTGTGCAAGAGCTTTACCGTTTAGAATTTGTGCTGGCATGAGGTACTCATTATCTTCTCAAAACTCATTACTAATAAATTGTCGCGTTAGGATTGTCAACCATCATTGTTTAGACAAATACCTTGGGTTTACTACTTATAGTTGTTTCTAGTGGGATTTTTAGGAAGATGGGCCATCTTGGGAAAGTAAGGAAAAAAGCTTTGGTTTGACGTCAATAGAGAGGACCAGGTATTATGGCCACCATGTTTTGGTTTTTAGCTAGAGTTTTAATCGGGGCATAGCGCAGCCTGGTAGCGCACCTGCTTTGGGAGCAGGGGGTCGTGGGTTCGAATCCCCCTGCCCCGACCAATCTAGCGCCCGTAGCTCATCTGGATAGAGCACCAGCCTTCTAAGCTGGGGGTAGCAGGTTCGAGTCCTGCCGGGCGCGCCATGAAAGCTTTAATTGGTGGACGTAGCTCAGTTGGTAGAGCCCCGGATTGTGATTCCGGCCGTCGTGGG
>CADEGZ010000100.1 GCA_902827015.1 uncultured Pseudomonadota bacterium
GTCCTTTCAGGCGACTGTAACACCTTTAGGGGAAAGCCGTCCTGGTTGGAAAATATTGCGGGTATTGGGTAATTTGTGTGATATGCCAGAGTTTGAATATGGATCTTCGCTGCAAGTTTTGCAAACCGTTCATAATAAAGTAGGGCAGGGGACTGCTTTAGAACAATGGGATTGGTGGTGCCCTTCTTATTTAAAACGTTTGGCCAAAGAAGGAGACATTATTCGAATTGCGCCTGTCCCACTCTATGCAACAGATGATTTGGTACGTCGAGCAAAATCTTTGCAACAAACAGAGGATGCGGGAGAAGCGATCGTTCGTCTTAACAGCATACTTGCGCATCGTTTAAAGTTGATGGGGGATCGTGTAGAAGTTACTTGTGAGGAATCAAGTACCACGTTGCCCTATGTAGTAGATGAAACAGTGCCAGATAATACCGTTATGATTGCTTCAGGTCTGGAAAGTATTGTTTTAGTAGGTGGACCTTATTCGGTTGTTAAAATTCGTGCTCTTTAATACCCTTTAAATTCAAGTGCGAAGGGTAAAGGATGGAAGATGTTTGATTATTTTATAACATTAGTGTGGATCGTAATTAAAATTTTGGCAATTATAGTGTCATTATTTTTAATTGCTGCCTATCTTTCATTGGCTGAGCGTCGGTTTATAGGCTTTATGCAAGATCGAATTGGACCCAATCGAGTAGGGCCTTATGGTTTGTTACAGCCCATTGCAGATGGGTTGAAGTTATTTTTAAAAGAAATCATTATTCCAACTCGCGCTAATCAATATCTCTTCGTTATTGCTCCTGTGTTATCAATTGGTCCTGCGCTTGCGGCTTGGGCGGTTATTCCATTTGACCAAGGATTAGTGTTAGCAAACATTAATATAGGGTTGCTTTATTTATTAGCGATGACTTCATTAGCTATTTATGGAGTAGTCATTGCTGGTTGGGCTTCAAATTCAAAATACGCGTTTTTAGGTTCACTTCGATCAGCAGCACAAATTGTTTCTTATGAAATTGCAATGGGCTTTGCAATTATTGGGGTTGTTTTAGCAGCAGGAAGTATGAATTTAACTGAAATTGTGCTTGCTCAACAGGGTGGGTTGTTTCACTGGTTTTGGTTGCCACTTTTACCACTCTTTGTTGTATATTGGATTTCGGCAGTTGCGGAGACAAATCGTTTACCTTTTGATGTGGCCGAGGGCGAATCAGAGATTGTTGCAGGATTTCATGTGGAATACTCAGGGATTGCTTTTTCTATTTTTTTCTTATCAGAATATGCAAACATGACTTTAGTATCTGTTTTAAGCGTGATAATGTTTTTGGGAGGATGGCTTTCTCCTTTTGAAGGGATACCGGTTTTAAGTACATGGTTTAATTGGGTACCTGGCATTGTTTGGTTAATGTTAAAGGTCAGTTTTTTCTTGTTTTTGTTTTTGTGGCTTCGTGCAACTTTCCCTCGATATCGTTACGATCAAATTATGCGATTAGGGTGGAAGGTATTTATACCTATCACGCTTATTTGGATAGTTGTAATTGCGATTGCGCTTAAAGTAAACATTGCTCCATGGTTTTCAAACACATAGGAACTAGGAATAAGGAATGAAATTGTTGAAAGGCTTAAAACATTATTTTAAAAGTTTTTTATTGTGGGAATTGCTGGTAGGTTTAAAATTGACAGGAAAACATTTTTTTTCTTCGAAAGTTACTTTGCAATATCCAGAGGAGAAAACCCCTCATTCAGTGCGTTTTCGTGGAATACATGCGTTACGTCGTTATTCTAATGGTGAAGAACGTTGTATTGCTTGTAAATTATGTGAAGCTGTTTGTCCTGCTTTAGCAATTACTATTGAGGCAGAACCGAGAGCAGATGGTTCAAGGCGTACTACCTTATACGAAATTGATCTTTTTAAATGTATTTATTGTGGTTTTTGTGAAGAAGCATGTCCTGTTGATGCAATTGTTGAAACAGGTTTTTCAGATTATCATTTCGAAAATCGTGGAGAAAATATCTTAACTAAGGAAAAACTTTTGGCAATTGGGGATCGTTATGAACAGCAAATTGCAATGGATCGAACTGTCGATGCCCAGTATCGTTAGGATCGTTAGCGTTACCTTGTGGGAGTATTTATGACAATCCAACAAGGCATATTTTATATTTTTTCTTTTTTAACTGTTTTAAGCGCTTCTATGGTTATTTTATCAAAGAATTCAGTTAGAGCACTGTTGTTTCTTGTACTCACTTTTGTTTCAATGGCAGGTTTGTGGATGTTATTAGAGAGCGAATTTTTATCAATCACCTTAGTTTTAGTATACGTAGGTGCTGTGATGGTGCTCTTTTTGTTTGTGGTGATGATGTTAGATGTGGAATTGGCTTCGGTTCACGAAGGATTTACGCGTTATTTACCGCTTGGTTTTTGTATTGCCGTTTTAATTGTGGTAGGACTGGTTTATGCAGTCGGTCCGAAAAATTTTGGGCTAGAGAGCGTTCCAATACCGGCACCTCATCCAGTAGATTTTAGCAATATTGAAAGGCTCGGTATTATTTTATATACCCGTTTTATATACCCCTTTGAATTGGCAGGTGTTTTACTGTTGAGTGCCATTATTTCAGCCATTAGCTTAACGTTTAGGCAGCGACGTGAAAATAATAAAGCACCAGATCCACATTCTCAAGTAAAGGCGCTTAAAGAAGAGCGCCTTAGATTAGTTAAAATGGAGACAAGGAAATAACATATGATTGCATTATCTGACTATCTTATTGTAAGCGCTATTTTATTTGGTCTTGGTGTTGCAGGTATCTTTATAAATCGTAAAAACGTTATTATTTTACTAATGTGTATTGAGTTAATCCTTTTATCCGTTAGTACTAATTTTGTCGCCTTTTCTCGATTTTTAGACGATATAATGGGGCAAGTGTTTGTTTTCTTTATCTTAACAGTTGCAGCTGCTGAAGCAGCAATAGGATTAGCTATTTTAGTAGTGTTATTTAGGAAGAAGAAAAATATTGATGTAGAAGAAATGGATTTGTTAAAAGGGTGAGATATGCCTGATTCTGTCGTAAGTTGTTTGGTTGTTTTATTGCCACTTTTGGCGGCGCTAATTGCTGGTTTATTTGGAAAGGTGATAGGGCAACGAAATACGCATGTATGTGCCAATTTAGCCATTGGGATTTCTTGTTTTTTGTCTCTTTTAATAGTGAAAAGATTATTTTTCGATGGACATCCTACGCTTAATTTTAAATTATACACTTGGGCTGCAAGTGGGAGTCTAAGTTTTCAGATTGGGTTCTTGATTGATCATTTAAGTGCCTTAATGATGTTGGTTGTGACGGCTGTTTCTTGGATGGTGCATATTTATACCATTGGGTATATGCAAGGAGATCCTGGGTACCAGCGTTTCTTCAGTTATATTTCACTGTTTACCTTTGGTATGTTAATGCTAGTCATGAGTAACAATTTTTTACAGCTATTTTTTGGCTGGGAAATGGTTGGTTTAATGTCTTATTTGTTGATTGGTTTTTGGTTTCAAAAAGAAAGTGCTGTTTTTGCTAACTTAAAGGCTTTTATTGTAAATCGAGTGGGAGATTTCGGATTTGTACTGGGAATTGCAGGTGTTTTATATTATTTTGGCACATTAGATTATTTTGCCGTTTTTTCTGGAATTGAGCAAACTCTTGCAAATGAAGAAACAACATTTTTTTCAACAGAGGCTATAACTTTTATCTGTTTTTGTTTATTTGTAGGTGCAATGGGTAAGTCTGCACAAGTTCCTTTACATGTTTGGTTACCAGATTCTATGGAGGGCCCAACCCCTATTTCTGCATTAATTCATGCAGCAACCATGGTAACCGCGGGTGTTTTTATGATGGCTCGTTTATCACCTTTATTTGAATGTTCTGATTTTGTTTTAAATGTTATATTGGTTATTGGTACAATAACCTGTCTCCTAATGGGGTTAGTAGGAATTGTGCAGAACGACATTAAGCGCATTATTGCTTATTCAACTTTGTCGCAATTGGGTTATATGATGACAGCAATGGGTGTTTCTGCTTATCCGATTGGGATATTTCATTTAACAACCCATGCCTTTTTTAAAGCATTATTATTCTTATGTGCCGGCTCAGTGATTCTTGCTTTACATCATGAACAAGATATTTGGAAAATGGGAAATCTTAAAAAATATATGCCTGTTACGTATTTAACTATGTTGATTGGAAGTCTTGCCTTAATTGGGTTTCCATTGTTTTCTGGTTTTTACTCAAAGGACCTTATTATTGAAGCAGTTAAATTATCAAATTTGCCAGCAGCACCATTTGCTTATTGGGTTGTGCTTGGTAGTGTTTTTGTAACAGCACTTTACACATTTAGATTATTTTTTGTTGTTTTCCATACTAAAGAACGTATGCACGGGAGTGGTGAGCATTTACGTGAATCTCCGCTTGTAATTTCTATCCCTCTCGTATTACTTGCACTGCCTTCTGTAATTTTAGGTATTTGTCTTACGGATTTAATTTTTCAAGATTTTTTCAAGGAAGCGATTGTTATTCATCCTCAACATTCAAGTTTTGCAATATTGCGAGAAGAATTTAAAGGAGTATTCGCAATGACCTTGCAAGGGTTGACTTCATTAACATTTGGTTTAAGTCTTGCGGGTATTTTAACAGCATGGCTTGTGTTTGTTAAATGCCCTACTCTTGCTAACTTTTTTAGTAATAAACTACATTTTCTTTACCGCATTTTAAAAAACAAATTTGGTTTTGATGCATTTAATCAATGGGTTTTTGCCAGTGGAACACGCGCCATAGGTTGGTTATGCTGGCAATTAGGAGATCAATGGTTAATTGATGGTGTTGGTGTAAATGGTACGGCAAGAACAGTAAGCCGTTTATCAAGACTTCTGCGTCAGATCCAAACAGGCTATTTGTATCATTATGCCTTTGCTATGATTTTAGGTTTCTTATTTTTATTAGTGTGGCTTATGTTAACGGATTGAAAGTAAGGTGCAAACATGAGATTTCCACTCCCTTTGTTAAGTTTGTTGATCTGGATCCCAATTTTTGGTGGGTGCATATTATTTTTATTCCGAAAAGAACAATATACAGTTCTTGTGAGAAGGTTAGCGTTATTAATAGCACTGATTTGTTTAGGCTTATGTGTTGTATTGTTCCTTGAGTTTGATATAAATCAGTGGGAAATGCAATGGTGTGAAGAAATCCCTTGGGTCTCTAAACTTAACATTTATTATTCATTAGGTGTTGATGGCTTTTCTACACCTTTAATTGCCTTAACTTGCTTGATGACAATATTAGTTATATTGGCAAGTTTTCACTCCATTAAGACACGTGTTGCAGATTATCTAGCCATCTTTTTAATTATGCAAGGTTTAATGTGTGGCGTATTCTCGGCAACAGATAGTGTTTTATTTTATACTTTTTGGGAAGCCATGCTAGTTCCTATGTTCTTAATTATTGGAGTGTGGGGTGGGAAAAATCGTATTTATGCTACAATAAAGTTTTTTTTATATACCTTTTTAGGTTCCGTTTTATTATTGGTAGCTATTATCTATTTACAAATTGTGGCTAAAGGAACAGCAGGAGTTTCGCCAAACGCAGTATTTAATATATTAACTTTTCATAGTCTACCTTTAGATTTTATCACGCAAAAATGGTTGTTTTTAGCTTTCTTTATCGCGTTTGCAGTTAAAGTACCTATGTGGCCTTTGCATACCTGGTTACCAGATGCACACGTAGAAGCACCTACAGGCGGATCGGTTATATTGGCAGCGATTTTACTTAAAATGGGTGGATATGGTTTTTTACGTTTTCTTTTACCTATTACACCAGATGCTAGTCAGACGTTTTCAACAATTGTCATTAGTTTGTCGCTTATTGCCATTGTATATATCGCATTAGTCGCAATTGTACAAAAAGATATGAAAAAACTGATCGCCTATTCTTCAATTTCTCATATGGGTTTTGTGACATTGGGACTTTTTTTAACATTTGCCATGGTTGTTGAAAATACAGATGTAGAAGCTTTAGCAGTAGAAGGCGCCATGATACAAATGATTTCACATGGGCTTGTTTCTGCAGCATTGTTCCTTTGTGTCGGCGTTTTATATGATCGTTTGCATACCCGTTTAATTAAAGATTATGGCGGCGTCGTAAAAGCGATGCCGGTATTTGCATCACTTTTTATGTTATTCGCTATGGCAAATGTTGGCTTGCCAGGCACTTCTGGGTTTGTTGGAGAATTTTTGATTATTCTAAGTGCTTTTAGGGCAAATACTTGGTATGCAGCTTTTGCTGCAACTATTTTAATTTTTGGTGCTTCTTATACGTTGTGGATGTATAAAAGGGTTATTTTTGGTCCTGTACAATTTGAGGCGGTAGCTACGTTACAAGATATTAAGGGCGCAGAGAGGTGGATGCTAGTATTTTTAGCATTGGGTATTTTATGGATAGGGCTTTGGCCGCTACCTTTACTCGATCTAATGCACGCCTCATCTTTGCATCTGATTACTCAAATGTTATATTCAAAAATTTAGGAATTATTATGCAATTCTCTGAGTTATCTTATATTTATCCAGAAATTTGGTTGATTTCCATGATCTCGCTTGTGTTGATTGTAGATTTATGTGTTGCAAAGCGTTCAAAATGGATTACCTATACTTTGTGTCAAGTTACTTTAGTAGGTACTTTATTTTTAATTGGCGAATTAACAGGTAAAAAAGCAACGACTATTTTTTATAACAATTTTATCATGGACGATTTTGGGAATTTATTAAAATTTTCAATTTGTTTGATTGGATTTTTTGTTTTTTTATACTCTCGAAAATATATATTTGAGCGCCAACTTTATAGAGGAGAATATTTTATATTATGTTTGTTTTCTATATTTGGCATGATGGTATTGGTTTCAGCGCAGAGTTTTCTAAGTCTTTATTTAGGTATTGAATTATTAGCTTTGCCTTTATACGCGCTAATTACAATTGTGAAAGAAGATGCTGTTGCACCAGAAGCTGCTATGAAATACTTTGTAATGGGAGCATTGGCTTCTGGAATGTTACTTTATGGCATTTCATTATTGTATGGAGTTACGGGTACTTTTGAAATGCAAGCCATTGCGGTGGAGTTGGCTTTTCAGCCAGAAGAGCCTCATGTAGCACTTTTATTTGGATTAGTTTTTATATTAGTAGGGCTTGCCTTTAAGTTTGGTGCTGTCCCATTTCATTTATGGTTGCCGGATGTTTATCAAGGTGCCCCTATTTCTGTCACCTTATTTATAGGGACTTTACCAAAATTAGCAGCGTTTGGTTTGGCAATTCGGTTGCTGGTAGATACTTTTTCAGCATTTAACGAACATTGGCAACAACTGATTATGATAATGGCTATTTTGTCGTTAACGATTGGTAACATTGTTGCTATTGCCCAGCGAAATTTAAAGCGAATGTTGGCCTATTCAGCAATTGCACATATGGGGTTTTTATTATTGGGATTGTTAGCCGGGCCTGCCTCTGGTTTTGCACCTGCTTTGGATTACATAATGATTTATGCAATTATGTCTTTGGGTATTTTTGCTATTATGGTTGCTTTTAGTTATCAAGGGTTTGAAGCAGAAGATATCCAAGACTTTCGTGGATTAAGTGCACATAGTCCATGGCTGGCATTTATAATGATGATAATGTTATTATCGCTTGCTGGGATCCCACCTTTTGCGGGGTTTTATGCTAAGTTTTTTGTATTAGATGCTTTGATTAATGCAGGATATGTAAAACTTGCCGTATTAGCGGTTTTGCTTACCGTTGTTGGTACATTCTATTATTT
>CADEGZ010000101.1:0-4514 GCA_902827015.1 uncultured Pseudomonadota bacterium
GCGCCCGTAGCTCAGTTGGATAGAGTACCTGGCTACGAACCAGGCGGTCGGGAGTTCGAATCTCTCCGGGCGCGCCAAAATTATTTAATAATATCAACACATTAGAGAAATTAGCCCGATTTAACATTTTGATGCAATTTTCGATTGTGTCACTTTTGTGACATTTAATCCGTTTAACTTACAACCCATTTCTTTATTGGTTCGCAGCAGAGTTAGTACTGGTCCTTGATGATTGTGCTTGCAGACTTTATTGGCTGCTTCAATCAAGTTATGTAGTTCTGCTGCTGAATAATGGGTGGTAATACGACCTGATTTATGTCCCAATAGATCTTGTCGATCTTCGTAGCTCACACCAGCGGCACGTAAGCGCCGACCGAATGTGTGCTTCAGATCATGTATCCTTACTTGTGATAAGCCCACAAGTTTCCTAGCACGTTTCCAAGCCGTGTTGTTCATCTTTGTGATTGGCTTACCTTTATAGGAAAATACGTGTTCCTGATTAATGCCGCGCATTTGTTCAATGACTACTTTGGCAGCATCATTAAGTACTATTAGGCGATCTTCACCATTTTTTACCAATTGTTGACGTTTTCCTTTTTTAACAATATGGCTTGGAATGATAAATATGCTGGCATTTAATTCAGGTATTTGTAATTCCCATTTCCATTGTAATTGACATACTTCTTGTTCACGACAACCTGTATTTACTTTAAATATTGCCATTTGCCTTAAATGCTCAGGCAATTCATTAAATAATAAGGCTTGTTCATCCCAAGAAAGTGGATAAGGATCTCGTGCATCGTGTACTGGCAACAGCTTAATTTTGGGTGGAGTTAACAACCAAGTTAAACCATTTTCGTCCATCCATTGACTCGCTCCCAAATTTAAAATATGTCTAACGACTTCTAAAGCATTATTGATAGTCTTTGTTTTGCGACCCAATATTTGCCTAGCTTTAACGAAAGACTGTAATGTACCGTTGTGCACTTGTTCCAATGTCAAATTACCTATGTATTGACAAACTAATTTTAAGTGATCAGCGTCATCACGAATGCTTGCTTTATGTTGGTTTTCCAGCAAGTATTTTGTTGCCGCTTCTTTAAAAGATCTTTTAGGTCTTACTCCATAAACTTTAGCTTGTCTTATTTCCTCGATCCGTCGTGCAAGGTAGCTTTCTGCTTCACAGAGTAACTCTGCACCAGTGCTTTCTCGAAGGCGACATCCGTAAATTTGTTTCCGAATGTGCCAGAGTTTCCCCCTTTTGACGAGTCCTGACGATATTGTACGTCCCATGGTTCCATACTCCTAGAGTTGGTACCTGGCAGACGCCCGCTACGGCATTTATATTGCTCTATCCAGGCATCTAAATCAAGCCTATCGAATCCAATACCTTGAGTTCCTATTGGGATTTCAATGACATATGGCCTAACTTCTTTGTTAAAGCGGTTCTTATCCATGCCCAAATAGGTAGGGGCGTCTCTAAGCCTAATAATTCTTGGTAAAATTAGGTTCATGGTCTATTTCCAGGTTATATGGCTGTAATTCTTCTCTAAGGATTTTAATTTCTGTGGGTGCTGTAATACCAACATGAGTATTTCCATTGGAATTACGTAATATTGTAATTTGTATATTTTTTCCTATTCGAATGGATTGTCCTGGACGACGTTGTAGTACCAGCATATTTTATGCCTCTTTTGTTAAAATTAAACGGATATATTGATATGTCTTCATCACTATCAATGCTTGATTTACATTTGTTCTTTGTTTTTTATGAATGATTTGTTCTGTTATTTTTTTTAAGAGATTATTTGGCTCACCACTTTTCTTAACCTGAAAAATTTTAAATCGTTTTTGAGTAATTACATAATTACACATCAATAGTTCCTATCCCTCGCCATTTCTACGGAATTACTGTACCAAAAAATAATGACACATATGTGTCATTATTTTTCATTAAAATTGTTGGAATGTTCAGTACTGGTAGTGAGAGTAAAACACTATTAATCGCTAATTATGCGTAACTCTTATGGGAAGTAACAGGATGTTTCATGATGCAAAAGAGGGGATGGTTCATCGAGCCTTAAAAGAAGCATCTCTACTGATTGGCAGTGAAGAAAAATTATGCAAACGTATAAAGATGAGTCGATCGCAGTATAGCAATTGTCTTAATCGGGGAGATAAACATCATTATGATTCTCTGGTTAGGATTTCAATACACTCTCGAATAAGCATTAAACGATTATCACCTGATACAGAAGATATTAATTCGTTTTTTGTAAATCCTGGATTACCGATTAAAGTATCGCTTAAAAATCTTGTTAGGAAAGCTTTACCATACTTAGAACATTATAGAACGGACCGTTTAATGATTGTTGGTACCAATCGCTGGTTAATTTCTGGTTCAACACAGAAAAACTCCTATGATGCTAAAGGGATGAAGGATGGCTTGACTATTGCATTGGATTTAGAGGCGTTGTTACTTGAGATGGAAACCCTCCAAAGCAACAGCGGCAATTTTGATTTTTTAATCAGCGAACGACTTGCTATTTGTTTTTGTTTAAAGCAGCTGTTAAGTGAGTTGCAAGACAAATGGACCTCTTTGTATTTAGAACCAAAACGCCTTTTACATTATTCAAAATTGTATCAAAACCAGGATGAGATTGACAAAAGGATTGCTGCAATTGTTGGGTTTAACGATATGAGGACTTTTTACTGCCTAGAGCAAGCTTATTTAAGTAGAGATAAAAAGTTATTAGAGGCCATTGATTCCAAAAGAATTTCTATGGGAATGATAGAGAAGGTTGCAAAGTTGTCAAAAAAACAACTTATGAAGGTATTTCAAGATTGGCAAGAACTATGCACAGAATGATGTTTGTAAAAAATTTTAAGTGTAATTGTGTTCTTATTACATTTAAAAAGATTGACACAATTGTGTTAATTTTTTTAGATAAGATGGATTGAAATGGCAGTTTTTTAGTGCGCTTCATAAGGACTAGGAAAGGTATTATCGTACGCCTTTTGAACGGATAGTTATCGTAAAAATGGCATGCTTCACTGTACTCAGGGTGAAGATGCAATCCGTCATCATGCATTAGTACAAGTTGTTTGCATTTGTGAGGGGTGACCGCGCTTACGAACTTGCTCAATAAATTTTCTAAATTAAATGGGGTAAAAGAAGGTATCGTGAATCGGTCACAAGTCAATAATTGGCTTAATCGAAGAAATAAAATTTCTTATCATCATGCCATTAATATCGCTTTCATTACTAAAATAAGTCTTGAACGCTTAGCGCCCTTTAATCCAACCAATAAAATCATTCAACTTTTGGATAGAACGTCACCACTTCTTGAGATCCCAATTAAGAATGTTTTTGTAAAAAACCTTTATTGCTTTCAAGAAATCTATGAAGATCGCCTTATTATTATTGATACCGATGGGGTATTAATTTCTGGGGTAACCAAATTCGAAGCCTACAAAGCTTCAGGGTATAAATTCATCCCCGTTGCACTCTTCGATTTAGATGCGCCACTTTCAGTCCGAACCATCGAGAGTATAAAGTTTCATTTTCTAATCATTGAGCGCTCGATCATTGGATCACATTTAGAGCAAATAGTTGGCAATAGGCAAGGACAACGCAACGATTTAGTAAAACCTCAAGAGCACGATAAAGAAAATGATCAGAACAATTTGTCACTTCGTTCAATGTTGAACGAAGTGAGAGGTAGGAAAGACCAAGAGATTGCCAAGCTGCTGGGGTTCAATAGTATAGGCACCTGCCATAGTGTCAAGCAGGTTTGCTTACATGGGATCCCAGAATTAATGCGTGCACTTGACTACCATCAATTATCTGTTGCCAAAGCAAACAAGTTTGCGAAGCTTCCCAGCGAGCAGCAACTTGCGTTTATCCAACTAAGGAATCAAGAGAAGGAGAGAGTATGAAGAGCAAAAAAGCAACTGGACAACCTAGAGTTAGAACAAGGAAATCGCAGCTGAGGATACGGGAACCCAGGATAAGGACCGTAAAACCTGAGCTTTTTAATCATGAAGGGCTATTTGATGCCGAGATGGAAGAGCGATTGCCATTACGTCTGGCATTTATCGCGTTGTTTACTTGTTGTGATCGTGAAGGTCGTTTTCGTTGGCAACCTAGACGATTAAAACTTCATATGCTTCCTTATGATGATGTTGATATTTCACGCGTGCTTGACGCGTTAGTCACGCGTGGATTTATTTTGAAATATGAGTGTAACGGTAAGAATTACGGTTGTATTCCTTCGTGGTTACGACATCAAAAAGTTAATCCTAAAGAAGTCGAGAGTGAGTTACCGCCACCAGAAAATTTTGGCTCCCCAATATTAGAGAATTCTATTACCTCAAATTTAGAAAATACCAATATAAACAATGAGATAACAACGTCTGCACACTCTGTGAACCACGCGTGCGTCACGCGTGAACGACGCGTGGCTGACGCGTGCGCTAGGGAAGAGAAGGGAAGTGAAGAGAACAGAAGTGAA
>CADEGZ010000101.1:4614-7694 GCA_902827015.1 uncultured Pseudomonadota bacterium
AAGTGAACACAAGCACACACTCTGCGCGTCACAAGTAGGGCATCAAGCGTCGTTGGATAATGCCATCCAAACAATTTTTGATTGTTGGAAGACGACGATGCGTCATTCAGATGCAAAACTGGACCATAACCGCAGAGCCTTGATTACCAAGTCACTCAATTTTGGTTATGACATTGAGCAACTTTGTCAGGCTATTAGGGGATGCAGTTATACCCCATACAATATGGGCGATAACGATCGAGGGCAGCGTTATGATGGTTTGCACGTTATTTTACGCGATGCAGATCAAATCGATCGTTTTATTCATCACTACCATTCGCCCCCTAGGCCGATCCGTGAAACCGATCGTCGAACCGAGACCAATGTGCAGACTTTGCAGCGTTGGATGGATAAAAAGATGCGAGAGGAACAGAATCGTGCACATTGACAATATTCGGGCCTTGACTGCAGCACTATCTGGTATACGCGCTTTAAGCTTATGTGATTGTTGTAGCCAGCAATCAATGTTGGATCTGGCTAAAGTGGTGCGATTAATTGCAAGATTTATCAGTTCCAAGTTGCTGCAAATTAACGCTGTTATTGAAAAACCCATTGAACTAACCCATGTTTGTCAAAGCATTATTTTGGATATTTTTTGGGTTGGCATGAGATTCAGTGGCATAAGCGATTGGATAAAACCTACCGCTTCAGCATTAATTCAAGTAGATTTTTATGCTTCTCAATCTCAACAACGTTGTTTCAGCTTAACCAGCACGGTGCTTAAATGTTGCAAAGATTTTGTTGTAGTCTTGCAAAATAAACTCTATACCGCTCTGTGGCTTGGCAAATCAAATGTACACGAGGGAATAAACAAAACACCTGACATAGTTAAAAATGCTCTGTACATCTCACAAAAGCGTATAGAGCAACAAGCACGCTGTCGATTTTCATGGATAGATTTTATAAAGCTATTGGGTGATCAACATGCACTATCTTAGTAATGCTCAATGGGCATTTAAGCAATTGTTGTTTGAAGCCAATGTTTTACTTAAAAAAGCAGGGTTGCACCAGAGTAAAAAACGCTTTTTCCATTTTGCGCCTCTGTTGGTTATAAAGCTGATGAGTGAGTTTAAAGAACAGAAAATCTTTTTTCAAAAAACAAAGGAGTTTGAACACTATGATTGGAACCATTTTTCTAAACTAGACCCTAAAGCGATGTTACAAACCCTAAATCAAGTTATTTTGCCGAGATTGGTTAAAACTTATAATTGCCATACCGATTTTTTTCCACAAAAATCTGCCATTCAAAATCCAGTAATCTTAAAAAAATTGGTTGATAAACTCTCAGCATTAAACTTGTTAAAACTAGACTCAGACATCTTAGGTGATACGTTTGAGTATTTTCTGCATCAAGATTCGGCGGCTCAACGCCAAGATCTGGGTGTTTATTTTACCCCTCGCCATGTGGTTAAACTGCTCTTAGATTTAATTGAACTTAAGCCAGAAGATAAAATTTATGATCCCACTTGTGGTGCCGGTGGATTTTTAACAGAAGCTTTTAAGAGGCTTAAACAACATCCTAAAACTGGTTCACAGCACTTATATAAAAAAATTATTTTTGGCCGAGAAATTTCTGACAGCATTAAAATTGCTAAATTGAACCTGATATTAGCAGGTGCTTGTCCAAGCGGGCTGTACCAAATGGATACCTTGCAAAGTCCCATTCATAATCAATTCAATGTTGTTTTAGCCAACTTCCCCTTTTCTCAAAAAACTAACCACAGTATTTTGTATGGACTTAAAGGTGTTGATGCAAACCCCGTTTTTCTAAAACACATTATCGATGCCGTAATGCCAGGCGGCATAGCAGCAGTTATTGTCCCAGATCGGCTGTTGTTTCATGAGAATCCAGAATATATCAAAGTTAGGAGGCTATTGTTAGAGACTTGTGAGGTTTTGGGTGTGATCCAATTACATGAGTTTGTTTTTATGCCTTATACCAAACAACCAACCAGTATTCTTATTTTTAAAAAAGGTGGGAAAACCAAAAAGGTTTGGTTTTTTGAGGTATGTGAGGATGGATTTAAGAAAACAGGCAGCCTGTTGGGCCGCCGCTGTTTTCCAATAGTTGAAAATGATTTGATTTTATTGCGAACGCTTTGGAAAGATAAAAAAGATTCTACGCACTCTTTTTCAGTGGCAATACAGGCGATTATTGAAGATAAATATCATTTGTCAATGAATCGCTATAAGCGATACACCCAAATCTTTAAAAATGGCGTTAAGCTAGGGCAACTCTGTGATATTTTTGTTGGTGAAACGCCAAGGCGAACCCAGTTGCATTTTTATGGCGGCAAGCATTTGTTTGTCAGAATTAAAGATTTGAATCAACCCATTATTAAAAATACCGATAGCACATTGACCGATGCCTGTGTACGGCATTCTAGGATGAGAGCTTTAAAAAAACATACGTTGTTATTTAGTTTTAGATTAACGGTTGGGAAGGTTGCCTTTGCTGGAAAGAAATTATATACCAGCGAAGGCATTGCCGGACTAGTCCCTAAAGAAGCCCAAGTGTTGTCACAATATCTTTATTATGTATTGCCAGAATTAGATTACTCTCCTTACATCAATCGGGGCGCTAAAGGGCAAGAGTTAAACAGAAGTATTTTAGAAACCATCCAAATTCCTTTACCGCCGCTTCAAGCTCAAAAGCAATTGGTTCGCAGCTTAACATTACAAGAAGCTAAAAGACAACATCATTTAAAACAAGTTCAAAAGATCACTCAATCTAAACATAAAAAAATTCAAGCATTGATACAAAAGGAAATCAAGCGATGAAAAGCCAAGATCTTGCAAAGTTTGCAACCCTATTAATTGGCATTGGTGAGCTTTATGGCAAAACCATTTCAGAACTGTTGATAGATATTTATTGGCAAGTATTAAAACGCTTTGGGTTACAAGATGTCTCACAGGCTTTTCAGTCACATATTCATAATCCAGATGTGGGTCAGTTTTTTCCTAAACCTGCGGATATTGTGCGGCTTATTGAAGGCTCTGGTGAGACCAGAGCTTTACAAGCTTGGGCCATTGTTGAAAAA
>CADEGZ010000102.1 GCA_902827015.1 uncultured Pseudomonadota bacterium
TAGCAGGTGATATCGACAACGAATATTTATTGGCACTTTTAAAAGAATTACGAATTGAACATTTACAGTATTCCCCTATGCAAGCTATTTCTGGTGGCGAATTGCAAAGAGTCTTATTAGCACGTGCATTGTTGCGTAAGCCAGACTTATTGGTATTAGATGAACCAGTACAGGGCGTAGATGTTACTGGGCAGGAAGAATTATATCGATTAATTATGCACATTCGAGATACACACCATTGTGGAATTTTGATGATCTCACATGACTTACATTTAGTTATGGCAGGAACAGATTCTGTGATTTGTTTAAATAAGCATGTTTGTTGTTCTGGTCATCCTGCTACAGTAAGCCAGCACCCAGAATTTTTAAATCTTTTTGGGGTTCGTAAACCAGCAAGTCTTGCGATTTATGCGCATCATCATAACCACCAACACAGTTTAGATGGGGACTTATGCTCTTAGATTTTCTAATGAAAAGTGTTGTGGCTGGAGTTGGCATTGCATTAGTGGCGGGCCCATTGGGTTCTATTATTGTGTGGCGGCGTATGGCAAATTTTGGAGATGCTTTGGCACACTCAACGTTATTAGGGTTGTGTTTTGCACTGTTACTGAATATGCATGCTTATGTTGGGTTAATAAGCGGTTGTATTTTCATCGCTTGTCTTTTGGCATTGTTTTCTCGTCAACAACATTTGGCTAACGATACTATCCTTTGTATATTGGCTTATACGACCCTGGCAATTGGTTTGATTCTTGCGACTCTCTTAGAGGGGGTTCGGATGGACCTTTTAGGGTATCTATATGGCGATATTTTAGCTGTGAATGAAATAGATCTCATTTGGATTTACGGGGTTGATTGCCTTGTATTCTTAACCTTAATAAAAAGCTGGCGCCAAATTTTGTCAATAACCATTCATGAAGATTTGGCAAAAGTGGAAGGTATTTCTGTTACAAAATTTAAATGGATCCTAGTGATATTAATGGCTATCATTTTTGCAGTGGCAATGAAGCTTATCGGAATTTTGTTAATTACAGCGCTTTTAATTATTCCGGCATCTACGGCCAGACAAGTTGCAAAGACGCCAGAACAAATGGCAATATTTGCGAGTTTAATAGGAATTATTGCGGTGTGTTTGGGTATTGTAATTTCTTGTTTTTGGGATTGGCCTGCAGGCCCTGCCATTGTTGTAGTGGCGATGACAGCATTTATTATCAGCATGGTGGTGGCGTTCTTTTTTAATCGATTAACACCCTCACAGCTTTAGTGAATTGTCAATTATGTTAGAAATAATTGAATCACCCGAATTTAAAAATTTAATAGGGGTGAAGCATGGTGTTTTTACACGGCAAGGAGGGGTAAGCACTGGCTATTATGCTTCTTTGAATTGTTCTGGCGCAAGCAAGGATGATCCGGAGAATATTAAAGAAAATAGGCGTAGAGTCGTATCATACTTACAGCAGCCTTTAGGATCTTTAGTGACAACTCGGAGTATTCATAGCAATAAAGCAGTCATTGTAACACAACCTTGGAGTGAAGAGTTAAAACCAGATGCTGATGCCATAGTGACCAACCAGAAAGGCATCATTTTGGGAAGTGATAGCGCAGATTGTCCAATTGTTTTATTGGCGGATGAGAGTGCGGGCATTGTTGGCTTGGCTCATGCGGGTTGGCGTGGGGCAAAAGAGGGGATTCTCGAAGCTACGGTTGAAAAAATGTTGATGTTAGGTGCAAATGATACAGATATTTCAGCAGTTATTATGCCGTGTATTTCGCAAAATTCTTATGAAGTTGGTCCTGAATTTTATGAGCAATTTCTTAAAGAAAGTTTGAGTAATCAATACTACTTTAAGCCTTCTAACAAAACAGATTATACCTTGTTTAATTTGCGTCATTATGTAAAGGATCGTCTTTTAAAATTACGATTAAAAAGAGTTTTCGAAATAGAGATGGATACTTATACCAGTGAAAGGGAGTTTTATAGTTACCGTAGGGCTTATCATAGGGGAGAGCTGGATTTTGGGGGGCACTTGAGCTTTATTTATTTAGAGCCTGTTATTATATTAAGTGCTTAAGTTTAGTTAAGGCTGCTTTAAATATTAGGATTTTTATTGTTGACTCTAGCATTAAATTAATATAGCCTACTGCTATTTAATGTGAAGAGAGCTTAAGAAGGAGACAGAATTTCAACCAAAGCTATGCATGTGAACTTTCAATTTTTGATTTAAGAGTTTGGGCTCATTTAGGATGTACTCCTGAAGAGAAACATCAACCGCAACGAGTTAGTATCAATATTCATTTCTTCTTTTCATCTCCCCCACCGGCAATGCAAACAGATCGCTTAAGTGATACGGTGTGTTACTTTAAAGCAATTGAGCTTATACAAAACCTTGTTAAAGAAAGATCTTTCGATCTCATTGAACATTTAACAGGAAATATATATGAAATGCTCTATCGGTATTTAATGGATTTACAGCGGAAGGACATTGCGTTAAAGATCCAAATCAATAAGGTTTCACCTCCTGTTGAGGGGATCCATGGAGGAGTATCATTTTCATATTTTAACTCACTTGCAGAAGTGTAAAATATCGATGTTTTATATTGGGATAGGCTCTAATTTGGGCAATCGATTAAATAATATTCAAAAAGCAGTTTCTCTAATAAAGGATCGGTATTTTTCTAGTTTAAAAGTCTCGATTATTTTAGAAACTTCGGCCATTTTGCCCAAAGGTGCGCCGCCAGAATGGGACAGGCCCTATTTAAATATGGTTATTAGTGGAAAAAGTTCAATTTCCCCAGAGAAATTATTGGAAGGTTTAAAGAAAATTGAACAAGAAGTGGGAAGAGAGGTTGTTTATCAAAGATGGGCACCAAGAGTCATTGATTTAGATATTTTGCTTTGGAATAATCATACTATTGTTACTCCACTATTAGTGATCCCACATCCTGAATTATTGAATAGGCCCTTTCTTGTGCATTTGATAGCGTTTCTTCAACCAGAATGTCGTTATCAATCTTTGAATAAAGATCCATATAACAACAAAACTTTTGGGGAAATAGCCCATTCAATGAAAAATATAAGTTTTTGTTATGATAAGAGTTTTGTAGTTGACCCAAAATTAGTCGGTGTTGTTAATATCACGCCGGATTCTTTTTCAGATGGGGGGTTGAATTTGGATCCTGAAGAGGGTGTTGCCCGGGCTAAACAACTCGTTTTAGAAGGTGCGACAGTCGTAGAATTAGGGCCACAATCTACTAAGCCTGGGGCAATTATGGTAGATCATGCCATGGAATACCAGCGATTACAGCCTGTTTTAAGAGGGTTATCTGAATGTATAAAAAATAAGGAAATGATCCTTAGCATAGATAGTTTTTTACCCCCCACCATTTTAAAAGTTATAGAACAATATCCCATTTCCTGGATAAACGACGTGAAAGGAGATCTAGATGACAGAACATTGATGCACATTGCAGCGCAAGGGTTAAAAATTGTTGTTATGCATTCACTTACAATACCGCCGCAAAAAGATCAATGCCTAGATTTTGAAATTACGCCTATTAAAAGTATCATTAACTGGGCCGAGAAAAAAATTAGCCGTTTAGAAAAATGTGGTTTTAGTAAAGAAAATATTATCCTCGATCCGGGAATAGGGTTTGGAAAATCCGCTTATCAAAATCTTTTGTTACTTAAAAATATCCATCAGCTTAAAAAATTTGGTTGCGAAATATTGGTTGGTCATTCTAGAAAGTTGTATATTTCTTCATTTTATCGTTCAGCTGCTAGCGAGCGTGATTTAGAGACAATTGCTATTTCAGGCATGTTAGCAGAACAAGGAGTGGATTATCTTCGTGTGCATAATGTTAAAGATCATCAGCGCTTTTTTGTGGCACAACAAGTTGTTGAAGCCAAGGATTTTATTGGATAACTACCTTTAATTATAGATGTTCTTTATTGTATCATCTCAAGATACAGTCGTGAAAAATAGGTATTTTTTAAAAAGAGAATTTTAAATTTGACAGCTCTTGTTAACTCAACTAATAACTTAGTATATCAAAGTGAAAACAGGACGAATATGCGATTATTTTCTCAATGCTTGATACTAATGCTCTGTTGCGGGGCCGTAAACCCAGCAATGTCTTATAACCCCATCATGACTCCAGAAGCGGCTTTACAACGTTTAATTGAAGGTAACGAACGATTTATGAAAGACAGTTCTTTTTGTCCTGATAGAACTCAAGACAGACGCGCGGCATCTGCTGCTAAGCAAAAACCTTTTGCGATTGTTCTTGGATGTTCAGATTCTCGCGTACCCCCAGAGTTAGCTTTTGATCAAGGTATTGGTGATATCTTTGTAGTACGAGTGGCTGGAAATGTCGTCGGGGGAACAGAATTGGCAAGTATAGAATATTCAGCAATTTATAATCATTCTGCGATTGTGGTTGTTTTAGGGCATGAAAGTTGCGGTGCCGTTACAGCCGTTGTGAATCATAAAACAGCAGGGATAGAACCAATCGCGGAATTAATTAAGCCCGCAGTTAATAAGGAACATCATTCATTAGACGATGTTATTGAAAATAACATCAGAAATAGCGTTAAATTAATTAGAGAAGCTGCTCCCATTGCTGAATTGATAAAAGAAAGAAAAATAGATGTTGTTGGTGCTTTTTATAATTTGAATACAGGGAAAATAAGGATTTTGCCCAAAGAAGAGCCCTAGTACATTTTTCTGTATAAAAAAACAGTTTTAATGCTTTATTGCGCGGTATTAAAGCTTTGGGGTATTTAAAAACTAATCCTCGTCACCCGGCTTTGCATACACATAAGTATACTTCTATAGTTGGCCCTAATGGCGAAGAAATTTTTGAAGCATATGCTGAAAATAGAACTCCATCAGCATATAGAATTTTTTGGTATTATGGGTCTGGTAAAAATAATATAACTATTTTAGCGATAACTCCACATTCCTAATTTTAAAAGCATTAATGTTAGAGCTATTTATTAGAAAAAGATTGACAAAAAATTTTTTTTAACTTAAAAAGTAACTGGCGGAATGTTGGCTTATTATAGCTTGTTTTTAGTGAAATAAATTTTAAAAGATTTGATATGTCAAATTCAACGGAAAATAACCATCTTGAGAATATATCGGCGTTTTTTCATAAAGCTATTTATGAATTAGCGCATTTTGATACTTCTATAAGATTACTGGATTTTGGTTGTGGTGCAGGACAATTGGTGAATGACTTATGCAATATGGGGTATGATGCTTATGGTAGTGACGTTTGGACGACTTATGCACGTAAACCTATCAATGAACGTTTAAGTGAAATTCAATTAGGCCCTTATCAGATCCCATTTGATAATAATCATTTTGATATTGTTGTTTCTACTTCTGTGTTAGAGCATGCTCAAAATACCGAAGAATGTTTTAAGGAAATTTATCGTGTTCTAAAACCTGGGGGGTATGCAATGCATTTATTTCCTGGAAAGTGGTATTTACCCAGTGAACCGCATATTTACGTACCACTGGTAAATTGGTTTTGGCCAAATTGCCCTAAATGGTGGTTAATGCTATGGGCAGTTTTAGGTGTTCGAAATGAATTCCAAAAAGGAATGTCATGGAAGCAGGCATATTTTAGAAATGAACAGTATTGTAAACAAGGACTGTGCTATAAGAACAGCAAATATTATGAAGAACTCTCCATGTCAGTTTTTAAAAATTTTTCTTGGCCTATGAATTTTTATGTTAATCATGCTAAAGGAGGTCTTAACGATATTTTGCGGAAATTACCTTTCAAGTCGATATTAGGTGCTTTATCAAAAGAATTTAGGATGGGATTTTTAGTTACACAAAAAGAAAAATAGAGTAATCAACTATGATGTTTGAATTTTTAATTTAGTGCCCAAGTGATAAGGATCAGAGATATTAATGAAACGATAGAGCTTATGGCTATTATTATTTTTATTGCATGTGGATCAACATAGAATTGTTTAGCAATTAAATAAATAACATAAGCGGTAGGTGCAGAGGTGGCAATCACTAGTGAAGAAAGCCAATAAGTATTTAAATGGAAAACATAGTTGCCAATTAAATAAGCAATTACAGGATGAAAAATATTTTTTGCAAGAACCATAAATAATAAATCCTTATTTAAGGTTTCTTGACTCATTTTGATATTCCCTAGAGTTAATCCGAAAGTAAATAATGCTATACTGGAGGCGCTGGCACCTAGATTTTTGGTTACAGTCGTTATTATCACATTTGGATTTAATTGAAAATAATTTAGCCATAAACCAATCATTGGCATTGCCACTAAAGGATTTGAAATGGATGTAAATAGTTTTTGGCCTATGGTTTTTTCACGATGGTTTAAAAAGCTCAAAATGATTAAAAAAATCGGCTGTATAATAATAACTTGAACAAGATTGCCAAGCACGGCGGATTCAGGATTGCCAAGTAAGAAGGTAATAACTGGAAGGGCGTAAATGGCGGCATTTACATACCCAGAAGCAAGTATTTTAATACATATGTTGGCGTAAGTGTGGTTTCTTTTAAAATAACAAAAAATTATCAAGCCAATCATTAAAAATGATAATAGATAGCTGTGGATATATGGTCCATAAATTAAAGAAGAAAGATCGTAACTAATTGTGACGGTAAATAAATAGCATGGAATGGCGATTTTGAATAGAAACAATTCAAAACTTTCAATTTGTGTATTGCTGAACATTTTTCTTTTTTCGCAAACAGCGCCAAGGAGTATAATTGTGAAAATAACAATTAATGTCTGCATTAAAGTCATACATTCATCTCCATAAAAAAGTTACAGGATACATTGTCCTGGCTAAGGTTTTTACATTTTTTTTTGCTAATTTAGGTAATATAGGGAGAAATTATAAAGAAAAAGACAAAGAGATTTGTTAGGTGTAGCTACACTCAGCGATTTGGCATCAATACTAAGTTAATCGGCTTGTTTTGTTGCTCGATCTTTTGATATAATTTAGTGTTAAAATAATGAGTAAGTTGTATATAACACATATATGGGGATTGACCATGCCAAATAACCATCTGCTTTGCGGAAACTCACCCCCCTTTTCTAAACAAAGGAAGGGGAAGTTAGATGAGATTTTTTAGAGCCAGAAACAGACATAGTCGAGATGCATCTGGGAGGAATGGCCGGCTGTTTGCTGAATCACAAGAGCTTTCTGCTCTGGAAACATGGTTAGCTGCAAACCCCAACAGATCACGCTATCGTGCTGGTGTTGAAGAAGTCTATCAGCGAAAACTTGGAGAAGCTGGCCGGCAATTTGCTGAATCACAAGAACCTCCTGCATTACAAACATGGTTAGCTGCAAACCCTGGTGCATCATCCTTTCGGGCTAGTGTTGATCGGGTATATCAGCGAAAGCTTGGTGAGGCTGGCCGGCAATTTGCTGAATCACAAGAACTTCCTGCCTTACAAACATGGTTAGCTGCAAACCCTGGTGCATCATCCTTTCGGGCTAGTGTTGATCGGGTATATCAGCGAAAGCTTGGTGAGGCTGGCCGGCAATTTGCTGAATCACAAGAACTTCCTGCCTTACAAACATGGTTAGCTGCAAACCCTGGTGCATCATCCTTTCGGGCTAGTGTTG
>CADEGZ010000103.1 GCA_902827015.1 uncultured Pseudomonadota bacterium
ACACCCGGATATGCCACCCCAAGCTGAAGAAGGGATCCAAAAAGGAATGTATTCCTTAAAAGTAGCAAATACCACGCCTTCTGTTAAACAAAAAGTGCAATTACTGGGTTCGGGAACTATTTTAAGAGAAGTCATAGAAGCAGCAAAATTGTTGGAAACAGACTTTTCTATTGCTGCGGATGTTTGGAGCGTAACGAGTTTTAATCTTTTGCAACGAGATGGATTAGAAGTGGAACGTTGGAATCGTTTACATCCATTGGAGACTCCCAAAGTGCCGTATATAACCAGTTGTTTGCAGAAAACAGCAGGACCCATTATTGCCGCTACCGATTATATTAAGCAATTTGCAGATCAAGTGCGTGCTTTTGTTCCAAGGCGTTATGTGGTTTTAGGTACGGATGGATTTGGACGGAGTGATACTAGAGATCAGTTGCGTCGTTTTTTTGAAGTCGATCGTTATCACATTGTCATTGCTGCCCTGAAAGCATTGGTGGATGAAGGGTTAATAGATAAAGGGTGTATTGTGAAAGCAATGAAACAATATCAAATTAATCCAGACAAACCAAATCCGATATCGGTGTAAGGTGAACATTATGTTAAAAGAAGTTTTAGTTCCAGATATTGGTGCGTATTCAAATGTTTCGGTAATTGAGGTTGCAGTTTCGGTAGGGGATGTTATTGAGATCGATACTACTTTAATTACTTTAGAAACTGATAAAGCTGCTTTAGAAGTACCGGCACCTTTTGGTGGTATTGTTAAAACTGTTGATATTAAAGTTGGGGACAAAGTTTCACAAGGAAGTTTAATTTTAACAGTAGAGACTAAAGAAACCCGGGAAACAGCAATCGATAAAGAATTATCGGTAGTAGAGGAAATACAACCGATTGATGTTAAAGAGACTCTTTCTAAAGAAACGAGAGAAGTTTTAGTTCCAGATATTGGTGCGTATTCAAATGTTCCAGTGGTTGAAGTTGCAGTTTCGGTAGGAGATGTTATTGAGGTTGATACTGCTTTAGTTACTTTGGAAACCGATAAAGCTGCTTTAGAAGTACCTGCACCTTTTGGCGGTATTGTTAAAACTGTTGATGTTAAGATTGGGGACAAGGTTTCACAAGGAAGTTTGATTTTAACGGTAGAAACAAACGGAAATTCTGTGCCCTTGGCATTATTAAACACTCATGGTGCACAAGATGTGATAGCGGTGATACCTTTGCCTAAGGATGAGGTACAAAATAATAATACCGGGCGTCAAGGTATTGTTCATGCAGGCCCGGGGGTTAGACGGTTTGCAAGAGAGCTGGGTGTAGACTTAAAACTGGTGAAGGGTTTAGGGCCAAAAAATCGCATTTTAAAACAAGATGTACAAACCTATGTAAAAACGGAGCTCACACGCGCTAAAGGTGGGAATAGTGGCTTTGTTGTGGCACCTTGGCCACAGCTAGATTTTGCGAAATTTGGCCAGATCTCTCGAGAACCTTTGTCTCGAATTAAGAAATTATCTGGAACTTATTTACATCGTAATTGGGTTATGGTGCCTCACGTTACCCAATTTGATGAGGCTGACATTACAGAGTTAGAGCAGTTTCGTAAAGAACAACAATCTTTAGCAGAGCAACAAGGTGTTAAGTTAACGCCTTTAGTGTTTATTATGAAGGCTGTGGTTGCAAGTTTAAAAGCATTTCCAATTTTTAATGCTTCTTTGGATGAAAATGCCGGTGAACTTATCCTGAAAAAGTATTTTCATATTGGTGTTGCGGTAGATACTCCAAATGGTTTGGTTGTACCTGTTGTTCGAGATGTTGAGAAAAAAGGTTTGTTTCAATTGGCTAAAGAACTGGCAGAATGGGGCACTCGTGCACGGGGAGGGCTTTTAACAGCACAAGACATGCAAGGCAGCTCGTTTAGCATTTCCAGTTTGGGAGGCATTGGAGGTACGGCTTTTACCCCTATTATTAATGTACCAGATGTAGCCATTCTGGGTGTTTCGAAAGCACGGATGCAACCTGTTTACGAGGAAGAAGCATTTAAGCCTCGTCTTTTGTTACCTTTATCATTATCTTATGATCATCGAGTGATCGATGGCGCCGAGGCAGCGCGTTTCATTACATTTTTAGCCAAACAATTAGCAGATATTCGACAATTATTGTTGTAGAAAAAGGAGTTTAACTGTGGATGCAATTCAAACCGATGTGGTTGTTTTAGGTTCAGGGCCTGGAGGTTATACCGCGGCATTTCGTGCAGCCGATCTGGGTAAAAGAGTTGTGTTGATCGAACAGCAGGAGAATTTAGGAGGGGTTTGCTTAAATGTGGGGTGTATTCCTTCTAAAGCGTTATTGCACGCAGCCAAGGTAATTGAAGAAACCAAAGAATTTAACAATCATGGCATTATTTTTGGAGAACCAACCATTCAATTAGAGAAGTTAAGGGAATGGAAAGGAAGCGTGATTAAACGTTTAACCACCGGGTTAAAGGGTTTGTCAAAGCAGCGAAAAGTGCAAGTAATTCATGGCGAAGGCAGTTTTTTGTCTTTGCAGGAGATCCAAATAAAAACGCCAGAAGGTGTACAAGTTGTTTCTTTTGAACACGCTATCATCGCTGTTGGATCACGCCCGGTGCAACTACCATTTCTGCCGGATGATTCGCGAATTATAGATTCTACAGGGGCCTTAGAATTGCAAGGCATTCCAAAACGTTTGTTAGTCATTGGTGGTGGTATTATTGGTATGGAAATGGCAACGGTTTATCATGCCTTGGGTGCTAAGATTACTGTTGTAGAATTCATGGATGGACTTTTAGGGTTAGTGGATAAGGATATTGCAGCACCTTTATTGAAACGCGTACAAAAGCAATATGAAAATATTTTATTAGAAACCAAGGTAACGAAGATCGATGCAAAAAACGATGGACTTTGGGTAACTTTTGAAGGCAAGAATGCGCCGAAAGAACTGGAATGTTTTGATCGTGTTTTGGTTTCTGTCGGGCGTGTTCCTAATGGCAAACTGATTGGAGCAGCAGAAGTGGGGATCCACGTTGACGAGCGTGGGTTTATTCCAGTTGATAAGCAACAAAGAACCAACATTCCCCATATTTTTGCGATTGGAGATGTGGTTGGAAATCCTATGCTTGCTCATAAAGCAATGCCAGAAGGGCGTGTGGCTGCAGAAGTTATTGCGGGTCGTAAGCACTTTTTTGAACCAGCGTGTATTCCTGCGGTTGCTTATACCGATCCAGAGGTAGCATGGGTTGGTGTAACAGAAGCAGAAGCACAAGCTAAACATATTAATTACGATAAAGGGGTATTTCCTTGGATAGCCAGCGGTCGTTCATTAAGTCTTGGGCGAGATGAAGGGATGACCAAGGTAATTTTCAACAAGGAAACCAATCGAATTATTGGCGCTGGAATTGTGGGTCCAAATGCTGGTGATCTTATTTCAGAAGTTGCATTAGCAATTGAAATGGGTTGTGAAGCGGATGATATTGCATTGACTATTCATCCTCATCCAACTTTATCTGAAACAGTTTGTTTGGCAACAGAGGCTTTTGAGGGGACTATTACGGATCTTTATTTACCAAAAAAATAAGGCCCATTATGGTTTTCAGGTTCTTGCCAATATCTAAATTCAAAATTTTAATAGATGACGTTCGTTGTTAAACTGGCCAATCGTCTAGCAAATAGCCAAAATTTAATGGGTTGGTGAATAGTTAAAAATGAAAGTCCTTAAATATCTAGATTATTGCTTGGAAGCTATACAACAAATCATGGGATGGTTCCGATATTGAGGTTGCTTGTTTTAGCGGAATTATTTAACATAATACTTCTTGAGTAAATAACAACTTGGAGAGTAATATAATGCCAAGGAATAAGAAAAATCATTTAATTTATCACGGGCCGGTTCTTAGCTTTAGGAAGGAGATATCACAAAAAAGGTTAAAAAAAGGGGACTTAGATTTAACCACTTCTAAAATCTTGGCAATAGTCCGGGCTATTGAAACTTGGGGGCTCCACAATTCCAACCGTCCAGTGCTCTCGGCTATGGCCGCAGCGGTTGTCGCGCTGCATTATGGACAAGGTGTATACGCAAACATATCTACGCATACTGCCCCCAATTCTATTAAACAAAATCCAACTCATGCAAATAAAGCTGTTGCTAAGGCAGCTAATATTCGCTCAGAACAATGTCGGCCTGAAGAAAAAGGGCTATATTTAAATCAATCTGCTGCTGTAAGTACACCGTCAATTGCGCAGTCTTTTAGTATGACTGAAAACACCCAGTTTTCACAAAATGCAGCACAACGATTAAGCGTCTTAGAAGGCAAATATCGGAATATTTGTACAAAACCACCAATAAAAATAGCTAACAAGCCAGAGGGTGTGAAGGTTGATGCTGTTTTGGTTGATTCTTATTCCTTAAAAGATTTCGTAAGTTCATTTGGTTGGGGTGCTCTTCAACGTTTAATAGGATCAATGCAATCAATAGAAGAACTAAGAGATCTCGGTGCAGAAAATCCATCCTCACAAAACAGTCTTGTGTCTACAACCCTTGAGGGGAAAAATACAAAGCCTTTAGAACAATTTAAATTTAAACAGCAAGGATTCATCCCAGCAAGTTGTACTAAGGATTCCCGTTCTATCAGATGTATCAAGGAAGCAAATAGAGTTAAGGAATTCATCTTCACCGACCTTGAAGTCAGCAAAAAGCGTCTGGAAGTTGAAAATGTAGGGAAAGATATAGGGAAAAAGATGAATGACCGTTTTTTAAAGTTAACAAGAAATCTGGACGATAGTCAATATGCTATCGCTAGAAAGGCTTATGAAGCTATCATAAGAAAATACAATATACATTTTTCTGGTTCAATAGCATTAAGCCAAAATCTTGGAAATTGTGGTGAAGCAAGTGATCTTGCCATTGTACAATTGCTTGTACGCCAACAACACGATTCCTCCTTAAAAAAGATCCAAATGGTCTCACTCTTCAACAAAAGTGGTAAATTGAATGCCTGGATCAAGGTATTATCCAGCCAATTTTCTAAAAATAAAGAAATAATAAAAAAAAGGGAAGGAGTAATAGAAGATGATTCTCATAAACTTATACTTTTAAATAGCGATATAGAAGATATTGAAATATTAAACGATTCGGATGGGGTCATCAAAGTATTAAGTCAAATTTCATCTGGTATGATATGTGATCCATGGAATTCACATTTCCAAGGTATTCAAAAGAATCGATTAAAAATGTATCAAAATAAAGATCACATAAATGATAAAATTAAAATTACAACTGTGAGTTTATCACTTTCTTTCGACCATATTTCAGATAATCAAGTGCGATCATTTCTTGAAGAAGAAAATAAGAAAATTAATGAACAAATTTATGAATTAAACGATAAAATTTCAAAAAAGCAGAGTTCTCCAAGTCGTAGTGCTGCTGCACGGCCATAGACAGCTCTAGAATGAAATCTAAATTTATGGGAGAATAACAACAGGTACCAGTAGGCAAGGTTAATTTTTCTGTATGAAAAATCAGTATCCAGAGTTTAATATAAAAGCTTTTTCTAAGTTTTCAAACAAAAGATTGGCTGAAGTCCGACGATTTGTGTCACATTGTAAAAAAATAGACGGATTTGATACCCTATTTTATTGGGAAAGCATTAAAAATAGAAAAAATTTAGGGATTAATGAGATATTGTGTTACGTGGCAGACGAACTGGTTGGTTACTTGGCATTGTATCATTTCGAAGAACATGAAATAGAAATTACGGTAATCACCCATCCTGACTACAGAACTCCCTCATTACACGGATTATTATGGGAACAAGCTAAGCGTGCAGTTGCTCAGTATGCAGTAGATATTAAACGTTTTGTGTTTACTTGCAACCAACAATTATTACCTTTAAAAGAGTATTTGTATCGCTTAGGTGCAGAATGTTCTGAATATACTTATAAATTGGCCTTGTCTGCTAAAAAATACCCTCAGGTAGTGATGCCAGAAAAGACATCTCCACTTCAATTGCGTAAAGCAACTTATTTAGATGTTCCTGCGTTGGTGAATTTAGAAATGGATTGTTTTCAAGTGGCCGAAGAGATCTATAAAAATCATTTATTCAAAACCTTAGAAGATCCTACTAAAGAAATTATGGTGGCGAGCTTAGGCGAGAAAATAATTGGAAAGATCCATGTTCAAATAGAAAAGAATAATGCTTTTCTTTACGATTTTTGTGTTGAACAAGATGAGCAAAAAAAGGGTTACGGTAGCTTTTTATTATTGCATACCGTCCGTGAGCTTTTTGAACGTCAAGTAAAAAAGGTTTCTGTAGATGTGATTGACGAGCAGGATTTAAAATGGTACATAAAATTCAACTTTGAATGTATATCAATTTATGAACATTGGAAATTAACCCCTTGTATTGATCCACTTAAAGAACGTGAGAAACAACTTGAAGCGTTATTACTCAACTTTCATTGTCATCAAGTTCAAGATCAATTATCTTTAACTTTTTATAAGCATTAAAGAGATGCCTCAAGATTACATTGCTATCAGTGCCTTTGTTGGGTATTTACTTGTAGTAATGTTGGTAGGTGTAATTGCTTTTATTGCTACTCGAAATTTATCTGATTATGTTTTAGGAGGACGACGCTTAGGAGGAGCAGTTGCAGCTTTAAGTGCAGGTGCTTCTGATATGAGCTCATGGCTATTAATGGGGTTACCTGGCGTGGTTTATTCCTTTGGGTTAAGCCAGATCTGGGTATCTATAGGTTTAACATTGGGCGCTTATCTTTGTTGGCGAACCATTGCCAAGCGTTTACGTGTTTACTCTGAATTTGCACGGGATTCAGTAACATTGCCAGCATATTTAGATAATCGTTTTAGAGATAATTCTAAGATGATTCGTATGATTGCTGCTATTGCCACCTTAATATTTTTTACTTTTTATGTTGCTGCGGGTTTATATGCGGGTGGAATATTACTAAGTTCAACTTTTAATTTGGATTATTCTGAAGCACTTTGGTTGGGTGCTTTTATTATTATGATATATACCTCTATTGGAGGGTTTTTAGCCGTTAGTTGGACGGATTTTTTTCAAGGGAATTTGATGTTGTTATGCTTGCTTCTAGTACCTTTTGTTGCAATCGAAAGTGCTGGAGGGTGGCAGGCGGGCTTAAATAAGATTGTCGCGGTTAAACCACAATATTTGACGTGGACAGAAGGCTTATCCTTTTTAAAATTGGTAAGTCTTATGTCATGGGGCTTAGGGTATTTTGGTATGCCTCATATTTTAGTGCGATTTATGGCAGTAAAAACTGTGGATGAAATTCCTCTTGCGCGCCGTGTTTGTATTGGTTGGATGGCGTTATCATTAATTGGGGCAGTATTGGTAGGGATAGTAGGCGCAATTCATTTTTGTGATTGTCCGTTAGTAAATGAAGAAACGGTATTTATGGAATTATCAAAACAGGTTTTCCCTCCTTGGATTATGGGCATTATCTTGGCTGCTATTCTTTCTTCTAGCATGTG
>CADEGZ010000104.1 GCA_902827015.1 uncultured Pseudomonadota bacterium
GGACCGGTGTTAAGAACGAGGTTGTTTGGGACATTGGTATTAAAATTTGTTAATATCCGTCATATACTATAAGATCAAATTGGAAAGTCTTTAATCTTTTTTTCATATTCAGGTTGGCAGTCACCCAGTGATAATTTTGAATATACCTCAAGCGATTGTCGACTATCGTGGCCTGAATAAGGTTGGATTAATGCGTCATCTACACCTTTTTTCTTCATCCAAGTAAACAAAAAATGCCTTAGCTTATGTGGTGATATCGAATGTTCAATACCAGCTTCTCTTGTATAATTCATTAAGATTTTTCTAATACCACGATCAGAATATTGTCTCTTCCAACTAGATTCAAATAAGTAAATTATTTTGTTTTTCTTTGCATTTTCTACGTAAACAGCTAATATTTCCTTAAATGAATTAGGAAACGGAACTATTCTATCCTTTTTACCCTTACCTTGGACAATCTTTATCTGACAATTGTCTAAATCTATGTCGGATATTTTTATATTTACTAACTCAGAAACTCTTACCCCGGTATAAAGCAATGTTTTAATCATAGCTACATGCTTCATATTTCTAGATTTCCATACTGTGTTGTAAAATCTACTGATTTCTTCTTCCGTAGGCACATATGGTAACTTCCGTTCCTTACCACTCTCTACTTCAATATTGAGGTTTTTTCTTATATGTCGAAATAACTCTCTTAAGTAGTTATAATCAGGCTTTTCTACTTTGAGATGTTTACAAAAATATTTAGCTTTTTCTCTAACCGGTGTACGTATTAATGTCATAAATAATCAGTGATCAAATAGTTAGCCCAATTGACAAGCGTTTACTAAAGTCTAACGGAAAAAGGCCATAAGGATTTATATGACCTGAGAATAATGGTGTTAATGCTCTGTAATCTTTAGGCGTAAATTTATTTTGCCAATGTGACCCCGATAATATTGATTGAATAATCAAGGTATTGATATAAACCATACATACTTGCAATAGATGTAAGCATAATATCGATAATTCTTGATCCTCAATATTGTTCGTTGCAATTTGACCAAGTTTACCATAGAAAATAAAATCCATTACGCTGTTAAGGCGTTCAACAACATTTAGCCCTTCATTAACCTCAATACGCAACTCTTCGGAAGCTAAATATTGACATAAGAATATAGTTTTATTAGCTTTACCTAGTTCTACTAATGCCTTATATACTGGATGAGAATAATTATTATTACTGAATCTTTTAATTAATACAGATGGTGTAACAATCCCTAGTTTTAGGGCAACCATATGCTTTACCATCTCATCGTAATTATCTTCTATTAATTGCCAGTTAATGCTTCCTTTGAGAATCTCTGCAATATTTGTATATTTGTTTTTATCTTTAGAATCGACGTAATATAATTTTTGCTTGTTAATTGCCTTGAGCCTCGGATATAAGGCAAAATGTAGTAAATAGCTAACAGCAAAACCTATCACACTTTGCCCATGTGTATCAATAAATACACGATTAATATCCATGTCCGTATCATGATCAATAATGCCTTTTATCATGCTACCCACTTCTGAAGAGCTGCAATCTTTTAATTGTGAGTAAATACATAATGATTTCTTATCAACATGCCAATAAATCATTACTCCCTTCTTACCATAACGAAAATGCCATTCACTCATTAAATTTTGATCCCAGGCAAACAGGTGAGTCGAATCACATGCTACCGTTGTAGTGGCTTCTCCCCAAACATCAGGATCGCGTATTTTTAAAACGTTATTCACTAGTATACGAATAGCATTTCTAATGTTTACAGCATTAACATGGCGTTTTTTTACGTAGCGCAAATCACTATAATTAATACCATCGTTAGCGATACTAATCCTTTTTAGCCCAGTGTTGCTACCGATACCAAATATGCATAATAGTAATCTTTTTTGTAGATCAGAGCTATTGAGGCTACTGCTCTTTCCGATAGTTTCAAGTGTCTTGGTAAAATTAATTCTCAAATCACATTCTTTTAAAATATCAATTAAATGTATACTTGAGTATTTATTGTTTATTTCTTGCTGGAGCTTAACAATATTATCAGGTTCATCTTGCGGATCTGAAGGGGTCAGTTTTATATTGTTACCAACCTTACTTTTTTTGATTTGTACAAGCTTATTATTGGGGATATTAGCATTTAATCTCTCTAGGTTATTTGCTGTTGAGGTCTTTAATTTTACTATAAACTCCTTAGCTTTTAGCGGCAAGTTCAGTAGTTCATAATAATATTCTCTTTTTTCGCTAAAGTCCTTTGGCAAGTCTTTATTCGGATTTCTATAGCGGTAACTTCTATCAACCCAAATAGCTTTAAATCCAAGAAATTCTTTAAGCTGTTCCAGTACAGCTAGTTCATAATTATATTTGTTTATCCGTAAATGGCCTTTTTCTATTCTGACTGTGGTATTATACCAGCTCTGGGGTACAACTCCACTTAGTGGCGGTATATTAATATAGTAAGCTAAATCCGATTCATTCCAATATTCGTTGATAAAACGAATTGCATCTAAGATAGGTTTATAATCAATATGATCTTCTAACATTTGTAATGTCCTCAAAATGCTAAGTAAACTACTCCTATTGCCATAAGCATAGGTTGTATGCATTTTTTCTTGCACCTGATCCTGATACCATTTGCTGCTCCGATGTTGTAGATCATCAATTACTGCTTCTAGCTTATCCTGCGGCACTACGGGATAAATCTTCTCCTCAATAATACCTTTTGGATTCTTGGCATTTAGTACAGCTAATTTTTCTAGAATATCAAATTTACCGTCGACACGCTTGACTTCTGCCAATATATAACAATCCACATGTTTTTCTGCGCCGGATCTTACTTTTTTAACTAGTTTGATCATTGTATCTGTTAAAGAATCCAACAGAAACTCAAGCCTTACATGAAAGAATACTGCCATAGTGGCATACTTTGTAGTAGGGCTAAAATCTAGAATATTGCTAGGTGCAAACGCCATCACACGTTCATAATATTTAAGTAATAATTTTCTATCGACTGTATCTACAACAGAGTCGGATAATTTAATCCGGCTTAATAAATTAACTCTATTTATGGCGCCTTGAATATTTTTAATTTTTGCGCCGGCAATATCTTTTTTAAGTTCAGATAATTCTATAATTTCATGATCTTCATCCTCATCCTTGCTAAGGATTCGATCTATCAGAAGAAAATCTTCTTGATTTAAATTATTAAATATTTTATCAAAAAATTGTTGCTCAAATTTTTGATTGGCTAACAAAATGTAACCTTCTAATTGTTGTGTACTAACAATTTCTATTTTATTCTTAGAAAAATATAGGCGTGTTTGTTCCAGTAGCACCGAATCAGAAAGTTGACGTGGTATCAAATTATCTACAAGGTAGTTTATTATAGATGCAATATCTTCTGCATTGGTTACACGATATCCTAAATATTTCCTAATCTCTTGACGATATTTTTTAGCATTACGTCCTGACCAATCAAATGTAGTAATAAATAATGGATCAATATCTAAACTTTTAGCAACTTGCAAGATTAGTTCTGATGAAATATTAGCTTCCGTAGCCATAGGAAATTGAGTATATCTTTTAAAGAAGCTTAACATAACTCCAAAAGCAAGTTGGTTACTTTTAGCATTCTTAGTTTTACATACATTTACATCTTCTAATGATAAATCATATTGCATTTTTATATATTCCTAGAACTCTCAGTGTCGGTACTAATCTAACCAAATTATTCTATAGAATTAATTATTGCAACTGATTTCTTCTGTCAAAAATATATAAAGTATCTACATTATGTTTTTCGGTACTTCAAATACTAACAATTTTTAATCCCAATGTCCCAAATGCCCTCATTCTTAACACCGGTCCGTATAAGGAGTAATACTAACTGTTTTGCCGGTTTCTAGTAGAATTATTAGTTTTGGTACCTCTTCATCCGTATTGATAGAGGTTATTTTACCGATAGTACCGTTAATAAAACGCGCGCCCGAATCATTATTGAGCATCATTACCTGTGCTCCGATTTTTAATTTGAGATCAATCAAGGTCGGGAGCTGGTCTTTAGAGAAATTACCTTCGGTTACTCCGGTAAAAGTGTATTCTTTTGCTTTGATTTTACTAAGTCTTTGAGAGTTTAGTAGTTCGGCATTAGTATTGGTAGAAGTTAGGCAAATATAAAAATCACTGATATTTGGCTCAAAACTTTCGTCATAATGCTCATTAATTATATTAATATCGTCATCCGTAGCCGAATTATTACGGATGGCGTTTAAAACGTTGATAAATTTTGAATCGTTTTGCCGGTAAATCTTATCAAGTTCGATAAACTCCATATCTAGACCGTTAAAACATTTAGCACTAAAAAAATACGGAGTAGTATAGTGAGACTTAAAGATTTGTTTTTCCGATGATGGCACTACAGGCGGTAATTGATATAAGTCGCCTATAAATATCATTTGTATCCCACCGAAAGGTTGATCGAACTTTTTGCCGTTAATACGCAGGAATTTATCTATGCAATCGAGTAAGTCGGCTCTAATCATCGAGATCTCGTCAATGATTATTATATCAAGCTTTTTGTAAATATTTTCTTTTTTAGTATCGCTTGAATTTCTACCTGCCTTAATTGAAGCAAGAGTTACGCTCGGTTTAAACTTGAAGAATGAGTGAACGGTCTGGCCTTTAATATTAACTGCGGCAGTACCCGTAGGAGCTAACACTGCAACTTGTTTTGCGGTGTTATTTCTAAAATGATTTAACAGGGTTGATTTACCCGTTCCTGCTTTACCGGTAACAAAAACATTGTTACTTGTTGACTGCATTAAATCCAAAGCTTTTAAAAACTCTTCGTTGAATTCAATGTTACCAAGGTTATGAGCCACTTTTCTTGTTATAATTATTGCCGTTTAAAATTTAATATTGCTTAAAACTATTTTTTTCATTTTTAATACGAAAGCTATACAAGTCTACTCTAGAATCCTACACACCCAAAGCTCCTCGGTATAGGTCGATTAAATTATCCTCTTCCTCTAGCTTCTGCTTATCTTTTTTACGAAGTTTTAGGACATGTTTGATTATTTTTACGTCAAAACCCATGGATTTTGCTTCGTTAAAAGCGTCTTTTAAAAGATCTGCGGATTCTGCTCTTTCTTCTTCAATAGTTTCTATTTTAGATATTATTTGTTTTAGCTTATCTGCTTCTATAACTTCGTTTATCATTGTTGATTCTAATCTTTAAATTTAGTTGTTTTCTGTTGATGGAATAATTTCCAAATCTTGCGGCGTGTTATCTCCACATATATTTCATAATCAGAATTGCCGATACTAAAACTAGAGTTAATATCTCCGCCGTAATCAACGGAGCCGATTTGATAATAATCCCGTAGGCTAACCATAATATTACGCTCATAGTATAAATTATATACATAGCAAGCGATATATCCTTAACCGAGCGACATCTCCATACTTTAACTAGCTGAGGTAAAAACGATAATGCCCCAAGTATTGCTGCGGTATAACCTAGGTACTCTTGATAAGATACCACATATTCTATAAAGTTTAGCATAGAGCGTGATAATTAATATTTCAGTTAATCGGTATTATTTTAGCTTCTTTAGCAGTACCGTTATTTACTCGAGGTAAAGTAACAATGAGCAATCCGTTATTTAACGTAGCTTTTATATTATCCGAGTCTATATCACTCGGGATTCTTACCGATTGAGTTGCTTTATTTACATGCTCCTTGTTGTTACCGTCTGTATCGGTATTATCATCATCCTTGTTAGTATTATGATTAGCGGTGTTCGCACTTACGGTTAACATATTACCCGATAATTCTAATGAGACTTCCTCTTTAGCAAAACCCGGTAAGGCAATTTTGATGATATACTCCTTGTCCGCAGTGTTTATACTAAGATACCGATATGAAGAATTTTGATCATGGCTTAAAATGCTATTATTCCAAGAGCGAGTAATAATATTCTCTGCATCTAAAAACTGATGCTTAAATGCATTCCAAGTACGATTAAACAGCTGATCAAAATGGGCATCAGTATCGTTATCAGTACTACTTTTGGTCACATTTGCTTTTAATTCATTAATATAATGTGCTTGATTCTCAATTAACTTGGATTGCTCATGATATTGATTAAAAAAATAAAAAGTACTTGCGGTAAGTGCAACAATAGTTGCGCTAGTTAGCATACACTTGTATTTCTTGCGACAATTATGAGTTTGTTGTGTTTCCATAATAGTAATGTAGATTTGTTAAATGATAGCTTTTATTTTGTTATTTAATAGCTTCAAGGCGGCAAATATAATAGCAGAAGCTAAAACCCCGTAGAACATTTTGTAAGATAGTTCCCGACTAAAAATATCCATGATTCTTGCATATGAGAAGTTGTTATTAATAACAAAGAATAAACTCATAACACATCCGTCTATTATTGCCGCTATAGCTAAGGATAGGGCGTTTGCTATTACAAAACCGGATCTACTATAGAATCTTACAAAGGCAGACACAGAAAAGCAGAGGGATATCATCAGCGATGAAAACGAAGCAACCACCAAGCCGTTTACTAGGCGTCCGTCAATATAGTATGGGAGTTTCCAAAGAAGAGCAAAGCTAATAATAGCAGCAAAACTAAGTCCTATTAATACTTTAAATCTACTGCACAGAACGGTTGTTGCATTAACCGTAATAGCAATTATAGTAAATACTAGAGCACATTGGTAAATGGTAGTGCAATAATTCAACAAATAAGTAAGGATACAAAGCAGCAAGGTGCTAGCAATATATAGCTTATTTAAGGTTATCTTGTTAATCATGTTACCCCCCTAAGTTATCTTATTATTATTTTTGATTAACAGCATCTTTTAGTTTTTGACCGACCTTGAATTTTGGTTGATTGTAGGCAGCAATTTTCAACGCATCGCCTGTTCTAGGATTACGCCCCTCTCTTGCTTCAACTCTTTGTACGGAAAAACTACCGAAACCGATCAGCGATATTTCTTTACCTTGTCCCATAGCATCAATTACCGAAGAGGTAAACATGTCTATGATTTTGTCTGCTTCTACTTGAGAACAGTTATGCTGCTGCGCAATATGTTTTACGAATTCCGTTTTATTCATTGATTCCTCATTATTTTTTTTATTTAGCTTAAAGCATAATTACCATACAACACATCGATTATCAATAAGAAGCCATAAAACCTTCAGTTTAATAGCTTTCCCTAATAAAGATACCAAGAAAAGAAATACTACGCAAATAAGATAAGTCAAGGGACGCTTACGCTCCTTGCCCTTGACTTATCTTATCTTGCTTCGCATGCACCTCAGGGATGAAAGCTGCGCTTTCATAAAGGTAGCCGTTA
>CADEGZ010000105.1 GCA_902827015.1 uncultured Pseudomonadota bacterium
TTCCGGATTGCCAGCTTAGGCGTTCATCTTTTAAAAACGCATTCGCCAACAAAATGGTAAGCACTGGCGTACTCCCATTAATTAGAGCAGAAAGACTACTTGGAATACGAACCAACGAATAGTTAAAACAGATAAAAGGTAAGCCGTTTACGAAAAATCCTAAAAGAAAACAATGCCACCATAAACGTGGATCACCGCTTAACCGGACATGTTTAAATTTCAAGACAAGAAATAATAATAAAGCACCTAGACTGATCCGCAAAGCAACGAGTGTTAAAGGAGGAATATCACCCACCGAAATTTTAATAAATAAAAAGGATGGCCCCCATAGCATTGCTAAGATGAAAATATCAAGAAGACCTTTAAACATCATAGATATAATTCAAGTGTGAAGGATATAGCCAGAATTTTATCACATTTTCAGTAGCTTTGCTAATCCCCTAATGGCTCTGCAATTAAAACTTCTCGTCCACCATTTGATTGCACATTACTGACAATACCCGCTGCTTCCATTGTTTCTACCAAACGTGCAGCCCGATTGTAACCAATCTTTAAACGGCGTTGTAAATGCGAAATGGAGGCACGGCGTGATTCTGCAACAATCTGCACAGCAGTATCATATAAATCATCTTGCTCTCCACCGTCTTCCTCTTCAAAACCTCCTGTTCCTGAAAACGAAACACCATTATTACTTCCTAAAATATCAATGGTATAATCTGGTTCTCCAAGCTGTTTCAACGCCTTAACCACTTTATGTACCTCTTCATCTGAAACAAATGCACCATGGATCCGTACTGGAATACCGGTTCCAGGTGCCAGATATAACATATCACCATGACCCAATAATTGTTCAGCGCCTTGTTGGTCTAAAATAGTTCTTGAATCAATCCTAGAAGATACTTGAAACGCAATACGGGTGGGAACATTAGCCTTAATAAGACCCGTAATAACATCCACTGAAGGCCGTTGCGTTGCTAATATTAAATGGATCCCCGCTGCACGCGCTTTTTGGGCAATTCGCGCAATCAATTCTTCAACCTTTTTGCCAACAACCATCATCATATCTGCAAATTCATCAATAATAACTACTATATAAGGTAACTTATTCAAACGAGGTTGTTCTTCGCCATTACCAGGTTGCCAAAGTGGATCCAACAAAGGTTCTTTTGCATCGAACGCTTGCAAAACTTTATGATTATATCCCGTCAAATTTCGAACCCCTAACGCCGCCATTACTTGATAGCGCCGTTCCATTTCTGCCACACACCAACGCAACGCATTTGCAGCATCCTTCATATCCGTAACCACCGGAGTTAACAAATGAGGAATACCATCATAAATAGAGAGTTCCAACATTTTTGGATCAATTAAAATTAAACGCACATCGGCCGGAGTTGCTTTATATAACAAACTTAGCAACATGATATTAATGCCCACGGATTTACCAGAGCCAGTTGTACCCGCTACTAGTAAATGTGGCATCTTCGCTAGATTAACAACAACCGGATCACCAGCAATATCTTTACCCAACGCTAAACTTAAAGGAGAATTAGACTCTAAATATTGTATTGATTCTAATATTTCTCGTAACCGCACTAACGCTCGATGTTCATTGGGAATTTCTACACCTATTACTGATTTACCCGGAATAACTTCCACCACTCGCACACTCTTAACTGAAAGCGCGCGCGCGAGATCTTTAGATAACCCAGAAATTTTGCTTATTTTTAAACCAGCGGCTAATTCTAATTCAAAACGCGTAATGACAGGTCCTGGATACACCGCAACCACACTTACTTGCGCACCGAACTCCAACAAACGCGCTTCGACTTCTCGCGACATTGTTTCCAATCTATCTGCTGAAAAACTCTCGTTTTCATTTTTTTGTGGGGCTTCTTCTAGCAAACTTACCGCAGGTAATGCATCATTAAGAGGAAACGACCCTGATATTGTTGATACTGAACGAGAGGTGGATTTTAATTCCTTGGTTTCCAAGAGTTTAGGCTTTAAAACAGCCCTCCCTTCTATAATAACCTCTTTTTTTAATGTTCCTTCCGACAGCACCGGCGCAACCCGTTTAGGTTTAACTTGAGGAGCCGTTTTTTCAAACATCCGACGAAAACGCCATTGCTTTATTATATTTAGGATCTCAATAATTTTCCCCGGCAAACGTCCCAATGAATTAAACAAGGCTTGACTTAGAAAATCCATAAGACCAAACCAAGAAAGCCCCGTTGCTAGAGTAATACCTGCCAGAAAAACCGCCACCAACGATAAAGTACTCCCTAAATAACCCAACATCGGCATTAATTTATCACCCACTAACTGGCCTAAAACACCACCCGCACTCACAGGTAGGCCTCTATTCCACACATTAAAATGTAAATTGGCCAGCCCACAGCCCGAGGCAATGGCTAATACAAATCCAACAATCCTAAATCCCCATAATAAGCGGTGGAAATATCCTAAGTCTGATAACTCAAAACGATTCTGGAAAAGTCGAATTCCAGCATAGGCAATCATCGCTGGCACCATATAAGCAATATAACCAAATAAATAAAAGCATAAATCGGAAAACCAGGCACCTGCTTGGCCAGCTTTGTTCTGGACCACCCGGTGTGTGGCAGTATGAGACCAGCCTGGATCGGCCTCTTGGTACGAAATTAAAGCAACTAATAAAAAAATTGCTAATGCAGACAGCAAAATAAAACCACCTTCTTGTAGCCTGCGCCACAAAAGGGAGGTAATTTTTTGATGGTTAACTTTACTTGTGGCTGCTCGCCTCATTTGCCTTCGTTATCTCCAACGTGCTCGTTTACTCTCATACCATTCAAGCACAAATACTATACCTTGTCCTTGCAGGTTTTGACTAGAAATGGATAACTCAGGACCAAAGTTCTTACATTCATCTCTAAAAGAAGGTATATTGGGTAAGCTTTAAGAGCAGAACGGCTACTTTAGATCCACAAAAGTATTCTTTAATAGTAAATATTAAGAAAGTGTAAATCATAAACGTGTTGAGATATATATGCCTGAAACCAAACATTGTCGATTATTAATTCTAGGCTCAGGGCCTGCCGGTTATACAGCGGCTATCTACGCAGCCCGCGCTAACTTAAACCCTGTTTTAATTACAGGGCTTGAAAAGGGCGGGCAATTAACCACCACAACAGAGGTCGACAACTGGCCAGGTGATGTTGAAGGTTTACAAGGCCCAGCACTGATGGAACGGATGGAACGCCATGCTAAGCGCTTTAATACTGAAATCATTTTTGATCACATTCTGGAAGCAAACTTGAACGTAAGGCCTTTTCAATTAAAAGCAGATTCCCACAAACTTTACACCGCTGATGCTCTTATTATTGCAACTGGCGCCTCTGCACAATACTTAGGCTTACCTTCTGAACAAGCTTTTATGGGTAAAGGCGTTTCAGCGTGTGCAACTTGTGATGGATTTTTTTACAAAAACCAGCCTGTTGCGGTAATTGGTGGGGGTAACACTGCAGTAGAAGAGGCGCTTTATCTTTCCAATATTGCTTCTCATGTCACTATTATTCACCGACGCGATAAATTTAAGGCGGAAAAAATCTTAATCAATCAATTATTAAAAAAAGCAGAAACCGGCAACATTACTATTTTATGGAATAGTATATTAAATGAAGTTCTAGGGAACGACAGTGGTGTAACCGGTATTAGGACCCAACATTTAATAGACAATCGTTTTTCAGAAATCAATGTCCAAGGAGTTTTTATTGCGGTTGGACATAAACCAAATACTAATATACTTGAAGGTCAGATTAAAATGAATAACGGTTATATTGAAGTTCAAAGTGGTTTACAAGGAAATGCAACAGCCACCAACATTGCGGGTGTGTTTGCAGCAGGTGATGTGGCCGATCATATTTATCGTCAAGCAGTAACTTCTGCAGGTTCTGGTTGTATGGCTGCTTTAGATGCTGAAAAATACTTAGAAACGCTTAATCAAAGGTAAATTAAGTGCGAATGGCTAAGTGCTGGCGTAAACTATTGAATTCTGCTATCATTTACCCAGCTTAAATCTGCTCTTATTTAAAAGAATAAGGGTTTTTTATTTGTTTTTACAGGGGTTTGACTACAATATGGCCAAAGAAGACGCAATTGAAATGGAAGGTGTTATCATCGAAAATTTACCTAATACCCATTTTCGGGTTCAACTCGATAATGGGCATGTAGTTATTGCCCATATTTCAGGTCGTATGCGTAAAAACTATATTCGGATCTTAATGGGGGATCGGGTTACCGTACAATTAACACCCTATGATCTTACAAAAGGACGGATCATCTTCAGAAATCGGGATGGTAAAGATCCTAAAGAATCTAGCGACAGTTCTTCAAAAAAAGCTTAAACGTCTCTGCGTTTGCGAGAGGTAACGGTCGTGCGACCAGAAGCCTCTTCTGCACCCGTTCGCTCGGACGCTCCTTGTTTATCGCCTCGTTCTGGCAATTCTACGCCTTCTGCAATGGATCTTACCAAACTTGAAAGATTAAATTCTTTTCCAGCAGTTAAATTTTGTAAAAGCTCCTCCGGTATTGTTCTTATTTTATTTAAAGTTTCATAATGTTCAGGAAATTTAGCCTTTAAAATTGCTTCATATTTGGCATCGATATTCACCTCTTTGCCACCTCTTAATCTAGAAGCCAACACTGTTTTAAGCACAAAGTTCATATCATTTTGGTCAATTTGATCTTGAGTTGCCGGTTTTCCATGAACCTTAGGGGTTTCGATCTTAAGAGGCATAAATGCTTGATTTGCATCTAAAGCCACCAAAACAGTTCTATCTTCTGCAGAATGAATCGTAATATTGGCTTTTAAAGTTTCTGCATTATAAACCCGTTCAACAGAGCCCCGAGGAGGGATCAATATTTCAATTCTTCCAGGTTCTTCATCCTGTTTTTTATAAAAAACACCTTCATATAAACCACGATAAGCCCCCAGTCTTTCACGAGTGGTTTCTCTACGTTCAAACATTTCATGCATTGAATCATTAACAAAGTCAACAGAATCTTGTGACAATCTTTCATATTCATCAAATGTTGAACAATCACTGCTTAATTGCATACTATTGGCAGTCTTCTTAAATTGCCTCATTAACCCACTGTTAATTAAAAATTCTTCTTTGTGTGCAGCACCTGGGATCAAGGATCGTGCTTTATTAATAGATGATTGCGCCTGGATCATTTTATTTTGAAACGTTTCATAATCCTCTTGTTCCCACCCTATTCGTATACCTTCTACCAAAAGACCTTCAAGCTCTTGAATTTGCATACGAACTTCGTTCGTATTAAACGAACTAGCATCTTCATTAAAACATTTATACCCTTTTTGCTTAAGGTTATCACTCGCTTTTAAAGCCTCTGCTTCAATATATTTGTATTTTCTAACAGACTCATAAGCCTTTGCCAAATAGGCAGCCGATTGAACTTGAGGTAAAAATTCATCTTTCCTATCACCAACCCTGTTATAATTATTCACACTTTCTCTAATAATTTTGACCAACATTGCCGCATTTTCATCTTGAGCCGCATACCTATTAATATCAGCAGCCACTCTTAATAAATCATTTAAGGTTTCTTGAAGCGGATCAAGCTTTTTAGCAGATCTAGTCGGGGGCTGTGAAGTTTTCGGTTCCCTTTGTAATTGTTTTGTTACTGTTTGTACTCTTTCATGCAGATCCCTACTGGCCTTAGATTTTAATTTAGTCCCTTCACGATTACCCGATGGTAATGGTGATGGTGATACCGACTTACTTTTCAGCCTTGGCGTTTCTGTTACTTCTAATGCCTTAAATAATTCCCGATTATTACTATACAATGTTTGCAATCTTTCATTAACAGTCTTTGCTTGTATCGCCATGGAGTCAGGAGAATTTCCCTCTACTTCAACCAATCTTTGTTTGTGCAGTTCAATTTCTACCGTGCTTGGGCTTAGAGCAGCAACACTAAAAAGAAATTGCCGTGCTGCTTCTGCAGTAACTGTTTTTCCTCCAGCCAAATCTTTAGCGGCCTGGCTTTGGATAATTTGATAAATTTCTGCAATTTTAGCTGGGTCTCCTTTCGCTTTTTGAAAAACATCACTAAGAAATTCTTCACTTGTAAACACCGGCGCTGGCTTAGGCCGACTTGCCATATACTCTGCAAATCTGTCCTTAACACTCTTTTTAATCTCTGCACCAGCAGAATTTCTAAGATTGACAGATGAACTATAAAAGGCGTTATGTTTAACAGCATAATTAACTGAGCCAACTTCTCTCTCCCAATGATCTCCCCCATTAAAAACAGTTAAAGTTCTAGCCTCATTTCCCATTTCCAGTAAATCTTCAAAAGTCAGTAATGGCGCACGATCTTCGTCTTGTTCATTGGGTGCATAAACTCTCAGCCCAAGATTTAAATCTTTTGTTAATAAATCAAGCTCTTGCTCTGAAATAAATGATTCTTTATCCAGATCCCCTATCAATTCAGCATACTTTTTATAACCTTTGGTATTCCAATAATTCTCAAGTTGCCTTGTGAGTTCTGCGTCGTTTTCTCTTAAAATAGTATCAAGAGGTTTGCCTTCCCTCTGCTGTTTTTCTAACATGGCCAGTCTTAATTCTGTAAGAAATTCTAAATTGGGAGTTACCATAGAAACATTAAAAAAATCTGACTCGCCTCTTAAGAAAATATCCGCATCCGCCAAAAAACCATTCCGCATATGTCTAGCGCCATCACTATTCGGATCTTGTTGCCTTGCTTCAATTAAATTCCCTAATCGGGTTCGCAATATAGGACCTAATATAACTTCTCGATCCACAGGATTAGGGTATTTCTGCATTAACACTTGTAGTTCATGCCCAGAGGATAAATTTACATTATAATATCGCTTAAAACCCTGCAAAATTTCTTTATACCCGGGTGTTTCATACAAAGCGTTAATCTCGGTTTCAGATTTGCTGTTAAGTTCATCCGATAAAAATCCAATAACACAGTTAAATGCACAATTATTATGCCAACCGGTTGTTCTGGCTAATTTTTGTTTATCAAAAGGTCTGGCATTGGGTCTAGGCACTGTGGGTATTTTCTTAGGTAACGGCTTTACTTGTTCAGCATAATAACTGTCTGCCGCGATACGTCCTAAATCAGTACTCAACAGTCTTTGGTCGAGCACTCGTTTTGGGATCCAAAGTTCACTTGGAATACCCGCTTCATCCTTCATTATTTTAACTTTATCTTCTTGCGTTATTCCTAATTGTGCTAAAAACTTATCCTTTTCAAATTCATGGTAAGATTTTCCATCCTTACGAGTAAAACAGATCCTAACCATAGGCTCCTGTACTTCATTTGTAAACCAGCTCGGTTTATGCGCCTGCTGGGTC
>CADEGZ010000106.1:0-3151 GCA_902827015.1 uncultured Pseudomonadota bacterium
TGTGAGCCATAGCAGCAATAAGAATCACGTTTTTCAACACAAACGCCCAGCTTCTTTTTATGGCAGTAACGTCCTTCAATTTTGACACAACGTTTATTTTTAATGGCTGCAACGGCGAGTTTCTTTTCTTCTTCATTGCATTGACCAAAGAGGCCCTGTAATATCCCTTTTAATTTGCAGCAGTCTCTAAAGAATGAACCTATATTCACCCGGCATTGGCTGCATTTGCCATGGAATACGCTGGGGTTATCCGGGTCCCCTAAAATACCCCCCAACTCATCTTGTAATTTCTTACCCATTTCGGTTAAGGCATTAAACTGGGTTACAGCTTCACCAAAGTCTTGAGGTGCATAACCAATGGACTGATTGTCACTGCCTTTCAAAAACGATAATTCTCCAGTTTTAAAGCTAAGACCATCTCCTTGCAAATAATCCGGTACCCCACATTTAAAAGTATTTTCAAATTCTATACAGACGCCGTTTTTAAGTACCGCACATTGAGAGTCGATTTGTTCGCAATGTTGTTTAACCAAAGTTTCACACTCATCGACATCCGGTCCTGCCCCACAAACAAAGGCTTTATGCTCGGACCAGTATTCGCGAGTAACAGGAGTCGGATAGCCAGAGATAATCCTAGCTTCATTTAAACTTTGCTGTTCAGAGCTGACCATTTCGCAACCACTGTCAATCGCTTGCCGCTCTAAGTCCTCACAACCTTCAAAACTATCTGGTCCTAAGTTTGGATAACCCACCACCTGCCAACTTAAGTGGGCTTTTAGCACTTGCATATAGGAACCAGAAGGCGCAAATCTCACGACACCCACATAACCATTGTTAGGATTGGGATGTTGTAAAACCGTTGCAGTGCTATTATCACTGCTAGCAAAATTTATCTGAGCAACATCTGCGGAATTTGTTAAACTCTGAGAAATGCCACTCCAACCAATAATGCCATCTTTATTTAAAATGGTAAGAGGATTTGGTTTATAATCGGTATCTGTGGGATAATCATGGACCAATGAAATAGTATTATTGGCAAAATTTATAGTAAAGGTTACTTGATGAAATGCCCTAACCGCTAATACCACTGAGAGGGTCCGAACACTGGGCGGCGTTAAATGAATCACTCGGTTTTTAACACAACTCTTTTCTTGGCCAGGCACGCCAACCCGGCAAGTCACTACCTTATCTTTTAACACTGGCATGGGAGTTTCTGGCGGCTGGCCTTTTTGGAATATGCCCTCGCTGTCTTCAAGACTGGCTTCTGATATTTCTTGCTGCTTTTTAAACACTGCATCTTCTGGAGAAATTTTAAAGCGGTGCTTTTGTTTTAATAAATGCTCTGTATCGCTTAAGCTCGGTTGATTGGCAAACTCACGTTTACTTGCTTCTAAATTCTGGGTTGCCAAACTACTTTTTAATGGGTCTTCCCCTTTTTTACCGGCATCAAACTGTGCACCAAACAAACTCTCTAATTCTGAAGTTTGAGATTCAAAGGCACTATTCCCAGGTTGACGACGTAATTCCTCTAAAGTTGTTTGCTGCTCTGCTAATGGCTTTTGCTGCAATATTTCGGCAAACGCTCTGCCTTCTTTTTCTGGGTTGGCAAAACAGCTCTCAAATAACAGTAACAAAATAATGACTCCTTTAAACTTTTTACCCATGTTTACCCTGATAACGTTTTAACAACATACTTGCCCATTGTTTACCTAACTCTGAGCCTTTAGTGGCTATCCACCTTAAAGCCTGTTCTAAATCAGTGTCGCCATACACCACATCAAATGGTGGTATTGGACATTGTTGTTGCAAACAATGAGTTTGTTCTGTCACCACCACTGCCGGCACGGTTTGAATATTAAATTGGCTAAATGCTTCTGGGTTTATCAATAATTCGGCATTACCTTCTTGTCCAAACAAGGCCAGCGTTTTAGCAGTGGTTTTTTCTAAAGAGTCATCAAAAAAACCTCGAAGTAATAATTGACCATTAACTTTGGCTACTTGCTCAGCCCAAAGTTTTAAGCTTTGCTCTGGCATGCTAAAAGAAACAAAGATTAAAAGTTGTGGAGCAGGTTTTTGTAAAGGTGAAGTGGATGGATGAGCATGACACTGCAGGCAAAATACCGCACACATTAAAAATCTTATTAAACCTTTTACATTCATATAACGTTCACTCACAAGCAACAACAATATCTACGTCTCCACAGCAAATAAGCAAAATCTTCGCCTTTAATCGGATATTCTTTATTACTTCCCCAAATAAAAGTGGTTCTACCAATCGGATTACAAGCGAGCTTAGTATTCTTAGTGACACTGGGATAAGTCATTTGTAATTTATATTGGTCCTTACGCCACCAAGGCATCGGATATAATCCACAAGCCGCTTTTTTACCCATAGAGCCAAATAGCAAGAGCTCACGGTGCAATTTAAAAATCATTTTTTCTAAAATTAAAGTGCTGGCATCGGCCCCACCATGATGAAAGGCAAGGTTACCTGTAAGTGGATAAACCCCACCTTGGCAACCCGCACACCAAAATAAGGTATTAATGGGTGTGGTGATAGAGGCACTTACACAATCGGCACTACAGGCAAGTTGCGCGATGGGGTTTGCAAATAATAAGACTTCAGGATTTAACCAAAGAGCAAGTTCATCATCTTGCCAAGTAGGATCAAGTTCTGTCATATAAGCAATATCAAAAGACTCTGAACTCATACACAACAGATTGGTTACCAAGTTCATCCAATAGAGTACCGGATAGACATACCAATGCACATGATAAAAAGCGGTCTTCCTGCCAGTTTTGCCACCTTGATTACTATGTACCGTGCCCTCTGGAGTTCTAACGCTTAAGTTTAAATCAGTACCCCCTAAGCTAACCATACAAAACGGTTTAAGCGTAACATCTGCCAACCTAAACGGCTCCCAAAAACCGATGGGTATGCCAATTCGTGGAATAGGCTCCCCACAACTACAAAAAAAGCTTTTATCCTCACTGGGGGTAGAACGGTCTTTATCAGGATTGGCCACCGTTCTTCCGGCAATGGATAATGGGAACAAACACTTCCAACAAATATCGGTAATGGGATTAACAAATTTACCCGCACAAACCGGCTTGGCGTTGATTGCACCACTCAGTAATAAAATCAATAACA
>CADEGZ010000106.1:3251-7262 GCA_902827015.1 uncultured Pseudomonadota bacterium
CCAAACGTTCTTGCAAATCATCGGCAACAAAAATCATAACCCCTTGATGGTTGTTGGCTTTTTTAAAAAGACTTTCCAATATTGATTGACAATGTGGTAGTCTAAAGTAGTTCATCGTTGCATCCAGCACAACCACAGTTTGTGGATTAGCATAAGCATGGTGCATTAGTAACAGCATTAAAATGGTGTTAGAAAATATAAAACGTCCTTGGTTTGGCAAGCAAAAGTTGACTACCGGAGCATTAAAAGCCATATTGGCTAGTCCATTAAAGTAATAGGCATATTGCCCTTGATTGGTATATGGGTATAATGCCGCTGCCAAGGTTGCACCTTTACTCGATTGATGTAAAAGCCATTGGGCAATCTGATGAATAGAGCCTTGCTGTCCTTGGCTTTCCCACACCGCCCTAATAGCGTTTCGTAAATAATCCAGTTCTTTTATATGGTAAGGCCCTAAACCAACACTTAAAGCGAGTAATGGCACCATAAAAGCTGAAAGTGCTTCTAAATCCGTAGCAGTGCTAAAAGGATTAAAACAAAGTTGTCGCTTAGCAACATCAATAAATTCACTATGTAACAATTTACAAACAAATTTGTAATCGTTACTTAAAGAAATAATCCATACTTGCTTGCCCTTAGCCACTGCATGACAAACAAGATCTGCAGCAACTAATGAGATCCCTAAACCACCAACTCTAGCAATATAAATATTTTGGTTACCGGCATTATCAAATGGCTTCCAAATAAATTCCGTGTTTTGAACCATTAAACGATGTAGGTGTTTTTCAACAGAAGGATCACCTGCTAAATGACTGAAATCATTTTTTTGGTCCAATTTTTCGTATATCATGCATATTCCTTAACCTAAAAATAAGGCGGTTATAAAAAGCTATTTGATCCATTTATCCACCCAATAACACAGAAACAAAATTAAATAAAAAGCTAATATTAAAAAGAAAAAGTAAGTAAAATCAGGCGGACAAGTCCTAACATATTTGTACTCAAAAGCAAATTTAAGCATTAAGCCTATAAAAAGCGTTAAAGTGATCCCCTTACCCATTTCTCTTTTTTGTTTTTGATTAATTAACATATACAACTCTTTCCTTCTGATTAAAATAATTCATTGTATCGGTATAAACGCTCATCTTTACACCTTGCTGCCATCCCAAATTAATCCACATAATCAAATGCTCATAAAAATATACCCCTTTGTTAACGAAGTGCCTCATAAGTCGTTTAATCCATGATTTCATCATTTTTAATCCTTAAGGTTAAAGGTTTAACCGAGACAACCATCCACATCCCAAATTTACCAATCAGCGCTGACAAAAAACAACCAACCATAATAGAGTAAATCATTACTAACCAGAAAAAAGGCTTTTGATCTTCCAGCAACCAAAAAACAAAACACGGCACTTGGATGGGCAAAGCAGAAATCAGCATCAATTTAAGCCAACTAAAATACGATAACGAGGTTATTTGGATTTGTTTATAAGGCATCTTTATCTCCCAATGAAACTAAAATCAGTCGAGCTAAAACTTTAACTACAACCTGTATTGTCGTATCGTTTAAAAAAGTTATCTTTACCATAATGGATATGCCACTCCGATAATTTGATTTCGTGTTATCCAGCCCATTTTTTCATACCTGGAATCAAAGCTATCTTTATGTAGACTGGCAACATAATATTGTTTCTCCGGTAAAATCCCAGCGGGGCCTGGCTTTAATGGCTTTCCTTGCAGTGAATGCTTTTTAGCGGTAAGGATATATTGTCCGTTAATGAAAAAGTCTTGATTAACCCTGATAATGCTATCCCCTGGTACACCCATGACTTGCTTAATCACCGTAGTACCTGCAGGTACACTGCTTTTGATAGGTGCTTTAAACAAGATATAATCTCCCCGTGTGGGTTGTTGGTGATAAACAATTAACCAAAACTTTTGTGGAAAGCTTTGCGTTAAATTAATGGCATAACCTATCTGTGTTGTTAACCACCAGGCTAGAGGGATTAATAACAACGGCCAAAAATATCTTAGCCAACTTTTTTGCCAGGTGATGACAAAAATATTTTTAGATTTTTTAGGAGGCTCTAAGTGGATCCGTTGCATGATGCTTTCCCCCAGTATTTGTAGTGACATTTTCCACTAATGAAATACTTCTGATAACAACGAAACTGCCTTTATAACCTTCTATACGTTTACGAATTGCTTTAACAAAATTCTGGTGATTAGGTTTTTGTTTCTTTAAATGCTCTTTCATTTGCATCCTTATTTAAACCGCTGCTCAGCCACGATGGCAATGGCATCTGCTAATGCTACCCCTTGTTGGCATAATTGATTTACATCCGCAAAGTCTTTGGCTTGAGTGGAATATAAAATGCGAGAATACGGATCGAGGAATAACCGCCCTACTGTACATTCTTGACCATCGCCTAAAATCATCAACTCTGAATAAGCCCCATGTTCAGTGGTGACTGAGCAAAGTAATCTTTTTTGAAAGGGATCGAGTATTATTTTTTGATTTTCTACCAAACGGTTCACGTCGGATTTGTTTTGCATGTGAATAAGTTTCCAATACGAGTTGGTATAAGCAGCAAGTGCCGCATTAGAAGCAAAATAATCCGCAATACTTTGAGTAATAGTAATCAAACAGCCTTTATACTTGCGGGCACGTCGGGCAATGTTCTCAATAATCGCACCACCTTGACCGCCTTTTAACATATCCCAGGCTTCGTCAATAATCAGTGCCACTTGTTTAATTCTGCCGCCTAAATACATTTTTTCAGTCACGTGATGCATCAGCAGCATAAAGATAATGCTTTGGAAACGTTTATTGCCGCTAATTTCTTCTAATTCAAAGATAACCATTGGGTTATCAAAATCAATATTCGCTTCCCCGTTGAAATAGTCTTTATATTGCCCATCGCGAGTATAAGGGTATAATACAACCCCTAGGTCCCTGGCTCTGCTGTCTTCCTGGGCTAACAACCAATCGGCAATATCACTTAAAGAGCCTTGATGCTTTTTATTTTCCCACACCGATTTAACCGCTTTGGCAACATACGCAATTTCAATGGCAGTGGGCTCGCCAGTGGGATTAATCATTGAACAAACAAAAGGCGTCATGAAATCTAAAAATTCATCGACTTCATTGACCGTACTAAATGGATTTAAACAAAGGTGGGTTTCTTTATTAAATTCAATAAACTCACCACCAAATAAGTGGCAGATTTTTTTGTAAGAGCGGCCTACATCAATAATAAAGACCTTGCCACCCGTGCCCACGAGAGAGAATACAACTTCCTGTACGGTAACAGATTTACCGCTGCCAGAAATACCGGCCACACAAACATTATAATTGCCTCTATTGTTACCAAAGGGGTCCCAAAATAAGATTTGACCCCGACGGCCGGCAATCATTAAACGCCGGCTTTGCATGCCTTTCATTTCAGCAATGATAGGCAGCATATTGGCGGCGTTTTTAGCCCAGACTTTGTATAACAATCCTAGGCTTTTAAGCTCTTTTAAAAGACTTTGGCTTTGTACTAAGGGTAAGTGGGCTAATAGCATCACCATCTGTAACAGATTGTTTTTTACCAATTGCCATTTACGACTTGAGGCTTGGAATACATTAAATAATGCTGCCTCTTGTTCGTCGGCAGACTCAGTTTGACAATAGAGGGTTACCTGGAAGGAGACGTTGACTAAACGTTCAGCATTTTCAATGGCATTAATAATGCCTCTAGCGGTTCCAGCCTCTTCGACCGCTTGCGGGCTAAAACGAGCAATCTTCTCTGCTCTTTGTCTGGCTCTAAAAGCACGAGCTCTAGCGACATCTTGCTCTTTATTTTGCTGGGCAACTTGAATGATAAAGCTTAAAGAAAAAGGGCAGCCGATTTGGGCTGAGGCATCAAATAAATTACCAATCACATCCGACATTTCACTTAAATGAGGGCTTTGCTCTTTAAAATGGCTCACTCTAAAGTTACGGATTTGCCAGTTCTGGTTCTC
>CADEGZ010000107.1:0-1886 GCA_902827015.1 uncultured Pseudomonadota bacterium
TCATCTTGGATAAAAATATATACCAAAATGAAAAAACTTACTGTTATAAAGAAACACTGGCCCAACACTAAAGGATGTACAACTTGTATTAAAAAATCCTTTCTCTTAAAAATACCAATAGTAGGCAAGAAAAACTGTAGGCCCGTTAGGCATAACGAAAGTATTAAAGCAAAAAACCCAAGTTCAGGAATCATAACCCATTTTTACTTTTAACCATTTTTACAAGTTCGGGAGGCATATAGTTTTCATCGTGTTTAGCCAATATTTCATCTGCTAGAAATACATTATCTTCTGTTAAATATCCCAAGGCAACCACGCCTTGACCTTCTCTAAATAGATCGGGTAAAATTCCTGAATAGATTACAGTCATTTGATGCATAAAATCTGTTAATTGAAATTGGATCTGCAAACCTTCTTTACGCGTTAAACTACCTTTTTCAACCATACCTCCCAATCGGATCCGAACACCTTTCCTTGTCCCTTCTGCCACCACTTGCGAGGGTGTAAAAAAGAAATTAATATTCTGACGTAAAGCACAAATTACTAAAAAAACAGCAAGCAAAGAACTTCCACTCAATAAAATCACAAATAATAAGCGTCTTTTACGAACAGAATTCATTGTTTTTTACCTATTTTGATGGAGTATATCCTTCGCTTTTCGGTTTTAGGCTAGACGCAACACGAAATATTATTTTAAATATCTTACGCCGCTCTAATATAACAGAGACTACGTGAGCCGCTAGTAGTACAAAAACCAAAAAATAACAGGGCCAAACATATATTGCATAAGCACTCACAATCTATTACTCCTTGCATAAAGTTCAAGTGCAAAGGGTACATACCCATTGGGTTTTAAATTCCCGTTTTAAAATCTCTAGACGAACTCGAATACATAAAAGTGTTATATAAAAAAAAGTAAATGCGGCTATCATTGCTAACAAAGGATATAACATTTCTTCAGCGATTGAAGGTTTTGCTAACTTTGCAAGGGTAGCACCTTGATGTAAAGTTGCCCACCACTCCACCGAAAAATGAATAATTGGAATATCAATCATCCCAACAACAGCTAAAATGGCAGCAGCATATGCGGCTCTATTCGTATCTAGGATGGCTGAACGCAAACCCATATAACCTACATAAAGGAATAATAAGATCAATTCAGAGGTTAAACGTGCATCCCAAATCCACCAGGTACCCCACATCGGCTTACCCCAAAGAGATCCCGAGAATAATGCGATAATGGTATAAGTAGCTCCTAAAGCGGCACTCCTTTGTGCCACAATATCAGCCAGCTTAACTCTCCAAATAAGATATATACTTGAGCTTACAAAAATAACTGTGTAAATCATTAAAGATAAGAAAGCAGCTGGTACATGAACATAAATAATCCTAAAGCCATCGCCTTGTTGATAGTCTGCAGGAGCAAAATACAATCCACCTACAACGCCATAAAGCATTAAGGCCGCACAAATAATACTTAACCAAGGAATTAAATACCCGGTGATCTGATAACAATATTTTGGAGAAATAATACGTGATAAAGGCGCTAACATGTTATTCCAAACTTACTCTTAAAGCCATTGAAGTGACAACAGGTGCCAATACGAACGTCAACACAAATAACGCAGTCAACAATAAAATCTCCGAATAAAAGGGCAATTGCTGATGAGCTTTCGCAACCCCACTTGCACCAAAAATAATAACAGGCACCATGAATGGTAATATCAAAATAGCTAACAATAAACCACCTTGATGTAACCCAATTGTTAAAGCGGCTCCTACGCTTCCCAATAGACTTAACGTGGGGATCACTATTATTAAAGTTAGCAACAAGACCCATACTCCATTTGCCGACATCGATAACATAAGACCAAAAAGAGGCGCTA
>CADEGZ010000107.1:1896-7203 GCA_902827015.1 uncultured Pseudomonadota bacterium
GTGTGCAATGGATTTTGCTAATAATATCATGGGGAGTGGATAAGGACTTAAAATAAATTGTTCTAAAATACCCTCTTGATAGTCCGAACGAAACACAGTATCTAATGACATTAGCAAAGATAAAACAACTGCTATCCATATAATGGCTGGCGCTAAGCTTGATAACAATTTTGGATGAGGTCCCAAGCCAATCGGAAATAAACTAACAGTGATCATAAAAAAAAATAAGGGCATACCCCATTCCCCACGACGACAGGTAAGCAAAATTAAATCACGCCGAATAATATATAAAAATGCCCTTAACATCTTTCGTGCCCTAATACTATTTCAATTTTGTTAATTTGCTTACAATAATCTGCACAAAAAGGTCGATGGCTTGCCATCACCAAAAGCCCTTGTTGCTCTAAATGCATTAAGATGCGTTGATGTAACAGTTCCACACCAGCTTCATCCAATGATGTCATTGGTTCATCCAAAATCCAATATTTGGGAGGATCTAACCACAAACGTGCTAAAGCAAGCCGTTGACATTGACCTTTTGATAACACCTCACAAGGAACCCTTTCAAAATCTTCTAATCCAACTTTTTCTAAAGCAGATAAGATCTGCGCACGAGAAAAAATCTCTGCAGCGGTAATTCCTAAAAGCCACTGTAAGTTTTGGATTGGAGTTAAAGTAGGCTGTATTGCGAGTTTATGACCTAAATACAATACTTGCGATAAAAAAGCGGGTTCTTGGAGTTTATCACGGCCTTGCCACATTAGACTTCCTTCAGAAGGCTGCCATAAACCTGCCAAGATTTTTAATAAACTGGATTTACCGACCCCATTTTTTCCAGACACCAAAAGCATAGAGGCAGGCTTAATTTCAAAAGTTAAATTACTAAATAATAATCGATTATCTCGTTCATAGCCCAAATTACTGGCTTTTAGCACGCTTTACCCTCTTGCTATTTAAATCTAAAGCGTTAGACTAACACATTTAAAATAGACTTAGGGAGAGAGCGTGATTGATTTCTTACTTGAATATGGTTTGTTTGCTGCCAAAGTCATTACGGTGATTGGCGCTATACTGATCGCATTTGTTACCTTAATTATTTTGTTAGGTTCACGGCAACGTGAGCGTGAATCCATTGAAATTGAAAAAATCAATGATAAATTCGACAGTATGCGAGAAGTACTAGAACTAGAGTTATTAACTAAAGATGAACTGAAAGCCGCAAAAAAAGCGCGTAAAAAAGAAGAGAAAGAAAAAGCAAAGGCTGTTAAGAAAAAATTAAAAACTGAAGAAAAAGAAATAAGTACGCTTAAACTTTTTGTGCTGCGTTTTAATGGAGATCTGCATGCCAGTGAGGTCGATAGACTGCGAGAAGCAATTACAGCTCTATTATGTATCGCAAAAACTGAAGATGAAGTGCTTGTTATCCTAGACAGCGCCGGTGGTCTTGTTCACAACTATGGCCTTGCCGCTTCTCAATTAATGCGCATTCGACAACGCAACATCCCTCTTACAGTAAGTATTGATCTGGTTGCAGCAAGTGGTGGTTATTTAATGGCTTGTGTTGCAAATAAAATTATTGCCGCACCTTTTGCCATTGTTGGCTCAATTGGAGTTTTGGCGCAAATCCCCAATTTTAATCGCTTCCTTAAAAAACATGACATTGATATAGAACAACACACCGCTGGTGAATATAAGACCACCCTGACCATGTTAGGTGAAAATACTAATAAAGCGAGAGAAAAGTTTCGTCAAGAATTAGAAGATACACATATTTTATTCAAACAGTTTGTGCAACAACATCGGCCCAACCTTGAAATTGAAAAATTAGCAACCGGCGAACACTGGTACGGTACACAAGCCCTTAGCTTAAATTTAATCGATGAATTAACCACCAGCGACGACTATTTATTAGAAAAAAGTACTAATACCGATATCTATGAGGTGAGTTATGTCATTAGTGAAACACTGAGTGACAAAATTTCGGCTTTACTTCAAGGTGTAACCACTCGCTTATTAAATCGTCTTTTTAAAGGGCCTTTATATTAAAAAATAATTGCCATTTATGCCGAAACGAAATTATTGAGTTTCGTCTTCTATACTCCATTCTTTTAACCGCGCTTGCAGTCGTAGCATCGCTTGACTGTGAATTTGGCTTACTCGTGATTCACTAACACCTAAAATTTCACCGACTTCTCTTAAATTTAATTCTTCATCATAATATAATGCTAATACTAATCGTTCTCGCTCTGGCAAACTTTCAATTCCTCTTGCTAAGCTTCGCTTAAAATCTTCTTGCTGCAAACCATCTAATAAACTAGGAGAAGAAGCAGTTGTTGTATTATCCGCTATCACTTCTTCATTTAACCCTACATCGTGAAAAGCAAACATTCGACTTCCATTGGTTTCTTGTAATAATTGATGGTATTCTTGCAAGCTAAGATTTAGGTTTTCAGCAACTTCATAATCTCGTGCATCTCTACCCACTTGATTTTCAATTTCACGAATGGCTTGAGCAATTCGACGTGTATTGCGATGCACCGAACGGGGGGCCCAATCCCCTTTACGAATTTCATCCAGCATTGAACCCCGAATACGAATACTGGCATAAGTATCAAAGCTAGCGCCTTTTGTCACATCATAATTTTTAGCCGCTTCTAATAAGCCAATCATACCTGCCTGGATCAGATCCTCTAATTGCACACAAGATGGAAGTCTTCCCAATAAATGTTGTGCAATTTTTTTTACTAACGATGCATGCTGCTGAATGACTTTGTTTTCTGGTTCAGTGGCGGAAATTGGGTACATGACCCATCCATTTGCGAGTTTACCCACAAGGTTCCTCCGGTTTTATAGAATGAAATATTCTAAATCTTGCCTCTCTACTCCTTATTACCTGCAAGATCTATTCCAAAGTGCCCTTTAAGTTCGCAAATACTTTGTCGATAATGAAATTAGATTAAACGCTTTGGAGTATCATAATGGTTCAAAAGCAAAATTTTGCTAAGTGGCTTGGGGCTTTTCTCTTTAACTTCTTAATTACCTCCCCACTTCTGGCGTTGACCTACAAAATACCTGAAGAAGGAAACACGGTTGGTGAGTATCAAGAGGTTCAAGCCGAAAAAGGAGATACTTTAATTGAGCTTGCGGAACAATTCGATATAGGTGTTTATGAAATGCTTAGGGCCAATCATCATTTGAGCCAAAAAGTCCTAAAACCAGGCACAAAAGTAATTATCCCGGCACAATTTAATTTGCCAACCGGTCCTAGAGAAGGCATCGTATTAAACCTTGCCGAAATGCAGCTTTTTTATTACCATCCTGACCAGAATCTAGTGAGTATCTACCCAGTGGGTATTGGCCGGCAAGGCTGGTCTACCCCTCTTGGTGTTACTAAAATTGTCTCCAAACAAGTGCACCCTGCTTGGCACCCACCCATATCTATACGTAGAGAAGAAGCTAGACGAGGTATTACTCTCCCCCTTGTTGTACCAGCAGGCCCTCATAATCCACTGGGACAATACGCAATGCATTTAGGATTTTCCGGTATTTTAATCCACGGGACAAACCGACCAAGCAGCATTGGTCTTAGGAGCAGCCATGGGTGCATACGTATGTATGCAGATGATATCAAGGAACTTTTCTCGACGGCGCCACTTCAAACCCCCGTTCGGGTTATTAATGAACTTTCTCATAAAGAGTAAAATAGTCTATGCTTAGGAGAAGGGTAATATTAAACTCAGGACTAACCAGTGGAGTATTGCAATGACAATCACCTCTAATACATCGACCGATGGCAATGAATTGACGATCACAGTACAAGGTCGATTCGATTTTAGTGCGTTGCAGCAATTTCGTAATGCCTATGAAAAAGTCAATCCTAAACCAAAAGCTTATGTTATTGATCTGAAGGAATCAGAATACTTAGACAGTTCTGCACTGGGTATGCTATTAGCACTGCGTGATTATGGCGGCGGGGATGAAGCAAATATTAGGATCATCAACAGCAATACAGACGTTAAAAAGATCTTGGTTATCACGAAACTTGATGAGTTATTTAAAGTAGAATAGTACAAGTTAAACTCTGAAAATCTATACGCCTAAAGTTCAAGTGTGAAGGTATATTTAACTAGTTTCGCTTTGTGCTTTATAGTTAATCTCACGTCCTATACCATGCTTTTTCATTTTTTCAACCAAAGTTGTACGTCTTAACCCCAATCTTTTTGCTGCGCGCGCCACAACTCCTGCACAATCATTTAAAGCTTGTGTAATAAGGTTAAATTCCAGCTGTGTTAAGTGCTCTTTTAAGTCAAAATGTTTTTCTTGTGGTAACCCTGGTATCGTTAAAACAGTTAAATTTTTATCGTTTTTACGTGAGGATTGACGAAAGAATTGCTCTGGTAAATCTTGCACTGTTACTGCTTTGCCTGAAAACAAAACACACAAACGTTCAACTAAATTAGAAAGTTCACGAACGTTACCAGGCCAATCGTATTGTTCTAAAAAATTAAAAGTCTCTTCTGATAATTCAACCAAACATCCTGTTTCTTCTTTGTGGAGTTCAATAAAATGTTGTATTAACAATTTGATATCTTCTCTTCTCTCTCGCAAAGGCGGAATTTCAATGGGAAACACATTTAAACGATAATATAAGTCTTCTCTAAATGTTCCCTGTGCTAAACACTCTTCAAGGTTTTTATGAGTAGCGGCAATAATACGCACATCTGATTTAATCGGTTTACTACCCCCTACGCGCTCGAAAGTTCGTTCTTGCAGTACGCGTAATAATTTTGCCTGCATCGAAATTGGCATATCTCCAATTTCGTCTAAAAATAAGGTACCACCTGCAGCAAGTTCAAACCTCCCTTGCCTTGCAACAAAGGCGCCTGTAAAAGCTCCCTTTTCATGACCAAAAAGTTCGCTTTCCAATAATTCTAAAGGAATAGCTGCACAATTAACGGCGATAAAGGGTCCTTGCGCCCTTTTAGAAAATTGATGGATCACGCGAGCCACCAATTCCTTACCCGTTCCAGATTCACCAAGAATCAAAGCTGTTGTAAATCGACTCGCAACTTGTAAAACAAGATGTTGAACTGCTTGAATAGCTGAGCTGCTTCCAATTAGTGTGTAACGTTCATCATGCATTACCATTTATAAATTGCCTTCTTGGTTTAGTTGTAGTACCACGCATTAAGTTTACTTACTTTGTTTATATCATACAAATAGCCCTTAACCCCTCGCCCGTCAAATATTGACATCTATGTAGTACATATTTTAGTTTAACCCTTTATGCAATCACTAACAAATAGC
>CADEGZ010000108.1 GCA_902827015.1 uncultured Pseudomonadota bacterium
GGATCGAACCGCCGACCTCTTGCATGCCATGCAAGCGCTCTCCCAGCTGAGCTATAGCCCCTACTTGCAAGTCGCTTGTGTGTATCAACCCAAAACACTCGCTTCTTGACAGTAGAAGCCGAATCCTACAGGGCAGAAGCACTTTCTGTCAACCCCCGTGGTTCCCCTCTCACCTTTTGCTACTATTATTATGTAAAGGCCCATTGCATGCCTGTTTAGGAGGAAAAGATTGTCTAAATATTTCCGTTCGAAGACTCTAAAAGTATTTTACTTTACCGCCTTCCTCCTTTTTATACTGATGTTATTGCCCTTTTTGCCAACTAAACATTTTCCTTATATCGATAAATTTAATAAGCGTATTTATGATGCAATAGGTGATCCTATCTCTGATTTGTGCATATTCCAACGAACTTCTGCCCAATATTCACACAATTCCACTTGTTTTGTTAATCAAGCTATTTTAAAAGAGAAGATTTCAAAAGGCTTGCCAGCTTGGGCTATAGCACAAATCAAAGAAGATCTCTCTAAATTTAGTACCATCAAACGAACAGATTTAGATCGATATTCAACAGAATACAGCCCCCCCAACGTATGGGCTCGTTTTCGAATTGAAAATGGCGAAGTTAAAATAATTCTTCCAAAAATTCCTAAGGACATTGATTATTCTAAAAAAGCACAATTAAAATTTTTCAAGCTATATGAAGGATTCCAACACCATCCTCGTTTTAAAACACTTTATCATGTATTAAAGTACCTTGCCAAAAACAAATACATACCCGATACGGATTTTATTGTTGGTGTACAAGATCGAGTATCTATTCCCAACGGCATTCCTTCTCCTATTTTTGCCTTTGCTAAAGATCTTGATGATCCTACTGAAAAAGATTTAATTTTGATGCCAGATTGGCTAAATTTAAGTTCCACCAGTAATTTAAGACCCTTAATTAGAAAAGCAAATACGCTATTCACCTGGGAAAATAAATTACCCATTCTTTTCTGGCGAGGAGGTGGCTACGATAGCACAGGTTTTAGAAAAGAAATTGTTTCTTTATCAAAACAGCACCCTAAATTAATTGATGCGGAATTTGTTTTTTCAGGCAGTGGTACAAAATTTATACCACCAGAGGATCATCTGAAATACCGATACTTAATCTCCATTGATGGCTTGAGATGTTCTTGGGAACGTTTAATTTGGCATCTGCATTCAAATAGCCTGGTATTTAAACACCAAAGCAACCAAATACAATGGTTTTATAAGGGAATAGTTCCTCATATTCATTACATCCCAGTTAAAAATGAACATGATATATTTACCAAAATAGCTTGGGCAGAAACGCATCCCAAAGAAGCAAATGAGATAATCGAACACGCCTCTTCTTTCGTTGAAGAAAATTTAAGCTTAGAAGACATATATCATTATATTGCTGTTTTGCTGCAAGAGTACACTAAAAAGCTTTCTTAAGTATAAGGATCTAAAAAAAGTACCCTGATTTCTTAATCACTCTATACTCTCTAAAACATCTAACTTAACAAGATTTTTATAAAGACGTGCTACTTGTTGTTCTAATGTAAATTTTTCTAAAAAAATGGCATGTGCAAGACGCGCTTTCTTGCGTGCTTCTTCAGGATTTTCTTTGATCCATTTCATATGTGTTTCAATTTGCTCAAAGACATCAGATCTCTTTGTATCAATATAAAGCACGCTATCCTGAAATTCTCTTTCTATAAAAGGATGTTTATCTGAAATAATAACGGCGGCGGCAGCAGCAGCTTCAAAAATTCGCCCTGTAGGCGCGCCTTCTTTTAAATGGGGCTCACTGTGCAGAATTAAGTAAATCCCGTTCTGGTTAATGGTTCGAACAAAACTTTCACCATCTGCTGGTATATAACCCTGGTGAGACTGATAATCTTGCCATTCCATTTTAAGTCCATAAACAACAAAATATCCACTATTATCGAGCCTTTTCCATAAAGTCTTGTCCAACCGCTTGCTTCCACAATACATAAGTTTGGTTGGTTGAGGTTGATAATAGGTAGCACTAACAGTAGGATACCAACTCATCATAAGTTTTAAATTATCTGATTTCACTTCTGCCTCAATTGGATAATAGCTGGAAGCTAATATTGCTTGTACGTTTGGATGTAATGGGTTCTTGGTGGCAAGATAGGTAACGGGGTTTTTGATATTTTCTTTACTCGGGATCCAATGAATTTCCAGTAATGGAAGAGCTTTAGGAAACCCTTCTTGTATCGAGATGATATCGGATTTGGAGTATAGTTTATCATTAACATATATCCCAACAGCATTTCTTAAACTTTTTTGCGCCACATCTTTTAAATCTTCCTGAGGCAATACATTCCAACCCATCTTTTTTACGGTTAAAATCGTACGTTTTAAAGCTTCAGCATCACCTAACCAATTAAACGGTGGCATGGCATAAATTAAAGTAGGTCTATCTTCCCCTATCCATTGCTTAAATGGAGATGGATTATAAGGTATTTTTTGCGAAAAAGACCCATTAAAATTAGATTTAGATTGCAAATAATAAATAGTACATAAAAAGGCGAGGCTCAGTGTTAGTACTATCAACCTTCGATATTTATATTTTTTGTTGCATGTGTTTTCTACATTCATAGCCTTTACACCTAAGGGTATATAATATTATTTATATATAATCATAGTCAAATGATAACAGTATTGACAACACCCGGTTCTTCATTCATAACAATGAAAATACTGGCTGCTATAATAATGAGAAGAGGACTAATATCGATGTTTTTTATACAAAACAAACTAAAGAAATGTTTTTATTTAGGTCTTTTTCTTTGCCTATTTATTGTCATTTATTATGGCTATATCTACGATGATAAAGACGCACCCTATAGAGCCATACTAAAATGCGCCGATCCTTCAAATAAAAGTTGTCCTCAACTCGCTTCTAAAGCTTTTCCAAAACCCAGTGAATTGATCAATGAAACCGTTTTAAAAAAAAAAATTAAGCAAGGATTACCCACTTGGGCAATGGCACAAATTGCAGAAGATTTATCCAATTTTTCCACAATTACTCAAAATGATCTAGATAAAGCTTTTAAAGAAAATGATAACTTTTCCAACCGACTCGTTCGTTTTCAAACCAAAGACGGTCATACCAAAGTGACCGGAGTGTCCCCCTCTTCTATAAGGGCAGTGATCAATGAAAATGGGATGAACAAAATTTATTATCAAGTCACCCCTAGAGATCTCAGCTACATAGTACTATATGACGTTATTGAATATCTGGCTAAAAATAATTATATACCAGATACAGATTTTATCGTGGGATTATTCGACTATTTAACAATACCAAGCAAAAAACCAACGCCTATATTTGCTTTCTCTAAAGATTTAGCAATACCAGGTGAAAAAGACTTAATCTTAATTCCTGATTGGATGAATTTAAGATCGGTTCAAAAAACAAGCTCGCAGATCAAAGCCGCTAATAAGCATAATCCCTGGAAAGACAAACAAACAAAACTTTTTTGGAGAGGTGGTCCGTGGGACAGCACAGGGTTTCGCAAAAAAACCGTAGAATTCTCGAAATTACACCCTAATTTGATCGATGCTAAATTTACAAATAACAAAGATGTACCATTCACAAAACTAGAAGACCACCTTAAATATAAATATCTGATCGCCATTGATGGTCTACGTTGTACTTGGGAAAGGTTCGTATGGCATTTGCATGCTAATAGCTTAATCTTTAAGAATGAAAGTACCCAAACCCAATGGTTTTACAAGGGAATTGAACCTTACGTACATTACATTCCAGTGAGTGATGAGCATTCTTTGCTAGATAAAATTGAATGGGCAGAAAAAAACCCAGAAAAAGTGCAATCCATTATTGCAAACGCTTCATATTTTGCAGAGCAAAATTTAGAACTAGAAGATATGTTTCATTATTACTTGGTGCTCATACAAGAATATACCAAAAGGCTAAGAAAGAGCTCTCTTTAATCGTTCTAACACCCGCTTTTTCCCAATCAGTTGTAAAGTAACATCAATAGGGGGGGACACTGTACCACCCGTTACCACCAAACGTAGAGGTTGAGCCAATTTGCCAAGCTTTAAACCAAATTGATTGGCCTTTTCCTCTAGAACTTCTTGGATTGTTTTTGCCTGCCAAACCGAAATATTTTCAAATGCTTGATACAAGGCGAGCAAAGGTTCAATAATGCCTGGCGCTTGTTGCTCTAAAAATTCAGGTCGAATAGCTTCAAAATCCTGGTAAAAAAAACGACTTTTTTCAGCCATTTCTTTCAAAGTTTTAACACGTTCTCTTTGTGCGATAAGCACTTCTTGTAGTTTTGGACCCTCGGTTGTATTAATACCCAATTGTTCCAATTGCCATTGAAAATGTTTTACCAATAAAGCAGGATCCCCTGTCTTTATGTAGTGCTGATTTAACCACAATAATTTTTCGGGATTAAAAGCAGAGGGTGCTTTATTAATATCGTGAAGATCAAAATACTGGATCATTTCATCACGGGTAAAAATTTCCTGATCGCCGTGCGACCAGCCTAAACGTACTAGATAATTTAATAATGCTTCTGGAAGAATACCATCTTCACAATACTGTTGCACGCTCACTGCCCCATGTCGTTTAGAAAGTCGTTTACCATCACTGCCTAAAATCATGGGAATATGCGCATAAATCGGCAAATTAGCCCCCAATGCTTTTAAGATATTGATTTGCCTTGGCGTATTATTTAAATGATCGTCACCTCGAATTACATGTGTAATCTTCATATCCCAATCATCTACCACTACGGTAAAGTTATAGGTAGGCGTTCCATCGGAGCGAAAAATAATTAGATCATCCAACTCTGCATTTTGAATAATAACTCGTCCTCGCACACAATCTTCAATCATCACCTCACCTACTTCAGGATTTCGAAAACGAATCACATAAGATGTTTCCAAAGAAGATTGGACTGAGAGATCTCGACAGTGACCATCGTAACGAGGTTTTTGTTTATTTGCCAACTGATTTTCACGCAATTTCTCTAAACGCTCTTTGGAACAATAACAACGATAAGCATGTTGAGAACGCAATAATTGCTCTGCAACCTCACGATATCGACTAAAATGTTGGGTCTGATAATAAGGCCCCTCATCCCAATCTAAATCCAACCAGACCATCGCTTCCAAAATAGCCTTTACTGCTTCTGGCGTGGAACGTTCTTGATCAGTATCTTCTATTCGTAAAATAAATTGACCCTGCATTTTTTTGGCAAATAGCCAACAATACAAAGCCGTGCGTGCGCTTCCTACGTGCAAAAACCCAGTGGGGCTAGGTGCAAACCGTGTACGGATCCTCATGCGAAAAACCTTTGTGCTCGTTCATTGCAAAAAATAATGATACCATACTTCTCTTTGTGAAAAATTAGGGCGATTAGCTCAGTGGTAGAGCACTGCCTTCACACGGCAGGGGCCAGTGGTTCGAACCCACTATCGCCCACCAATTTATTCTTTTTTAAAAAACGTCTTTTTAGCGCTTGCCAATCACGATAGCCTAAATCCGGCTCGAAAGCCCGCATATCCAATGCTGCCTTTTCGCAAGTGTGTGATGGAGGGTAAATAAGAGGTTGTCCACTTGCTAACGCCATACATTGTACCCGACAGGCTTGTTCTAAGTAATAAGCATAAAAAAATGCTTCATGGATCGTTGAACCACAAGTTAGAGTCCCATGATTGCGCAACATCATCACCTTATGTATTGCTAAATCTTGCACCAATTTTACACCATGTTCTTCATCATCTAATGCTAAAGAATTGTACGAATGATAGGCAATTCGATTATAAAAATGTAATGAAAATTGGCTAATTGGTAATAAACCACATTCCATCGCAGAAACCGCAACACCCATAGGTGTATGCAAATGAAAAATAGCATTGATATCTTTACGTGTACGATAAATATTGCTATGAATCACATAACCAGTTTTATTATATTGCATTTCAGTTCCTTGCAATACTTCTCCTTGTAATGTAACTGTTAACAAATCTTGCGTTGTTACTTCTGAAAACAAAAAACCAAAAGGATAAATATAAAAATGCGATCCCCCTGGCACCCGTGCAGATAAATGTGTGTAGGTTAAATCATCCATCTTAAATTCGGCTAAGAATTGATAGGCATAAACCAAATTTTGTCGCACCTCTTGTTCAGTCATTCTTTTCTCTGTTACATTTGCCTAAATTAATAACCCTATATTTTAACACAAACAATACCATCGAGTTTAAACTCCTTAAGTTTTACCTGATTCACAAATTTATGCTAATATAGGCTTTCTCTTAAAAATTGAGTTTGTAAGTTAAATTATTAGTAAAATCCTAGATATTGAAACGCTTTTGGCTATGTAGCTCAGCTGGTTAGAGCGCGGCACTCATAATGCTGAGGTCGGTGGTTCGAGTCCACCCATAGCCACCACATTATATTTTAAGGCTAAAACAATGAAGACGGTTTACATTAAAACGCACGGGTGTCAGATGAATGTTTATGATTCAACAAAAATGTTGGATTTGTTAAAAGCCACTCACGGTATTGAGCGCGTTGATTCACCAGAAGAAGCCGATCTTTTACTCTTAAATACTTGTTCTATTCGTGAAAAAGCCCAAGAAAAAGTATTTTCTGAATTAGGTGTTTTTCGTCCTTTAAAAGAAAAACGCCCAGAAGTGGTTATCGGTGTCGCTGGCTGCGTTGCAAGTCAAGAAGGAGAAGCCATTCTTAAAAGGGCGCCTTTTGTAGATCTTGTATTTGGCCCTCAAACCCTACACAGGTTACCGAATATGTTATGGTCTATTACCAAAACACGCAGTCCTATTGTGGACATTTCATTCCCTGAAATTGAAAAGTTCGACAACCTGCCAGCACCACAGGCGGAAGGACCCCTTGCAATGGTATCTATTATGGAAGGATGTAGTAAATACTGTAGTTACTGTGTGGTTCCTTATACCCGAGGTGAAGAAATCAGCAGACCATTTGACGATGTCCTACATGAAGTTTATAGCCTCGCAGAGCAAGGCGTACGAGAAGTGACTCTATTAGGGCAAAACGTTAATGCTTATCGGGGACTCAAGCACAATGGAGAAAGTACCGATCTTGCTTTACTCATTACTTATATTGCTGAAATTG
>CADEGZ010000109.1 GCA_902827015.1 uncultured Pseudomonadota bacterium
AGGACATCGCCCTTTCACGGCGGTAACAGGGGTTCGAATCCCCTTGGGGACGCCACTCACTATATGGCGCAGCAGCTCATATCAAACTGGACATTATGGCCCACCTGTTTGGGGCGGCCTGACTCTGTATAGCTTAAGAAGCGCACATTCACTCGATGTTTATTACCACTCACCTCCGGATAAGCATTAGATTCAGGAGGCAGAGCGATCCTTAAAAGTTGGCAAGGATTTTGTGTGTCCAACGATCGTTGGAAGAAACCAGAAGTAGCAATTTGGGTTTCAAAAAGGGCGCTATTTCTAGTCAATAGTAGCAAGAGATCAATACTGTTTCTTAAGGGATTAATTTCAAATAACCAACGAGAAAGACATTCTGCCTTAATAGATAGCGATTGATTTAACCAATAATGGTAAGCTGGAATATCAAACCCACATGTTCCACCTGTAATGACAGTCCGTTGTCGTACGCTATTGAGTAAGTCATTGTCTCTGATTTCGGAACCCAATTTACTGGGAAGTTGCTGTATCTTTTGTAATTGAACAGTAAGTTCAGTTAGTGCTTTATCTAATCGTGTTCGATCGACCGCTGGTGTGTCTAAGAGGCGGGAAAGCCCACTGATGTGCCTGTCTAACTCCTTTAAGACCTCAGAACGAATATCTGAGCGATCTAAAATAGTTAGGATCTCAATCAAAGCAGATACGCTAGCATGGCTGTCCCACACGGAAGAGCCGTTTTGAAAGTGAGAAACCTGAGAAAAGAGGTGTTCTAACCTCAAAAAGATCCGCATTCGTTCATTGAGCGGTTGTTCATAGAGAATTGGCATTGACATTAAGCCACTATAACAGATCTCTTGTTATTGTCGAGATCTCTTGTTCGTTATTGGATAGGCTTAAGGGTACTGATCCCAAATTTAGTAGTAATGAACAAAAAAGCTTTAGTATTACACATCTCACAATATTTATTTAGATAGCTTTGTATAGTAACGGTGTAATTCTTCTACTTTTTGTTGAAGTATCTCGATATCATTTACATTCTCAATAATATCATCTGCATTGGCCAATCGCTCATCACGAGAGACCTGAGTGTTTAATATCTCTTGGACGATTTTAAGTGAGACTTTATCTCGTTTTATGACACGATCAATTTGAAGCAGAGGGGGACAGTCTATAACAAGTATTCGATCCACAATGTCTTGCCAATGTGCTTCAATTAATAAGGGGATCTCTGCAATAATATAGGTACCGGGTGTAACAAGTAAAAATTGCCTTAGCATTTCTGTTTTAATAAGTGGGTGTAACAATGCTTCTAACCAGAGGCGTGAAGTTAAGGATCTAAAGATATAAAGCTTTAATGAACGGCGATTTAATGAACCATTTTTGTTTAAGACTTTAGGGCCAAAGTGTCGTACAATCTCTGCTAAAATACTTTGTTCTGTGTTTAGTAATTGACGACCAATCTCGTCTGCACTAATGACAGTAATACCTAACCGTTGAAAAATACTTGCAACGGTAGACTTACCGCAGCCAACACCCCCTGTTAAGCCTACAATCATAAGGCAAATAGTTTAAGATAGATAAAATTCAATTGAGGAAGCCATAATAGTACCACAAAGCCGCCAATAGCAAGAAAAGGCCCAAAGGGAATGAGGCTGTTTTTATCTTTCTTTTTTAAAAGTATTAAGCTAAGGCCTATCATTGATCCCAAAAAAGAGGACAAGAGGATAATAAAAGGTAAAGATTGCCAACCTAACCATGCACCAAGCATGGCGAGTAATTTAAAATCTCCATATCCCATGCCTTCTTTGTGAGTAATTAATTTAAAAACCCAGTAAATGATCCATAAAATAAGATAACCAGACATTGCACCCAAAATGGCGGAGCTTGCCGTCGTAAAAATTTCAAAAGTATTGATGAATAATCCCATCCATAACAAAGGCAGGGTGATGTTATCAGGTAGAATGGTGTGTTCGAAGTCAATAAATGCGAGAGCAATTAACGACCAAACCAGTATTAAGCTTAAAAAAGTGGTCAGAGTTGGTCCAAAATGTTGTGCTATTCCTAAGGATAAGATGGCTGTTAATAATTCTACTAAAGGGTAGCGCAAGGAAATTTTTTGATGACAGTTTTGACATCGGCCTCTTAACCATAAAAAACTAAGCAGGGGAATATTATTAAACCAAGGAATTAATTTTTGGCATTTTGGACAATGTGAAGCGGGCCATGCAAGGTTAAAAGTGAGCGAATCGGTATTTTCTGATTCAGAACGTAATAGCATGCGAGGAATACGCACAATAACCACGTTTAAAAAACTTCCGACTAGGAACCCGAATATGGTAATGCCTAAGAAAAATATATAAGTATGTTCTTGCAATATATGCACCGACATGGTTTTAAAGAATAGAACCCATTTTAAAGATAGGTAGATACATGGCTATTACAAGACCTCCCACGACAACCCCCAAGACCATCATGATCAAGGGTTCTAGCAGTGTTGTCAATCCATCTACCGCCGTATCTACTTCTTCTTCATAAATAGTTGCTATTTTTCCTAACATATCTTCTAACGAACCGGATTCTTCTCCAATGCCTATCATTTGCACCACCATATTAGGGAATACGCCAGTTTTTTTCATAACAACACGCATTTGCTGTCCTGTTGAAAGCCCTTCTTTAATTTCTGCAATTGCCTTAGCGTATACAATGTTACCGGCAGCTCTAGAAACAGACTCTAGGGCATCTGTTAAAGGGACACCAGCCGCCGAAGTTGTTGAAAGCGTTCGTGCAAAACGTGCAACAATGGTTTTTTTAATAATACCCCCGAAAATGGGTAATTTTAATGATAATTTTTCTATTAAATGTCGAAAGAAAACATTTTTTTGGTAAGCTTTTACAAGTAGGAATATAGTAAGTCCAGTGCCGCCAATTACGTAAAGTCCATAATGTTGCAGTATATCAGATATAAGCAAAACAAAGTTAGTAAAAGCAGGTAATTCAGCGCCATACCCTTTAAACATCTCTTTAAAAGTGGGTACAACCTTGATTAGTAAGATTGCGGTAACAATGCTTGCAATAAGAACCACGGCAATTGGGTAATACATGGCCTTTTTAATTTTTCTTCTTAGAGAATCTGTTTTTTCTTGATACAGTGCAATTCTATTTAACATGGAATCTAATGTACCAGATTGTTCACCGGATTCAATTAAATTGCAGAACAGTTGATCAAAGTATTGAGGATTTTTTTTAAGTGCCACAGAAAGCGCACTACCGCTTTCGACATCGACTTTAATTCTTCGGATCAGATCTGCCAATGCTCCTGTGGGAGATCCCTCAGCAACGACAGTGAGCGCCTGCACTAAAGGGATACCGGCCGTTAACATGGTTGCCATTTGTCGGGAAAACATTGAAATTTCTTCCCTTTTAACAGTACCAACACTTTTACTAAAGAGAGAAGTACTTTTCTTTTTAACACTTAGAATAGTAATCCCCTGAGTTTGTAACATAGTACGAGCGCGAGAAGGGGTAGGGGCAGAAATTTCTCCTGTGATCCTATTATTCTTTTTATCTACGCCATCATATTGAAAAACTTGGTCTTTTTTTGGCATTGTTAATCCTTCGTAACGCGAGAGAGTTCTTCAATGGTAGTTAAACCCTGTTTTACTTTCTCGATACCTGCGCGTCGTAAATCCCATACACCTTGTTCTTTGGCTGCTTTAGCAATGTCGATGGCATTGCCGCCTGCCATAATGATGGCACTAATTTCTTGGGTAATACCCATCACTTGGTAAATTCCAACTCGTCCTTTATAACCTTCTCGACATTTTTCGCATCCTGCAGGCTCAAACAGCTTTAGGCCGGGAATTTCCTCTTTTGTAAATCCAAGCTCTAATAAAGCGGGTTCAGGTATTTCTACAGGTTTTCTACAACTAGAGCAAAGGCGGCGAGCTAAACGTTGTGCAATAACCAGCGTAACAGCAGTGGCAAGATTATAACAAGGGATCCCCATGTTCATCATTCGAGTTAAAGTATCGGGAGCGCTGTTGGTGTGTAGGGTTGAAATAACTAAATGTCCAGTTTGCGCAGCCTTAACCGCAATCTCTGCAGTTTCTAGGTCGCGAATTTCACCAACCATAATCACATCTGGATCTTGTCTTAAGAAGGCACGTAATGCAGCAGAAAAAGTAAGGCCTGCTTTAACATTAACGTTAACTTGGTTGATACCCGTTAAATTAATTTCTACAGGATCTTCACAGGTTGAGATATTGCGATCCACTGTGTTTAGAATATTTAAGGCGGTATAAAGAGAAACGGTCTTACCACTCCCTGTTGGACCAGTTACAAGCACTAAACCTTGTGGTTTGCTGATGGCTTTCATAAATAGATCTTTTTGAAAACTTTCATACCCTAAGGCATCAATACCCAATTTGGCGCTACTCGGATCTAAAATACGCATAACAACTTTTTCGCCAAAAAGTGTTGGACAAGTATTAATACGAAAATCAATTGAACGCGTATTTGAAATGCGCATTTTGAAACGGCCATCTTGTGGAACGCGGCGTTCAGAGATATCTAAGCGTGACATTACTTTTAATCGAGCTGCAATGCGGCCAGCAGTATTAACCGGTGGGCTTGCATGTTCATATAACATACCATCGCGTCTAAATCTAACTCTAAAGCTTTTTTCATAAGGTTCAAAATGCAAATCGGAAGCTCCACCATTAATAGCATCTAGAATAACCTTATTAATGAAACGTACAATCGGTGCGTCTTCTGCGTCCATTCCGATTACATTTTTCTTCTCTTCCTCATCTTCATTTAAAATATCTATAGATTCCAAATCGGAATCGTCTAAGCTACCCAGGGAAGCAGCTTCACTATTTGATAATACTTTTTCAATTATTTCATTGAACTTATGTTCTTCAACCAAGACAGCCTCGGTTGTAAGATTTGCACGATACCTAATTTCGTCAATTGCTTTAATATTGGTAGGATCAGAAATGGCAGCAAAAAGCCGATTACCACGACGGAAAAGTGGCAATACATGATGTTGCATCGTTAAAGCTTGATCCAAATTATCAGTCGGGACGTTTTGTTGGTCGAAGGCACTTAAGTCTAAAAGGGGGATCCCAAATTCTTGGGCACAGGTTGTGGCCAATAACGTGGGATCAATTGCATGGGCTTCCATTAAACAGGTTACAAAAGGTTTTTTCTGCTTGTTAGCTTGGTCGGTAACATTTACGGCAACTTCTTCTTTAATGAGATTCAGCTGTATTAACTTACGCGCAAGTCCCCCGAGGGGGACTTTTGAGCTACTTGTTTCATCCATATTGATTGGTCCGTTTGGTTATTGGCAAGTACTAGGCGCGTATGCGGATTTACCGGAAGTACAAGCCCAGGTAACGGAGCCATCCGAGTTTAAGTAAGGTGAAGCGGTAATAACAAGGGGTGAGGCACCAAAAACCGTGGTTGTACCAGTCGTTGTTATTACACACGCACCTGAAATAGCAAGTTTAGCAAGGTTTTGGGTTGTTGCTACGTTAGCTGCGTATGAAGTTTGTAAGTTTGCGCAAGGGGTACCACTTACTGCCGCACTAGCTGCTGCTCCTGATGTTAAACCCACGCCTTGAAGCATGTCGCTAACAGCGGTTTGAGCGGCACCAGTTGCATCAATAAGTTCCGTTGCGTGCGACCTTATTACATAATTTCTGTAAGAAGGAACGGCAAGTGAGGCCAATATTCCAATGATAGCAATGACTATCATTAATTCTATTAATGAAAACCCTTTAAATTGCAGCTTCATGGCTTTATTCTCCAAAAATGGTTGGTTCTATAATTAATAATATGCAGAAATCGTGCCAAAAGTTTTCTGAAAAAAATATCTTATTGATTTTAATGAAAAAAAATGTATAGGTAAATTTAATTAAACTTAATTGATGTAGAGCACTATTTCTTTATTTAAAAAGCTATGTTAGAAAATCTTTTAAAAACATTAAGTTATATTTTAAAATGAAATGCGTATAAAATTCATTCTGTCAAATTATTGGCAGCTACTGGGTGCGTACCGAGAGCTATTAGAAGTACAGCTCCAAGTAATGGAACCATCTGTATTTAAATTGGTAGGTGTTACATAAATAGTCACTACAGGGCCACTTGAACTGCCTAAAGGCATACTGGTGGCAGTAATATTACAATTCGGATCAATTGAAACACTCGATAGGTTGGCCGTTGATGAAACACTGTAAGTGTTGGACCCTCCTGATGCAAAGTCCGTACAAGCGCCTGTTAATGAGGTGAGATTGGGATTTCCTTGAGCTGTCATAGCCACGATTGTTTTGGCAGTTGTCGCAGCGGCAACGACTTCGTTAATATGAGACTTAAAAACGTAGGTTCTATAAGAAGGGACAGCAAGAGAGCTCAGGATCCCAATTAACGCAATTACTACCATAAGTTCAATAAGCGAAAAGCCACTTGCATTAAATTGCATAAGATTGGGTACCCTTTAAAGATTCATATATTTACCCCTTTTTAGTATGCTATTAAAGCGTTGAAGTGTCAATTTTTGAGTATTTAGTCGATTTTTTGACAATACTAGGGTTCAAATTTTGATGAAAAGGAGAAATCATGGATAAGTTGAGTACAAAATTTTGTAAATCCTGTGAAGGAGGTGATCTTCTACCTATGTCTAAAGAGGAAATAAATTTATCTTTGCAGAAAGAAATACCAAATTGGCGAGTAGATAGCACTGAAAAGCAGTTTATTTTTCGGGTATTCGAGTTTAAAAATTATTATCAAACCATGGCCTTTGTAAATGCAGTGGCTTGGATAGCGCATCTTGAAAATCATCATCCCGAATTAGAGGTAAGTTATAAGCAGTGTACGGTGAAATATTGGACACATGCCATTGGTGGTTTGTCTTTAAATGATTTTATTTGTGCGGCTAAGATAGATATATTGGTGCAAGACTTTTAAATTTTCCCCCAATTTCACCCCTTTATATAGGATTTCTTAATTTTATAAGGATCAGTACCA
>CADEGZ010000110.1 GCA_902827015.1 uncultured Pseudomonadota bacterium
CCTCGATATCTACATAACCTGCAACATTGGGTGCCGTTAAACTAATATTAATGTTGCCTTGTGAAAAAGTATTAGAAGAAAGGGAAGGTGTGGTAGATAAACCAGATGAAGGCGTTAAAATTAAATTTGAAACACCGCCGGCAAAAGTGGTACAAGAATCTAATGTATTTAACGCAAAACCGTTTCCACCGCTGGTGTAATATTGTGTTTGCATGGGCATTGTTAAGGTGAGCAGTTCCGATCCAACCGTATCTACCAACACCATACGACCCTGGTAAAATTGTTTTCCGCCACCTACACCACTAAAAGCAATTCCACCACCAGAAGCAGTCGTACCAAAATTAAACGCCTCAGAAGTACAACCATTGGTACAAAATACTCCATCGGAATCGACAACCGTTGCAAGATGTAATTGTATTTCGGCAGTAAAGGGGGATGCCAATACGCCACTGGTTCGTTGAATTTTAAAACCACTACCAGCTGAGAAAGTAAAAGTACTGATCCCTGCACCTCCATCCACAAAAACGGGCGGCGCATTTACTGCAAATAAATTTAAACTAGGAATAACATCCGTACCATTCACCGGATAATATTGATAATTGTAAACATTGCCAAGTGCGGTATTGGCAAGCCGCCAAAAGCTTCCAGTATAATTTCGCGTAGTTGTGCCTGCTAATGCACGCGCTGCTAGTGTTAAAACAGGCGAGTTTCCATATAAAAAAGATTGATCTAAATAAGTAAAACTTCCTGAACTGGTACTGCAACCTGTCGTTAACATCGGAGTATTTCCAGAAGCATCAAAATGATCCGGCGTAAATCGCCCTACCACAATAGAACTTATCACATTTTGCGTACCTAAATAACTCCCCGCTGAGACACTGGCTGTTAAATTAATGCACCCGACTTCATCAAACCAAAAATTCGCACCTGTAAAATAGGGCGCTTGAGAAAAGGGGCCAGCACTATTGGTAATTTTGGTAAAATTGGTGTTATTACCAATCGCACCATTATTTGCACTGCCATTAAATCCGCCAGTAGGTGCAACCAATGCACTCGATTGTAATATAATGCCTTGCGCTGGCGTTTCGTTACCATAATTCGGCGTAACACCTCCCTGTGAATTTTGAGGCTGAACATTTACCGTAAAATTATCTCCTGCTTTAGCAAAAACCGTATCCGCCAAACACGCAGATTGTGCACTGGCAGGTGGAGAGAGTGTTTGGCTCGCACTATTCCCTGGAATATTAATGGCAAATGCTGCAGGAATAACGACAAAATTTCCACTTGCCCCACTAGGACCACCCGACGATGTGTCTTTCACATTTAACGTTAACTGCCCCACATCCAGATACTTTCCGGTTACTGTTGCAGCACCATTGGTAAAAGTAATGGATTGCGTGGTTTGTGTAGCACCAGAACTGCTGGCAATGGTTGTACCGTTAATTGTCGCGTTAATTGTTCCACTTGTGGGATTTACGTAAGTTGTCCAAAACCGAATGGTTTTTGCGCCAGCATAACTAGTAATAATACCGCAATTACTCGAATTATAAGCGGTAAGATAAATAGAAAAATTATTTCCAGAAACTTCTGTTGTACTAAAAGCAGGAGGTGCGGGCGTTGGAGGATTTGAAACGGCCGTTGCAGTTACCAAAAGCCCCATTGGAATAAAATTAATAGCGCTTGACGTGCCCGTTATACCGGTATTATTAGTTTGATAAGCTTTAATGCTAATCGGAGAAGCCCCACTGGCAGGATAATTGAGTTGAAAACTTACCACACCGTTATCTGCCGCCGCAAACTGATACGTTGCCACACCATTAGCAGTACCACCACTAAATGTACCAGCCCCACTGGTAGATACCCAAGTACCAGTGCCATTTTGTGTGGTAATCGTTATTCCACCCCCATAACCTGTTACTGTTTGCCCATTGGCAGTTTGCGCCGTAACGGTGATTGTCATATTTTGACAATTCGTTCCTGTTGCAGGTGCGACTACTTGGAATTGAGTAGGAGTTGTTATTGGTGGACAAATTGAACCAAAATTCGTATTCGCTACCGCGGTAGCGCTATAAGTTAAGGTAGCCGAATTATCGAAGGTGATATTGTTACCCGCTGATACTGCCCCTGTTACAGTCGCAGAATTGTTAATATTGGCATTTCCCTGGGCATATAAGATAGCATTTACAACGAGATTTGGAGAACTTGAAATGTTGAGGTTCCCATAGGTGTAGACGAACAACTGATTGGCCGAACCACTCGCATTTATTCCCTGAGCATTTGAAGGATTAAAATCACCACTAAGATGTAAACGCGCAGTTCCTGTACCTACTACATTTATTGTTCCGCTTGGATTATCAGCGAAACTTAAATTATTGATCCAATAATCTCCAGGCTGGAAATTAACAGTTGCACCCGAATGAATTGTTAAGGTGCTGATACGGTAAAGCGTCGTGCCATTTGGATTAGGAGTAAAATTTAAAGTCCCACCGGCATTAACGGTTACATTATTATAATCCGTTGTACTATCATTAATACCATCAATTGTCCCTGTAGTCGTAATAGTTACATTACCCCCCGCCTGACTCGATGTCTGAAATGGTCCGTAATTTAACTGGGGACCAGGCGTGCCTGACGCGACACAATTGCTGGTGTTACAACTAAAAGTACTACAACCATTTTGATTATTTACCGTCGTTGCAGGCAAGACATTGCTAGGATTATTAAAAATCTGATTAGTACATTTATTAAATTGTATGATACAATTTGTTGCATTACATTGTGCACCAGCTGCAAAAGATGCCTCACACTGTGCTACTGCAGTAGAAGTTGAACAAACGGCATAAGGCCCAAAGTTCATATTACTGACTGCACTACTATTATAAGTAACTGTAGCGGTTCCTTGTAACGTAATACTTTGAGCAGTCATTGCACCTGTTAACGTTATAGCACCATTAAATGTGATACTCTGTGATGAATACATCACGGCACTAAACTGAGAAGTTGCGGTTAAATTAATAGTACCAAAAGAATAAATTAATAAGTTACTTGCAGACCCCCCCACGTTCCACTGCATGGGGGGGTTACCACCAGGACCAAAGTTATTAATAAAAACCCGCGCAGTTCCACTGCCTTGTACAGTAAAGACAGCCGTAGAGTTCGGGCCAGAAGTATTAAATGTACCAATCCAATAATCCCCAGGTTGTAAGTTAACAGTGCCCCCCCCTTGTACGTTCAACTGCGTCATACGATAAAGCGTGGTGCCGCTGCTGGCAGGAGAAAAATTAAGCGTTCCACCTTGATTAACCTGAACGTTACCATAATCAGTAGTGGTATCATGATTGCCGTCGAGCGTGATAGTTCCCGTAACAGTAATATTGCCACCCGCACCACTCGATACTTGGAAATTTCCCACATTAAGAGGTTGCACGTAAGTATTTCCCGCTGAGCAATTTGCAGTTTGGCAAGTGGGTGTGCTACAGCTTGCTGGGTTTGAAACCGTCTCGAATGGTAAAATCGTCGTAGAATTGCTTAAAAGTTCGTTACCACAAGCACTGAAAGTTAAAGTGCCATTGGTGGTACTTTGTAAGCCTGTTGGAAACACCGAAGTACATTGATCAGCAACAGTATGCCGGCAATAAAACAGCATCAGCAATATTAATATTCTTTTTAATCCCTTAAAAATATCCATCTAAACCCCAGGTTGAATTACCGTTACATAAAGTGTTCGTGAAACATAATCCAAACTTCCTACCGTACTATATTGGGCGAGCGAAGTAATTTGAAACATATTATAATTTGCACCAGCTTCTGTAAATTGATTTTGCGCGCACGTAACCGTTGCCGTAAAACCGATCATTGCCCCTTGAGAAAAAGTTAAGGTAGTTGGACTGGTCGGACAATTATAAGGCGGTGAACCACCTGAAGGTGCTACTTGATAAATGCCCCACTCTAAGCCACTCCTTGCTGCATAATATGCTCTCGTTCCCTGAACCGTTAAAGTATCGGCAGATCGCGCCAAGGAAGCAATACTCACAATAAAAGTGCCAATTAAAGTTAAAATAACTAAGATAAAAACAGCGCTCATCAAGGTAAATCCCTGTTGTTGCTTCATGGCATGTTGTCCACACTAACTTGCCTCATTAAGGTAATTGTATCCCCTCCTTGTGAGTTACTTTTAGAAACAGTAATAGACATTGTAACTGTTCCATTACGCTCTGAAGTACCTGGCGAATAAATAAAGCTACAAGCAGTAACATCTTGCGCCAACAAAGCACTTTGCGCCGTATTGAGAGGACTTAAAGTAGGATTCGTAGGTTGCACAGAATTAATCGTATAATTCCAATAGCGCGTAATTTGGTTAATACTCGCATCACAAATATAAGTGACAGGCGTATCAACAATATCAACTCGTTGCCTTGCAGAAGGTAATGCAAAAAGTACACCAGGACTTAAATTAATTTGACCCTGCAGACTACTCGGAGGATTCGATAATGTCACGGTAGTCCCTACTGGAGTAATGGTAACTGAATTTGGCGGCGGCACACAGCCCGAACAATTCGGTGCGGCAACAGTACTATAAACATTTGCACCTGCTGTTGGATTATCTGAGGGAATAGTTCCCCCATTATTTTCACCTGTATTGTATATAACTAATCTGCAGTTATTGGCAATACAAGTAGCATTGGAGAGCGCATATTGAAATAAGCCAATGACGTTAAATTGTGTGGTTGGAACGGTGAAATCCAAGAATGGCCCAGGTGGTGTTGCTCTATACCGCATACCTTCCACAATGTTCAGTAACTCTATTGCAATGCGTTGGTTATTATTGGGATCTTGCTTTACCCTAAGGCTATTGGGAACTGCTCTTTGAATATCGCGTGCCATACGACGCAGTGTTGAATCGGCGGTATCGATTAATTCCGAACGACGCGTTACATTTACATATGCGGTAATGGGCCTAGCAATAAAAACCGCAACAACCACTGATAAAATAGAGCCTAAGGTCATCGTAATGACCAGTTCGATGAGCGTAAAACCTTGCAGTGTTGAATGGATTTTCATGATCTTAAGGCTTGCCCCTCAATAGTTTGTTCGGTATACACTAAAGGTCATGGGTACCATCATTGGAGAAAGCGATACGGTAACATCAATGCGAACCACTTGTGTACCCGGCGTCAAAGAAGGAGAACCCAAACTGGCTGCGGTACTATCTACAGCGACATTCACGGTATAACCGCCTAATCCAGCCATAGCAGTGCCATTTTGATTTGTGGGATGCTCTGATAATCCATTATAATTACAAATATTGGTAAAAGTGCCACGTGTTCCAGCAGGACAAGGCGTAATAGGAAAATTTTTATCGGTGATTTCTTCTAAATAACTCTCAGCAATTGCCACTGCTTGATGTCGCAATAAAGGATCACCACTATATAAAACCGCTGTATTAATCGCCATTAAGGTTCCTATAAGGGCAATCGCAATAATGGTCATAGAAGCGACAAGTTCGATTAACGTATAGCCTAACAGCGTTCTCATTGAATAAACCCTGTCTCACCAAAGACAGTAACGGTATTACCACCAATAATACTAACCGTAGCAGTGGTAATTTCGTTACAATTACTGGCAGTAAACACCTGGCCTAATCCATTAAAATACAATGGCCAATTTGTCGAAAAATTTAAAGTTACAACGCCTGGTGCAGTTTTAACAAACCCACTGGTGCGTGTACCTGGATCCTCTATTGGTTGAAAAGTGGGCGATGTACAATTGCTGCCCTCAACACGTCTTTGTAAAGTAATAGAACTGCTGGTAAGAGTAACCTGAATATGATTGCCTGTACCAATAGCAAGCGTGCGAGCAAACCTAAGACTATTTAATACTTCATCATAATAAACTTGTTGTTGATAGGTTGATGTGGTAAAAAATCGGGGTCCCGCTAAAATCATTAAGGCGCTAATGATCACCATGGTCATGACAAGCTCAATCATGGTAAAGCCGAGGTATAACGATTCACGTGTCTTAGGCATAAGGACCAACCTACGACCCTACTGACTCATGAAGAATTACTGAGAAGTAAATGATACGGCACCTACGCTCATATCGTAAGTAATCGTAATAGGAGAGTTAGTGGAAAGTGTAAAGGTACAAACAGAGCCAGAAGCAGATACGATGTAACAACCGTTTGTGGAAGTAGTGGTACAAGTATTCGTACAACCAGAAGAACAACCTGCAATAGGCGGGCTGTTTAAAAGGCCTACCCAAATAGTCGAACAAGCCGCTGGGGTTGCCGTAAGATTTACCCCACCATCTGGCCAACCCAAGGAATTCACATGAACCGAACCATTATCTAAGGTAATATTCGTAGCACCAGAACCTGTAGAACCGCTACCCGCAATCCAAGCAGCATGCGCGATACCTACTGCAGAGTTAAAAGCACCCGCTAATCCCTGGTTTGCAGCATCGTGCGCCTGAATGGTTAAATTCGCGAATTTTGGTAAGGCAGTCGCAGATAAGATACCAATCAATACAATTACAATGACTAACTCAATCAAAGTAAAGCCTTGGGAGTTCTTCCTCTCTGCTAGAACTGTCGTATTATCCATTCTTTCCCCTCTTTTCAAAAGTATAGCCATACCCACCGTTATTTACCAAGGGCGACCTTCCAAATATCCCACATTGGTAAAAATACACCTAAGGCTAAAATAAGAACGATACCCGCAATAATCATAATTAAAATAGGTTCTATGGCATCTCCCAATCGCTTAACATCATAATCGACTTCTTTTTCGTAATAATCTGCAACCTCGTCTAGCAATTTATCAATTTCTCCCGTTTCTTCTCCAATTGATAGCATTTGTATAACCAAACTGGTAAACATGCCACACTTTGTAACTGCCACAGTTAATGATTCAACATGTTAAATATAGGTCCGCATCTTAAGAATT
>CADEGZ010000111.1 GCA_902827015.1 uncultured Pseudomonadota bacterium
AGTTACCCCCACAACACCCCTAAACTTAAACCAATAACATTCATATTTAGGATTTTAATAGAAAAGCCCCCCTGAGAAAGTTAAAACCCTCCCCTTGCCCAATTCCCAAATTTTATTTTTTCGCGTTCTGCCACTACCTTTTCTTTACTAATCATCCCTTTTTGATGATCAATAGCCTGATAGGAAAATACATTGCCACTCGCAGCAATGCCAAACATGGCTATACCACTTGCCAATTTCTTTACTATTCCCGAGTATAATTTTTGTCTCATTTAAACCTGCCTCCAAATCATTGGCCTATCGCTTAGTAAGAGCAATGCTCAAAATAACTCCATCACTATTACGAATTGAGTGTTAGTACTATCATCGCTAAAAATCTATAATTGTCAAGCAATAAATTATTATCTACACTCTATATTAATGAAATGAGAAGGATATATAGAGGTTTTTAGTTGCCTCACTATATGGAGAAAAAATGTCTAAAAACCCTATACGATTCTCATATATTACTTTTTCTTACCTATTAGTCTTAATTTCGCTTATCTATATTTTCCATACTGAATTATTTATCGCAAGCATTCGTTTATACAGCCTGCTCTCGGTTAGTCCACGTACCGAACGTTTCTTAGGAGACTACTACCAAAGCACTGCTCAACGAAGCTCTATTCTTGCCTATAACTTTTATGCGAGTGCAATGAAAAATTATAAAGAACAACTGCCACTTGCCACCCCTAAACAACAAGCCATCATTAAAATAAGTATTGGACGATTGTATCAATGTGGCAAAGGTATTCCACCAAATCTGACAGAAGCCAATCGTTGGTATCAGGAAGCCTTAAAAGAAGCTAATGAACTAAATAAAAGCAATGCTAAGCTTAATGAAAGGATCATCACCCACCTCAAGCAAGAAATAGCTGCAACCGAACAAGGTTTAAAAAAGGGTATTACCCCCGCTTGTTCTTATCAATCAGACTTAACTTTCTTTCTACACACTTTTGACTTGTAGGGTATTATCCCGCTTGTTCTTATCAATCAGACTTAAACTTCTTTCTACACACTTTTGCAACAACGCCTAGAATTCAAGTGCGAAGGGTATAAAGTAAGTGATTGCACTTTAATCCTGTTTCTTGTTAAAATTATCCGATGAAATACAGGCTATGGATAATTCTAATATCAAGCTTATCGTGGGCAGTCTTTGTTAATGCAAAAGAATTTAATTACCATGCCTACCAATTAGAAAATGGCTTACAAGTTGTTATTATCCCCAATACCCGCGCACCTGTTGTTTATCATTCAATTTGGTATAAAGTGGGCTCAGCAGATTCTCCCACACACAAAACGGGCCTTGCACATTTTCTAGAACATTTGATGTTTAAGGGTACCACACGCTTTCCAAAAGATTCTTTTAAACGCACCATTAATGACTTAGGTGGTGAACAAAATGCTAATACTTCTTGGGATAGAACCGTCTATTTTGTAACAATTGCAAAAGAGCATTTGCCCCTTGTTATGGCAATGGAAGCAGACCGCATGCATAACTTGATTGTTACAGAAGAAGACATTGCTAAAGAAAAAGACGTTGTATTACAAGAAAGGCGTTCCACAACAGACGTTCATCCTGAAAACTGTTTATTTGAAGCTGGCAATGCTAATTTTTTTTGGGAACACCCTATGGCAAACCTATTATAGGATATGAAGAACACATTCAACAATACACTAAAGAAGATGCTTTAAATTTTTACCAAAATTGGTATGTTCCCAATAATGCGATTTTGGTTATCGCAGGCGATGTAAACATTGAGTCGTTAAAAACTGAAATTCAACACCATTATGGCAGTCTTAAACCAAAACCACTTTCTGTACGACATCGTGCAACCGAACCAAAACACCGAGATACTACTGCTAAAATAGAAATTCGTGATCCCAAAATCGCAGGTGCTTTTTTTCAACGTATTTATCCAGCTCCCAATTTTCGAATAGCAGGGATCCATCAAGAAGCTGCCCTTACTTTATTACAAGATATTCTAGGAGACGGCACATATGGCAAGCTTACGCAAGCCCTTGTCGAAAATCAAAAACTCGCACATTTTATAACAGCACACTATACAGGGTACTACTATGATCCTTATAGCTTTACCATTTCCGCTTCCCCCATTAATAGTTCCGATTTATCGCTACTAGAAACTAGCATTGAAGCTGAAATTCGACGTATTATTTTTGAAGGCGTTACAGAAAACGAACTAAACACCGCTAAACAACAATGGGAATTTGAATCTCAATATCGACGGGATTCTTTACATGGTATGGCAAATTATTTTGGCGAAAATATAAGTGTTGGTTATACCTTTGAAAGTTTGGAAAAATGGTTAACCACCATACAAGCAGTTACAAAAGAAGATATTAAGATCGCGGCAAAAAATATCTTAAATACAGGCCCAACAGTTACGATATATGCTCATCCTGTTATACAAAAATAGGGACTATTTTTATGGCACATTCAATTTTTTATTTCTTAATTTTTTGCTTCATAATAGGATTTAATCAACCACTCTTAGCCGACGTACCCATTCAAGAGTGGACAACCCCAAAAAACATTCATACCATTTTTGTTCAAGACAGTTCAACTGATCTCATCTCCGTTAATTTTGCATTTAAAGGGACAGGATCACGCACAGATCCTGACGGCAAAGAAGGCTTAAGCGCCCTTATGACGCAACTACTACTAGAACGCACTATAGAAGGCAGCGATCGCTATACCCTACAAAAAAAATTAAAAACCCTTGGTGTGATATATGGGATCCAGTATAGTGTAGATGCCGACAATATTAACTTTTGGTTTAAATGCCCCAAGGAAAAATTAAAAGATACTCTTGAAATTGTTAAAATAATTATTACTACCCCTGCTTTCGATGAAAAAGAGCTTGCAAAGATAAAAAATTTTGATCCAGTTAGCGCTCGCCTAGCAACTTCTACAGAACAAGAATTTGCCAGCAAGGTTTTGATCCAAAAACTTTTATCTCCTCACCCTTATGCTATTCCAAGTACAGGAACCTTAGATGGAAGACAAACTATTACAATAGAAGACATCAAAGAAGCTGCTCAAAATCGATTCGCACGTTGCATATTAGTATTTTCTGTTGTGGGAAATATTTCTTTACAAACACTCACTCAATATATTGATGCCACTTTTGGCAAATTGCCAGAAAACGCAAAGCTGCCCAGTATAACCAAGGCCATGATAAAATCTGATGGAGAAATCACTTTTATTCCCAAAGATACTCAACAAAGTGGAATAGTATTTGGGCAAGCGGGTACTTCGGTTCAAAATAAAGACTATTTGCCGCTACTCATTATTAACGACATTTTAGGCGGGAAACCTTTTACCAGTCGGCTTTGGCTAGAAGCGCGTGAAAAACATGGCTTGGTCTATTCTATTCAAACCGATATTTTTAATTGGGAATACGCTTCCCTCTTAATGGGAAGTTTTGAATGCGATAACAAAACAACCCAAAAAGTAATTAATTTAGTGCGTAATGAATGGAAGAGTTTAAAAGAAAAAGGCGTTAGCGAAGCGGAATTTAAGGCTGCTAAAACTGGCTTGCAAGGTAGTTTTGTTTTAACCTTCTCTACTCCAGATGGCATTGGGCAATACCTACTAAGGTGTTATCTTAATGGCTTACCTACTAATTATATTAATCAACGCAATAAATTATTGGAGTTAGTTACACTTGATGATGTCAACAAAGTTGCCAAAAACTTATTAGACCCTGAAAAACTTACTTTTGTAATTGTTGGAAAAGAAGCTTCACTTTAGTCGAGTCTGTGATGCTATATTTCATTTTTTTAACTGAAGGTGCAAGCCACCTTAAATTTGGCAGAAACAAATAAAATACTCACTGTACACAATGAGGGAATTTACTCATGACAGAAACCACACGAAATATAACCGTATTGATGGGAGAGTATATTATCATAAAAAAAGGGAGTAACGAAAAAATTATTATAGAATCACCAGAAATAGAAAATTGTGTTGTAGTTGTATTAGAATCGCCTCAAGGAATAGCGATTGCTCATTTAGATACCCACTTGGTTGCAACAGCAACAATTAATAAAATAACAAGTAGATTAAAAAGCATGAAAAATAAGATAGAAGAAAATGTAATCACCGCTACTTTGTTTGGTGGTATTGCTGGGTTTTCATTCTGTAGGTACAAAGTAATTTATAAAGCCATTTATAAAGCTCTAGAAGAACATGAAATCCCATACAAACATCTTGAATACAGTTATTGCACACCTTTAGGTAGTGTTCCAGGAATCACTTCTACTTTATATATTGGGTTACAATATTTTGGCCTCATACCTACACTTATTTCATACCCACTTACTTTACCAGCTTTAAGTGGTATAGCTCTTTTCTTTACATTAAGTTGTGTTGTTGAATGCGCTATAGATAAGCGTCTTTTAAGGACATATGATATAAAGATCATGCTAGAAGCAAATAAAACCACAATTAATACTACCATTAACAATAAAATGAACAGTACCCGTATTTTCAACAATGCACCTCAAGAACGGCTTCAGTATCTCTTCGATACAAGAACGAAGCTTAATCCTAATCCTAGAACTCCTTCGAGTGATAGTATTGACGCTTTACAACTCCGTGATATTTCCGATAATCCCTATTCTTCTAAATTCAAATTAAAGGGCCGATAATAAGCTCTAATGGCTATGATGCCCCTGCTGTTGCGGATCCGACTTGATTCTTTTTAAGTTCCTCGATACAGTGATCAACAGAAGATCTATTACATACCTTATTTGCAGTATCTTCAGTAGGATTTTTATCGAAAATTTCTCTCTTAAAATCTTCCTGATTCTATTGCAATATTTATAATTTTATCTTTTAAGGCATCTGTCTGTTTTCTTAAAGCATGAATATCTTTTTTACTTATTGACATATAACATTCCTTTACTTTTAATTCTATATGATAATTTAGAGTGTTATTTCTTAGTTTTTTTCATTCTTATATTGCTTATTGTAAATATTAACGGATCTCTAAGACAAAGAAAGGCTAAGATGGATATTAAACTTATAATATTGTTTTTAAAAGATTTTTTGGATTATTTTAACGTTAATATACACTTTTTTAAGTTTATAATTATTCTTCCAATTTCAACAATTCGAAATACTTTTCATAAAGCCTTGCAGCCTCGCCAACATCCGTTAGAAACTGCGCACGTTCCATGACTTTAGGATCTGGATAAAGAATAGGGTTGAAACGCACTTCTTCTGGCAATAAATAAACTGCCGCAAGATTAGCACTTGAAAACCCACTTTCTAAGGCAATTTCTTTAGCAATAAGATCCTGTAACACAAAATCAATAAACTGATGCGCATATTCAACGTGTTTTGCACCTTTAGGAATGGCAATACAATCCAATGCCACAATAAAACCCTCTTTGGGATAAATAAAATTTAGATTAGGATTTTGCTCTTTAACAAGATAAATGTCACCATTCCAACCCATACCAATCGTAATATCTTCATCAAGATAAATAGCTCTTTGAATTTCTGTATTAAATAATTTGATATTCCTCATTAGAGCCTTAAGTTTTTTAAAGGCCTCTTTTAAATGATCTGGATGGGCATCATTTACAGAAAATCCAAGTGTCATTAAGGCAATCGAAAAAATTTCTCGCGGATCATCTAAAACAAGCAATCGATCTTTATATTGAGGATCCCAAAAATTTTGCCAGGAATTTATTTTATTAATTGTATGATACTTCTTATTAATAGCAATTCCTGTAGCTGTCCATAAGTAGGGAATGCTATATTCGTTATTTAAATCATACTCTTTATTTAAAAAAATCGGGTTAACATTTTTAAGGTTAGTAAGTTTGGATTTATCTATTTTTTGTATTAACCCTTGGTCCCTCATCCGACTTATAAAATAGGTGGAAGGCATAATAATATCATAGCCTGCATCAGGGTTCGTTTTTAATTTTGCATATAGAACTTCATTATTTATATAAGTAGAGTGATTAATCCGAATACCCGTTTTTTGTTCAAATTTCTGTATGACAGATTCTGGAAGATAGTCTGACCATGTATACACATTAAGAATTTTCTCTTCTGCTTTAATAGAGCCCCCGATGAGCATTAAAATAAATAATAAGGAAATTCTTATCATATTGTTTTTCATTTCTGTCTTTTCCAAACCATGAGTTGATAAATTATAACAATTGCCAAAGTCACCCCAAACATTACAGAACATAAGGCATTTACTTCTGGCTTTACCCCCACGCGTACCATTGAGAAAATTTTCAATGGCAAAACATCAAATTCAGGACCTGTTACAAAAAAGCTGATAATGACATCATCCATTGAAAGCGTAAAGCTGAGTAACCAACCTGCCACAATAGCCGGCCAGAGCAATGGTACTAAAATGCGAGTAAAAATAATGCTATCTGTTGCCCCCAAGTCTTTAGCTGCTTCAAAAAGATTTTTATCATTACCCGTTAAACGCGCATAAACAGTCACTGTTACAAATGGAATACAAAAAGTAATATGAGATAGCAACAAGCTCCAAAAGCCCAACGGCATTTTTATAGCGGAAAAAAGGATTAAAAGAGAAATACCTGTTACAATATCCGGCGAAACAATTAAAATAAAGATAAGACCATGCAATAATTTTTTACCGAAAAATTTATATCGATATAGTGAAACAGCAGCTATTGTCCCGATAATAGTGGCACCCGTTGCCGAACAAATACCCACGGCTAAAGAATGCAACGCAACTATTTGTAAATCTGT
>CADEGZ010000112.1 GCA_902827015.1 uncultured Pseudomonadota bacterium
TTCCAGTTAAAACAATAGCAGCTGGCGACTGTAAAATAACGTCGCAAACTCTAATGTTAATCAATTCTTGGACACGTGCTCCAGAATCATATAAAACACTAAGCAATGTTAAATCGCGCCTACCTCTTGATGTAAGTCTATCTGGCTGTTCTAATAATAATTTTATTGCTTCCGGGATTAAGTGCTCCACTATCATTTTTTTTGTTTTTTTAATAGGAATAGCTACAATCTTTTGAAAGTTGAATATGCCAGCAGGCTCTTCTGCTTGTACATATCTGAAAAAAGAATGTATAGCAGCAAGCCTTTGATTTCTGGTAGCAATACTGCATTTTCTGTTTGTTTCAATCCATTCCAAAAAATTAACAAGTAACTCACTAGTAAGCATATTTAGGGTTAATCGTTCTACCTTAATTTTTTTAATTTCCTTGCAGTAATTAATTAAAAGTTTAAATGTATCACGATAAGAACGGATGGTATTCTTACTAACATTTTTTTGTGATATCAAATAAATTGAAAGAAATTCTGTAAGATATTTTGCAAAATCAGTTGTTTTCATAGGATCCTCCTTTTAATGCTGGAATTATTTCAGAATATTTAGTTTCCGTTTTTAAAGTTATATGAGGGAATACGTCCGCGGTTAAATGCAGGTAATAAGCGGTTTCGTAAAATGAATCATGCCCCATATAAGTTTTAAGTATTGGTAAATATACTGTGAGATCCTTTTCTTGTTCTGCCCATTTTTTTAAGCAATGCACAGCATAGGTATGACGAAAATCATGAATTCTAGGACCAGACCCTCTACCACCATGTGAGATTTTGGCACGCCATAAAAATCTTCTGAAGTTATTATAAAGATTACAAAGTCTTATTGGCTTCCCATTAAGAGCAGGGAAGTAGTAACTTTCAGACAGCGAGTGTGCGTGTACTTTTTTAGTAAAATCTCTACATAACTTTGTAAGAGCAGTAGACATAGGTACCAGTCGACTATTATCCTTTTTAGACTGATTAATAGTAAGAACACCATTTTCAAGATCAACATCAGCAACTTTTAGCAATCTTGCTTCTGATACTCTTAATCCACACATATAAATCATGCGGAAAATCACTGGCATAATATGGTGGCGATATGGACACTCATAATAGTATTTGCATTTGCTGGTTTCTGCAAAAAACCTTGTCAATTCATCAATAGTATAAATATGAGGAACATATTGTTTATCTTTAGAGAAAAATTCTTTTGGAAGGATATAGGCTTTGGTTCCAATAGAATCTAAATATTTTCCAAATTCGCGCATGTCAGATGCACGCCTGTTTTGATTCGCTTGAGTTTCATACGTTCTTTTCTTGCACCACTCAAGCACAACCTCTTTGGTAAAAGTTGCAACTTTTGGATATTTCTCTAATGTAAATTTATCAAAACGCCGTAAACTTTCTGCATTAGCGGTATATTTATATCCAATAGCTTGTTTTAGCTCTATGTAATTCTTGATATGATTTTTAAACGGACCTTTATAAATAATATTATTCATAGTTGTACCTCCTCAAAAAAAAGAGAGCATTCTCTTAGTTTTTTCATATCCACTTTTAGATAAACAGCTGTTGAATCAGTATCAATATGACCTAAAATATCCGAGATTATTGCAAGAGGAGTCTCTTGTTCAAGCAGTACACTAGCCATGGTATGGCGAAGGGAATGCATTCCTCTTTTCTTTTTTAACGCAGGCAAGTGCGCTAATCTCATGTATTTTTTAATTATTTGTGTTAAATGATCGCCTTCTGCGAAAGGACCAAAGGGTGCCATATGTCTTACAAATACATAAGGACTATCTATTTTAGGTCGACCATATTTTAAATAATCAATTACTGCCCAACCCACTTCCCGTGTCAATGGAAGAGATATAGAGGTTTTAGTTTTAGACTGGGTAAAAACAAGTTTTTTCTCTTCCCAACGAAAATTCTCCATTGTTAGCTGTTTAATATCTGTACATCTCATTCCTAGGCAGCAAGCTAATAATATTATGGCGTAATCTCGTTTACCTTGCGGACTTCCTAAATCAATTGATGCTATCATTTTTTTTAATTCATCTTTTGTCCACACAGAAGGTATGCGCGTTTGTTTTCTTGCTTGAACCATAGGTGTTTTTGCAGCAAAATCAATTGTTACTTCTTTTTCTTCCAGCAAAAAACGAAAAAAACTACGCATAGAGCAAATATTTTGTTCTACAGTTTTATAGGTATAGCCTGCTAATGTTTTAATATAAGAATTTATTAATGGAAGATTAATTTCTTTACAATTTGTAATATTTTGTGCGGCAATATAATCCATAAACCTTGCCGATTGCTTTACATAATGATCAATAGTAATTTTAGAATAACCTTTATTTACACAATATTTTTCAAACCTATTACCGATAGCAATAAAACATGGGTTGGTAAGAATTTCTTTGTGCTTATAATATCGCCGCAATATTGAATGATGTAGTTGAAAATCGCCAATCATACGTATAATACGTAATTTCTGGACTTCTGATTGTGATAAACCACGATTAAAGTCTTTCTCTGAAATACCATAGTATTTCTTAATAAAACTTAAGCCTAAGTGTTCAGAGTAAAAAGTTTCATCACGTTCCTTAGCAAATTTGAGTAGCGCCTGCCATTGTTGACGATAAAATTGCATGGAACCATTAGTGTACCTAAGTCGCAACATTTCTTGTTCTAAGTCATGAAGTAATTTAGTTAATGATTGTTTTCGCATAAAATAGACCTCCCAGAATGGTAATTAAAAATAAATTCTTATTATCATTCTGGGATATTATGCAAAGTAGAATCAATGGGGTTATTAAATTTATGGGAAATTATAGGAATTTTTATAAATTACTTTGCATAATTACTTTCTTTGCATAAGGTGGGTTATGCTAAGCTTAGCATAACCCACCTTGTGGGCATCCGAGTGAATTGATCATTTCCTGTCCGTCAACTAACGTTGGCGATTTTATCAGGGTGTTAATCAATCTTAGGAAGCGAGTGTCCGAAATTCTCTTACGTAAACATTCCTCTAATCCCTTATGGGGTATAGAGTTAAACGATCAATATTGTTAATACCCTATTCAACAACCCAAAATGGAAAAATATAAAAAAAATAACAGTTGTTGATCCTACCCATCCTTTATTTGGACGTTCTTTTAAAGTAGTAGAGTGGCGCAATTCACCAGGAACTGCAGGCTTTGTTTTTGTTGAGTATCAGCATCTTACACGACTCTACATTCCTATTGATGCTACTGATCTTGCCTTTGTTCTCCCAACCTCTGTTACAAAGTTAACATGTGAAAGCATTGTTGCGTTAACTAACTTGGGGAAGGAGATAGAAAACTTATGTCACAAGATCCAAAACAAATCTGGCAAAAATTGCCGGTCAAACAAAAAGCAGAAATCTTAGCAGAATTAATACATATTTGTCGGGAGATAACCAATGAAAGTATTAAAATTAATAAAACCAATAATATCCAAAGTAATTATCCTACCACAATATCAACTAATAACCAGACTTAAAAATCTGGTCTTACAGCATATGCTAGTTCAAAACTTGATAAGCAGAAAACAGTAATTATGGAGAATTATTATGATCACATCAGAGTTAGTAACATCTCAACACTTAGCGTTAAAAGCAATTATTTATATTCGACAATCAACATTACACCAAACTATAACTAATCAAGAAAGTCTTAAATTACAGTATGCACTTAAACAGCGCGCTATTGAATTTGGCTGGCAAGAAAATAACATTGAAATGATTGATGCCGATCTTGGGTTAACTGGTGCAGAAGCTAAACATCGTGAAGGATTCAAATATTTACTAACCCAAGTAACATTAGGTGAAGTTGGCATGATTTTATCATTTGATGTAACGCGGTTATCTCGCAATTGTTCTGATTGGTATCCCTTGCTAGATCTATGTGGTTATCGTCATTGCTTAATTGCTGATCGCGATGGTGTTTATGATCCTGGTAGCATAAATGGCCGTCTACTTCTTGGTTTAAAAGGCCAATTAGCCGAGGTAGAACTAAGTACTATTAGGGCACGTATGACAGCGGGGTTATTAAATAAAGCTCAACGGGGAGAATTAGCTCTATCATTACCAGTAGGGTTACATCGTAATTGTTTAGAACAAGTAGAAAAAGATCCTAATCGAGAAGTTCAAGATAGCATCCAGCAAGTGTTTGAAGTTTTTTTTCGTAAAAAAACTATTGCTCAGACCTTGACTTATTTTAATAAACATGGCCTGCTGATGCCACGTTATGATAAGTTTCGCCAATTACAATGGCGTAAACCAACTCTAGCTACTTTATCAAATGTTTTAAAAAATCCAGCATATGCAGGTATTTTTGTTTACGGTAAAACACGAACTTCAAAAATTGGACCAGCAGCAACAGATAAAACAACTCGTAAGTTACCAAGAGAACAATGGAAAATTGTTATCCCAGATAAATATCCAGCTTATATTTCTGTGGAAACATTTGATACAATCCAAGAAATGTTGAAACAAAATTACGCTGAATATACTAGAAATAAAACTCGTGGTGTTGCTCGTCCAGGAGCAGCATTGTTACATGGTATTATTTATTGCGGTATTTGTGGCCATAAGATGGTTGTACAATATAAGGGTGGAAATCGTTATTTGTGTAACCATCTTAGAGCACAATACCATACACCTGTTTGTCAATTTATCCCAGCAGATCCTACAGATAGATATGTGATCAATATATTTTTTGAAGCTTTATCACCAATAGAATTAGATGCTTATGAAGCTACTTTAAGGGAGCAAGATATAGAGAAACAATCACTATTTAAAGCACAGCAACAACAACTAGAGCGATTACGCTATCAAGTGAAGTTTGCTGAAGCACAGTTTAATAAAGTTGATCCAGAAAATAGATTAGTTGCAGCTGAATTAGAAAAACGTTGGGAACAAGCCTTACGTGATCTTAATAAAACAGAAAAAGCTGCTGAAGAAAAATCTAAAGAAAAATGTTTTGTAGAGATTTCTGATGAAATGAAGGCTGCTTTTAAAAATATTGGAAAACAATTACCAACTATCTGGAATACACTATTACGTACTCAACAAAAAAATTTTTTGCGTTGTCTTATTGATAAAGTAATTGTACATCGCAAAGAGCGAAGTTCATTATCTATCCGTGTTGTATGGAAAGGTGGAGAAGTGACCACAGCAATAATTAATATTAATGTTGGCTCTTTTAAGGAATTATCTTTTGCAAAAGAAATGGAGAAAAAAATCATCTCTCTAAGTCAACAGGGTAAAAACGATAAATTTATTGCTCAACAACTAACAGCTGAAGGTTATCGTTCTCCTATGAAATCCTATGTTTTATCTAGTACAGTACAAACTATTAGACTAAAACATGGTCTATTGCAAAATGAATCACAATCACACAAGCTACATAAAGAAGGATATTTATCAGTAACTCAAATTGCAAAAAATCTTGGAGTAGATAAACATTGGGTTTATGATAGAATACATAATGGTAAAATTAAGGTAGTTAAGAATACAGAATTTGATGCTTATTTGTTTCCTGATAAACACGAAACAATAAAGTTGCTTCGCCAGTTAAAAGATGGTCTTATATATGATGCGGATTTTAGAGAGGAGTATCAAGATGCCTAATCAAAATATTTTCGAATATCAATTTCAACCACTGCCCCGTCTTGGTTTTGATACGTGCTTTGATTCAAGGCTCTTAATGCCTCGTGACAGTCATGTTCTGGTCTGAAACCCATAGAACAGGGAAGAAACATTGGTTCAAAGAGCGTGCAGAGAATTTTATTAACTGCCGATTGTACCAATTTATCCTCAAAACAAGCAATTGCCAAAGGACGTGTACTCCCATCTTCTTTCGGGATTTCAACCATTCTCGATGCCCGCGGTTTATAAGTGCCTCTTCGGATTTTCTGCAATACATCCCTCAGATTTTCATCTAAGTTTTTGCCATACTCTTCCTTAGTAACTCCATCTATACCAATCGCTTTTCTTCCATCCAGCTCTTGATAAATATCCCGCAGCATTTCAACACTAAGTACGTGTCCAACGTTGTTGAATACGATTGTAGTATCTGTCGCTGCAAGTTTGCCTATGCGCTCTAGTTTCGTTAACCACGCTTCTTTGTCATTGCTGTGTACAAACATTGTTTCCCCTTCACGCTCTTTCTATCTGCCGACCCTTCGCTCCATTGGCATTACCCACTCTCATCACTACTATGGTCGGCTCAGCCACCCGTATGCCATCTTCGGGGTCTTACATTTTATAGCTTGACTTCCGAATACTTCCGTTCCTTAAAAGCGCACTACGGGCTTCCCAGGTTTCCACATAAAACTCTATGCACTCGCCAACGCTTGTCACCCCGGTAATTGACCACCCTTCGGGATTCGTCAGCGTGAACCTCCAGGCGTCTATTGCCTACTGCCATAGTTGAAGCATCGGCTTTTACGACTGAAATCTATTTCGGGGCCAACTCGTTCACTTCATTTCGGCTCGTTGCATTTCGCTGCCTACGTTTCATCCTCTTTCGATTACTCTAAGAGACGCAAGGCTGGCTACACAGTGGAGCTGACTTCTCCTTCTGTGACAGGACTTTCACCTGTAAGTTTTATACTACGTTTCCTGGAACACAACTATTTTGATTCATGACTGACTCTCCATAAGTTGGTTATGATAGCGGCGGATG
>CADEGZ010000113.1 GCA_902827015.1 uncultured Pseudomonadota bacterium
TTTAGTTTCTTTAAAATATTTTGATAATTAATAGTTTTTAAAAAATAATTTTTTTTTTTTTCAATAAAATATCTTGATAACTGCATTTGAATCAATGCAACCCAATTATGGATAAAATCCAATCTATCTATATAAATTTTGGTTATATTGACATCATCTCGCGTAGCTCCTAGAAAAAATGCTTCGATGGAAAGATCATTAGCATTTTTTCGATATAAACACAAAGAATTCCAAATATTTGTTTCGTGCAGTGCCTTAAGGAAACGGCTATCTGAGGGTGGCAATCCTTTTCGCATGAAATACGGCTCTTCAGAAATAATAAACCGTTTTAGATCTATCTCATACTCCAGGATATTAACACCTGTAAAATGTTCCAGGCATAGTTGGTTCCAAAGATCGTTATCAGAAAAGCCAAAACTCCTACCATCCATTAAAAAGCGTCGATAACCAAAGGTACTAATACCAAGCTGTTTTTTACCAATGGCAATAGAGGGGGCAATTAAATTAACAATTCCTTTTGAAAAATTCTTTATTTCCCTTATCCTTGCCTTCATGTCCTTTCTATCCTAACGGATACTTTACTAATTTGATTAGAAAATTTTCCTTATAAACTCCTTAATTTTATCAACAAGAAAATAAAGAATACAAGCTCTATTAATAGGATTTTTGGACTATATTATGTTAGAAAATAAACTGAAAATTGCGTGAAGAATGGTTGATAATTAGCACAGATCCCTATAAAATCCCCTATATGATACCTGGGATTAATTATTGATAATTAAGGAAGGTCAAATAATTCGGAAAGGTAATCATCTAGTAGATGTGCTTTAAAATGAACAAGGATGAATGTTTTAATTTTATGAATAAAAGTGGTGGTGACCCTCCAGTTAGTAAATTACTTGAAAATACTTCCCTAAATATATCTACTGCACCTTTCAGAAAATTCCAAATATTACTCGTTGAAGATAACCAAAGTATCCAATTTCTATATAATGTGATCCTAACTGACTTAGACTGTCATGTTGATTTTGCGTCTAGTGCTAAAGAAGCCTTATCCATGGCAGATAATTTATATGATCTCATTATACTTGATATTGGTTTGCCAGATAGAAGCGGGATAGAGGTCGCAATTGAACTTCGACAAAGAGAACTTCATAAAAAAACGCGATTAATCGCTTTTACCGCCTTTACAAAAGAGCTTATTCAAAAAGATTGTATAGCAGCCGGTATAGAGTTAGTTTTTACAAAACCTGTTTATAAAAAAGACATAGAGGCTGTGATAGCTCAAACCAAAGAAAAAGTAAAAATAGCTGCTGCTTGCGTTTAAAAACTTTTTAAAATGGTATACCTTTCTTAGGTAACAAGCTTCTAGACAGTTATCCCCCCTGTCAATAGTAATTCTGGTGCAAAAATAGTAGAATTTTGATAAATAAATTCCTGCTCTGCAGTTCTGCGGTATAGATAGGTATAGAGCGAAGATTTATTATATCAGGGAGGACAATATGTTCTTTGAAAAAATACCACAATGGATGCAGTCTATCGCTCATACCACACAACAAGTTAAAGAGGTTGTTTCTCCAGTAGCGCGCTTAATATTATCTACTGTTATTAAAGGTGCAAAAGCACTTTTCCCAAAAGTAAAATCCATGGTAATAGACATTGTAGCCGGCAGTACAAGATATTTTTCTACAAGCAGTATCAAAACTTTACAAAACAAAGAAGCTCAAGATCTACGCCGAGTTTTCAAATCTTCTTTAAAATATAATTTCCTTAGTTTCGGAATTGCTTTTACCTTTCAAAACATCCTAAAGTTTTTGTTATTAAGATCTTTGCTGCGTTTACCAGGATTAAAAATCATATTTGAATATACCATTGAGCCTGTATTTGAAACAACAAGAATTCTATATTTTGGTTTTACCAATTTCGTTTATAGCAAAGTCGCTCACAAAGTTGTTGTTAAAAACAATTTGGTTCATCAAAAATCTTTAGAGTCACAAGAAAGAACGTCTTTTACGCTTCTAAGAGAATCACGAAGTTTAGCATTTTATATAGTAAGTTCTGTACTTGGCAAAGCGCTATATCCTATTAATCCAATATTTGCCTTCTTGGTAGAGGCTTATTTTTTAGGCCAAGTGCTTATAGATTTCAAATTGAGCCATGCAGCAATATCTATTGAAAGAGGAATAGAAATTTCTGGAGTTAATAATTCTCATTACTTAGGCGTAGGTTTGTCTTATAAATGCCTTGTAGAATTTGAAAGATTTTTAATGCAAAGATATTTAAACCTGCCATATAATTATTTTGATGGACCATTATCACAACTCTATATTTTCTTGATACATAAACAGGATCTTCCTTTGCAAGATCCCCTTAAGAATTACCAATGCTATTTTGTTTCTAAACTGCCTAAAGTCCCACCAGGAAACGGATTATACTTAGTACCTACAGCAGGGGTATTTATTGTTAAAGATCTCAGTATTGAAGAGGATAAAGAAGATTTTGTTGTAATTGAGGATCATTCAAATCACCAAACCGACGAGGATGAGGTTACTGATCATGGTTTTTTACCTATAAAAGGTAATTATTATAAAATCTATATTGCCAATCACGGAAAATGGGTTTTAGATGAAGAACAAAATAATAGAATGATTGAAGTTCATGCAAATAAAATCCCCACACAAATTCAAGAATATTATGATGAAACATCGAATACTCAATTAAGCCAACCTCACCGTGCTACTAAAACTTTTGAAAATTTTATAATCATCAATGCCACTATCGAGCAATATTTTTCAAGAATGGGTGAACCTCTTGTTCGTAGAAACACTCAAAAATGGTATATCACTTATCCAGTCCAAATGTTAGCTGATTGGTTCTTAAAAAATAGTGTTAAAGCGATATTCTTGCAATTTCAAGATCAAAAAAGAAGCAAAAAAGACTCTACACAAACAGATTTATTTGCTATTGTTTCCGAAAAGGTAGCATTGGCATATTCATCTCCAATTACCACCAAGAGCTTAAAATTTCTTAAAGAAATGGAATGTATTGCATTATTTATAGAATTCTTTAAAGAAGATTTAAGAATACTTGTTAGATATATTGAAGAATATCGTTATTTAATTAAAATCGCAACTCACGCTATTCGACGTGCAGGAGACATTACAAAAGACGTAGAAAAAATAACAGAAGTCGTTATTAATAGTTTTGATCAAATAAAAGATTCTTTATCAAAAGTTTCTTCCCCCATTGTATCAGAAGGAAGTTTAAACGGTTCTCTGTTAGACATTCTAAAAAGATTTGATGAAATGTCTTCATATTTAAGCATACCTAGGTGGATCATTATAAAGATATTTTTAATTTTTCTGCCTGCCGCTTCTATAATAGAAAGTTTTCAAAACGTATCTAAAAAATTCGGTGAATTTTTTGATTTTCCGCCTGAAGTTGCTTTAAAAATTTTGATGGATGGTGTAAAATTGTTACATCGATATAAAATTCCAGATCTATTAGATACCCTACTAGAAGAAGAAAGATATAACCAAATTAAAGATATATTAAAAGAAGAGCAGATCCTAGAGCCATTAACAGAAGTTTCTACCACTCCAAAAAATGTACAATATGCATTTTTTAGATATCTCGCCTCTTTAGAAGAAAGAATTTATGTCAATTTTGGTATGGCCGTTACTTTATCACAAGAAGTTTATAAAGTTATTCTTGATTTAATTAAACAATCTGGCATATCTACTCTAACCCCTAATTATTTTAAGAAAAGCTTAGATGAGGATTCTTCTGTTAAAAGAATTGTTGAATACCTTAAAGATTTTAACCCAAAACTTGCAACAGATCAGCTTAAGAGTATTCTTATAGACATTACCAGTGGTATCTATCACTACGTTCAAAGAAGATGGATCCCTGATACAACCCCTCTAATAGCAGATTTTGATCAAGCAACAAGTAGTTTTTCTCAAACATTAATAGCCTCGACACCCATTCCTACTACAGATTTCTCCACAAGCCCTCCTTCTTATCTGCCATTAAACATGGTGCACCGCCGACTTCATACTCAGCAACATGTTTCTGTAGACAATAGCTCGATCTCTTCTCCTCTTAAAGATAAATTGAAAGGTTCTCTTAGAGAAAATTTTTAAGGCTTATCAGATAGGCAGTAAGGAAAAAAGGAAAGTTTTTTAAAGGATTGTGAATTGTGAACAGAAAAACTTGCACAATAATCATTTTCCTGATATTTCCTTGGCTATTACTACTGCAGCAAGCCGCAATATTTCTTTAGCTTTAATATAAAATCCTAAGTGGATCATCTGTTCATTTAAAGAGAGCGGTTTCCAAACAGTCGACAATGGTTTAAGAAGTATTTCCGTTCCACTAATGTGTGTCGATCCTGTTGATAATATTCCTAATAAAATTGCCTGATCTGTTTTGTTACCCTCTGAATGCCCATAAGTTAATATAGGAGATCCAGACGATCCCCGAAAACAAGTAACATCTACCACACCAATACTACGATTTCGAAAATTAACCGCCGGATGAGTGGAAGAGATCCCCTTTCTAATAATTGGAAAGTTATTGTAATCATCCCATAGTCCAACTGGACAGCCAATCATTAATATATCTTCACCAACACTTGTTTCTCTAGTTAGCTCAACATCTGTTCGAATAAAAGATTTATCAAGCCACTGCTGAAAAATAGTCTTTTTAAGATGTTCTACAATTAACTTACGAATCGGTTTGAATAATAAAATGCCTAAATCTACGTCTTCAACAGGATGAGGGAACCACCAATTAGAATATCCATCAATTTCAACAGATAATGATTTACCTGTAGGTAATATTTGCCCTTTATCATTTTCTTTCCCTTCATGAAAAAATAACTCTAACCCTTTACTGTTTTCTACTACATGTTTATTAGTTACAATTATTTCAATATCGTTGTATTCGCCGTGATCGCTTATAATACGAAAAAGACACCCAGTACCAACCGAATTGGCCTCTTTATTAATAGTACCAACAATTCTAACTGTACTATATAACAACTTTTCTGGGATGGTTTTAGGTATAATTACATTATCCATAGACACCTAGATCCAACAAAAGGGCAGATATTAAGCAGCAGGCACTCCGGCAGCTTCGGCTCCCAATTTCATGGTTAAGCGCACTCGACTTTGACGATCTATTTCTAAAACTTTAACTTGAACAACCTGGCCTTCTTGAAGGACCTCTTCCACCGTAGCAATTCTTCTATCAGTGATCTGAGAAATATGAACCAGACCATCTTTACCTGGAAGGAAATTAACAAATGCACCAAATTCGGTAATACGAACTACTTTTCCTTCATATATCTTACCCACTTCTACGTCTGCAGTAATGAGCTCAATTCGTCGACGTACCTCTTCTCCTGCCGCTTTATCAACTGCTGCAATTTGTACCAATCCATCATCTTGAATATCAACAGTAGCACCTGTGTCTTCTGTTAAAGAACGAATGGTAGCACCACCTTTACCAATAACATCTCGAATTTTTTCAGGGTTAATTTTAAAAGAAATAATTTGAGGTGCAAACTCCGACATTTCAACCCTAGGTGCTGCAATGCTTTGATTCATAACCCCCAAAATATGCAAACGACCTTCTTTAGCTTGATCCAAAGCAACTCGCATAATTTCTTCGGTGATCCCATCAATTTTAATATCCATCTGTAAAGCAGTGACACCTTTAGCCGTTCCAGCTACTTTAAAATCCATATCTCCTAAATGATCTTCATCTCCTAAAATATCACTCAACACTTGATAACGGTCCCCTTCTTTAATAAGCCCCATTGCAATACCTGCAACAGCAGACTTAATAGGCACACCTGCGTCCATCAAAGCTAAGCTTGTACCACAAACAGTGGCTTGAGAACTTGATCCATTCGATTCTGTAATTTCCGACACAACTCTTAATACATAAGGAAACTCTAACTCATTTGGTAACACTGCTCGTATTGCACGTTTAGCTAACATACCATGACCAATTTCACGGCGTTTTGGGCTACCAACGGCACCCACTTCTCCTACAGAATAAGGAGGAAAATTATAATGCAGCATGAAAGTATCTTTATATTCTCCTAACGGACTATCAATAAGCTGAGCATCTCTGCCAGTACCCAAAGTTACAACTACAATGGCTTGCGTTTCACCTCGAGTAAAAAGCGCAGAACCATGGGCACGAGGAAGTAAACCAGTATTAATAGTAATTGGGCGGACTGTTTTAAGATCACGCCCATCAATGCGAGGAAGATTCGCCAAAATTCTCCCACGTACAATCTCTCGATCCAAAGTTTCTAGTACCGTATTAATAACCGATTTGGTTTTTTCCAGGTTTTCTGAATTCTGAAATTTCTCTATTAAGTTATTGCGGATCCCTTTTAATGCATGATACCTTTCCTGCTTTTCGTGAATTTGGTATGCTGCAGCCAATTCATTTTCACATATTGCTCTAATTTCTGTCGCCAATTCCGTATTTTCAACCACTGGTTTCCATTCCCAAGCAGTCTTTCCAGACTGTTCGGCGAGTTCTTGAATGGCTTTAATAACGCTTTGAAATTGTTGGTGGCCAAACATAACAGCCCCCAACATAATAGACTCCGACAACTCTCTGGCCTCAGATTCCACCATCAGTACAGAATCTTTACAACCTGCTACCACTAAATCTAATTCTGAA